>JACPCH010000153.1 GCA_016179875.1 Candidatus Rokuibacteriota bacterium | reverse complement strand
ACGGGGCGGGAGCCCGGCGGGCGTCTCGGCGCCAGGACCCCGGCTACTCGCCGGTGAAGTGCGGGGGCCGGCGGTCGGCGAGCGCCCGGACGCCCTCGGTGAAATCAGCGGTGCGGAAGCAGCCGAGCTGGTCGGCGACGGTGGCGTCCAGCTCGCTCCAGAAGTCGGAGGCGAGGCCGCGGTTGATCGCGGCCTTCGCCGCGGCGAGGGCCTTCGCGGGGCCCCGGGCCAGCGCGCGCGCGAGGGCGACCGCGGCGTCGAGCAGCTCGCCGGCGGGGACCACGCGGGTCACGAGGCCGATCCGGTGGGCCTCGGCGGCGTCCACCAGCTCGCCGGTGAGGATCATCTCGGTCGCCCTCGTGAGCCCGACGATCCGCGGCAGCAGGTACATGCCGCCGAGCGCCGGGACGCAGCCGAGCCGGATCCAGACCTCGCCGAAGCGCGCGTGCTCGGAGGCGAGGCGGAAGTCCGAGGCGACCGCCAGCTCGCAGCCGGCGCCGACCGCCGGCCCGTTGACGGCGGCGACGACGGGCTTGGGCATCGCGCGGATCGCGCGGACCGGGCGCTGGAACGTGCCGTACACGACGGTGCGCAGCTCGGCGTCCGTCATCGCCGGGATTCCGAGCAGGAACTGCGCGTCGCCGCCCGCCGAGAACGCCTTGCCGGCCCCGGTCAGCACGAGCGCGCGCACCGCCGGGTCGGCGGCGGCGGCCTCCACGCGCTCGCCCAGCTCGCGCATGCCCTCGAGCGTCAGCGCGTTGAGCGTCTCGGGACGGTCGAGGGTGAGGACGCGGACGCCGTCGGTGTCGTACGCGCTGACGAAGCTCATCGCCGGGTAGCGTAGCCGAGGCGGACGGACGCGGCAACTCTGGTACACTCGACAACCGCGTGACCAGCCCGACGACGATCGTTCTCGCTCCGGACGGCCCGCTCGACGCCGCGGCGACGCTCGCGCGCTACCGGCTGTGGGGCGAGGATCCCTCGAACCGCGTCGGCGACGGCGTCTTCCGGCGCGTCCTGCGCTGGCACGGCCGCCTGCTGCCCTGGGACGTACGCTGGCGCGGCCCGGTGGACGACGCGCGGCTCGTCGTGCGCGTGCCCGGCGGCCCGGCGGGCGCCCTCGAGGCGGCGGCGATGGAGGCGCGGCGCGTCTTCGGCCTCGACTTCGACCTGGCCGGCTTCTACCGCATGGCCAAGGGCGATCCGGCGCTGGCCGCCCTGATCGGGCCGCTCTATGGCATGCGGCCGACGCTCGGGCCGACGCCGCTGGAGATGCTCGTCCACGCGATCGGCGCCCAGCAGGTGAACCTCTCGTTCGCCTTCGCGTGCCGCGCGCGGCTGGTGCGCCGCTGGGGCGCGCCGGTGACCGTGGACGGCGAGACGGTGTACGCGTTCCCCGACGCGGCGACCCTCGCGCGCGCGCCGGTGCGCTCGTATCGCGCGCTGAAGTACTCCACGCGCAAGGCCGAGTACCTCCGCGGCCTCGCCGCCGCGCTCGCCTCGGGCGCGCTCGACGTCGACGCGCTGGCCGCCGCGCCGAACGAGGCGGTGATCGAGCGGCTCACCGCGCTGCACGGGCTCGGCCGCTGGACCGCCGACTGGTTCCTGGCGCGCGGCCTCGGGCGGGGCGACGTCTGCCCGGCGGGCGACCTCGCCGTGCGCAAGGCGTTCGTCCACTTCTGCGGCCGCGGCCGCGCGCTCTCCGAGCGGGCGATCCGCCGCCGGGCCGCCGCCTGGGGCCCGTACCAGACCCTCGCGGTGCACTACCTGCTGGCCGGCATGCGGCTGGCAAGACCCGCGACCGGGGGCGGCGCGTGAACAAGAGCCTCGGGCTCCGCATCCTGGGCCAGCCGGATCCGCACGCGCCGAAGGACGTGCACCTCGTCGGCCGCTACGCGCTCGGCGTGGACTGGGCCGACGGCCACAACTCGATCTATCCCTTCGCCCAGCTCCGGCGCGGCTGCGCGTGCGGGGCGTGCGCCGCGCTGGAGGCGCCCGCGGCCGCTGCGGCGTGGCCGCGGGGGATCAAACGGACCGACGGGGGCCTCCAGGTGACGTGGGCCGACGGCCACGCGAGCGTCTATCCCTATCCGGACCTGCGCGGGCTCTGCCGCTGCGCCGGCTGCACCGGCGGCCATTGATGGAGGAGGCGAAGAAGCGGCGAGTCCTCTGCGGGGTCATGCTCGCGATCTTCCTCTCGGCCATGGAGTCCACCGTCGTCGCCACCGCGATGCCGACGGTGGTCGCGAGCCTCGGCGGGATCCGGATCTACTCCTGGGTGTTCTCGGGCTTCCTGCTCACGCAGACGGTCTCGATGCCGCTCTGGGGACGACTGTCCGACCTCTTCGGCCGGCGGCCGATGTACCTCGCCGGCCTCGTCACGTTCCTGGCGGGCTCGGCGCTCTCCGGCATGGCGCAGGACATGCTCCAGCTCGTCCTGTTCCGCATGGTCCAGGGGCTCGGCGCCGGGTCGCTCATGACGCTCGGCTACACGATCATCGCGGAGATCTACGGTCTCGAGCGGCGCGCGAAGATGCAGGGCTGGATCTCGGGGATGTGGGGCGTGGCCTCGCTGGTCGGCCCCTGGCTCGGCGGCGTGCTCAGCGACTACGCCTCGTGGCGCTGGGTCTTCTACATCAACGTGCCGTTCGGCGCCGTGGCGATGGCGCTCATCGCCAACGCGCTCACCGGGGACACGCGGCGCGAGCGCCGGGAGGCGATCGACTACGCGGGCGTCGGGCTCTTCACCGCGGGGGTGTCGGCGGGCCTGGTCGGCATCATGCAGGCGGGCCGCGCCGGCGCGTGGACGGGCCTCGACGTCCTCGGGCCCCTCGCGCTCGGCGGGGCGGCCCTCGCCGCCTTCGTGGCGGTCGAGCGGCGGGCCGCCGAGCCGATCGTGCCGCTGCGCCTCTTCGCCGTGCGCATGGTGGTCGCCGCCGTGCTCACGCGGTTCCTCGCGGGGATGGCGATGTTCGGGGCGCTCAGCTTCGTCCCGCTGTTCCTCCAGTCGGTGACCGGCGCCAGCGCGACCGGCGCCGGGCTCGTGCTGACGCCGTTCATCCTCGGCTGGGTGGTGATGTCGGTGACGAGCGCCCGGCTCGTGCTGCGCATCGGCTACCGCACGGTCGTCGTGGCGGGCATGGCCTGTCTCACCGGGGCGTTCCTGCTCTTCACCCGCTGGAGCGCCGCGCTGACCCAGGGCGTCGCCATGCGCGACGTGCTGCTGGCCGGCGTCGGCATGGGGCTCGTCATCGTGCCGATGCTGATCGCGGTGCAGAGCGCGGTGCCGCGGAGCGAGCTGGGCGTGGCCACGTCCATGACGCAGTTCTTCATGTCCATCGGCGGCGCCCTGGGGCTCTCCGTCATGGGCGCCGTGATGGCGCAGCGGCTGTCCGCCGGGCTGCCGATGGCGCCGGCCCTGCACGGCGTGTTCGTGACGGGGCTCGTCGTGTGCGTGGCGGGGCTCGGCGCCGCGTTCCTGGTGCCGGCCGGGCGCGCGCAGGCGCTGGCGCGCGCCGAGATGCGCGCCGAGCCCACGCGCGCGGGAGGCTCGGTCCATGGCGGGTGACGTGCCCCTGCTCGAGCGGCTGGCGAAGCTGCCCCCGGTGCCCGCGGCCGAGGCCGTGGATCTCCTCGAGCGCCTCGCCGACGTCGGCGTGGACCCGCTGCTCGGCCCGCTCTTCGGCGTGGACGAGGAGGGCGACGCCGTCGTGAACCCGCTCGTCCCCGCCGTCCTGAAGGTGTTCCAGGACAAGCCGGACCTGTCGTGCTACGCGGCGCTGCTCGAGGGCCTGACCGGCATCTGGAACGCGGCCGTCCGCGCCGCCGTCGTCTCGCGCCTGCGCGCCGCGGGGCTGCCGCAGGACGATCTCCTGCTCCGGCTCCAGGCGCTCTCGCCGACGCTCGGTCTGAAGGCCGAGAACCCGGAGTGGGCGCGCGAGTGGCTGGCCGATCCGTTCGCGCAGGACGCGCTGCTCGTGCAGCAGTGCGTGGTGCGGATGCTGCTGGCGCTCCGCACGCTGGCCGAGGCGCGCGCGCGGGAGCTGACCACCAACGAGGGGTAGTGGCGAGGAGGACCCATGCACATCCACGAGCGCAATGCGGAGAAGAAGCGGCTGAGCGGCCTCATGCTGCAGTCGCCGATGAAGGTGTTCGCGGTGTTCGGCGAGCTGGGCCGGAAGGTCTTCGCCGACGGCGCGCTGTCCAAGAAGCAGAAGGAGCTCACGGCGCTGGCGGTGGCCGTGTCGCAGAACTGCTTCGACTGAGTGGACCACCGCGTCGAGGAGGTCCTCGACCAGGGCGCGACGGACGCGGAGATCGCCGAGACGCTCGACATCGGGCTCTTGATGGGCGGCACGCTGGCGGCCAAGTCGGTCCGCCACGCGTTCTCCGTCCTCGAGCAGCTCAAGGCGGCCAGGGGGACATGACCCGGGGCCGATGATCCAGCTCGACGCGGTCTCGAAGAGCTACGCCGGCCAGCTGGTCTTCCGCGACCTGTCCTGGCGCATCCCCGACGGCGAGCGCATCGGGCTCGTCGGCCCGAACGGAAGCGGCAAGACGACGCTCTGCCGCCTGCTCGCCGGCGTCGAGACGCCCGACGCCGGGCGCATCAGCCGGCCGCGCGCGACGACGGTCGGGTACCTGCCGCAGGAGGTCGCCGGGAGCGCCGCGGGCTCGATCCTCGCCGAGGCGCTCGCCGGCTTCGAGGACGTCTGGCGCGTCGAGCGCGAGATGGAGGACGCGGCCGCCGCGCTGGCGACCGCGACGCCGGGGCCCGAGGCCGACCTCCTCACCGCGAGCTACGGCGATCTCCAGCACCGATTCGAGGCGCTCGGCGGCTACCGGCTCGAGACCCAGGCCAAGACGATCCTCGGCGGCCTCGGCTTCCGCCCGGGCGACTTCGCGCGCCCGCTCGCCGAGTTCTCCGGCGGCTGGCGGATGCGCGCCGCGCTCGCGCGCCTGCTCCTGCTGCGCCCCGCGCTCCTGCTGCTCGACGAGCCCACGAACCACCTGGACATCGAGTCCCTCGAGTGGCTCGAGGGCTTCCTCGTCGGCTACGAGGGCACCGTCGTCCTCGTCTCCCACGACCGCTGGTTCCTGAACCGCATGGTCACCTCCATCGCCGAGCTGGGGCCGGAGGGCGTGACCGTCTATCCGGGCGACTACGACCACTACCTCGTGGAGCGCGCGGCGCGGCGGGAGCTGCTCGAGGCCCGGGCGCGCAACCAGGCCAAGCGCGTGGCCGAGATCGAGCGCTTCATCGAGCGCTTCCGCTACCAGGCGACGAAGGCGCGGCAGGTCCAGAGCCGCATCAAGATGCTCGAGCGCCTGGAGCGCGTCGAGGTGGGCCCGGAGGCCCGGCGCATCCGCTTCGGCTTCCCCGAGCCGCCGCGAACGGGCCGCCGCGTGGCGGCCCTCGCCGGCCTGCACAAGGCCTACGGCGACAACGTCGTGTACGCCGGCGTGGACGTCGCGGTCGAGCGCGGCGAGCGGGTCGCGCTCGTCGGCCCGAACGGAAGCGGCAAGTCCACGCTGCTCCGCATCCTCGCCGGCGTGCTCCCGTTCGACCGCGGCGAGCGGACGCTCGGCGCCCACGTGGCGGTCCACTACTACGCCCAGCACCAGCTCGACGCGCTGACGCCGGCGCGCACGATCTACGAGGAGCTGGAGGCGGCGGCGCCCGAGCTCGGGCAGACGCGCCTCCGGACCATCGCGGGCGCGTTCCTGTTCTCGGGCGACGCGGTGGACAAGAAGATCGCGGTCCTCTCGGGCGGCGAGAAGGCGCGGGTGGCGCTGGCGAAGATGCTGGTGCGGCCGGCCGCGCTCCTCTGTCTCGACGAGCCCACGAACCACCTCGACCTCGCCGCGCGCGAGGTCCTCGAGAACGCCCTCGTCGGCTTCCCGGGCACGATCGTGTTCATCTCCCACGACCGCTACTTCATCAACCGCCTCGCGACGCGGATCGTGGAAGTCGGCGGCGGGACGGTCACGAGCTATCTCGGGGGCTACGACGACTACCTCGCCGCGAAGGCCCGCGCCGCCGCGCCGCCGCCGGCCGCCGCCGCCCGGCGCGCGCCGAGGGCGGCGGCGCCGGTGGCGGAGCCGCGCCAGACGCGCCCGCGCCGGCCGCCGCGCGTCCCCCCCGAGGTCCGCGAGCTCCGCCGCCGGCTCGACGAGGTCGAGAGGCAGATCCACGCGCTCGAGGCGCGGCTGGCCGAGATCGGCCGGGTCCTCGCCGACCCCGCGCTCTACGCCGACGGCGAGCGGGTGCGTGCGGCGACCACCGAGCGCAAGAGCGCCGAGGAGCGGGTGATGTGGCTCATGCGCGAGTGGGAGGCGCTGTCCGAGGCGCTCGCGGTCCATGAGTGACTTCTACGCGCCCGTGGATCCCGACGTGCTCAAGCGCGAGAAGGCCAGGGCGCGCGCGCTGCGCGCGAGCCCGTGGTGGAGGCGCCGGATCGCCGCCGGCGTCTGCCACTACTGCCGGCGCCCCGTGGGCCACCGGAGCCTGACGATGGACCACCTGGTCCCGCTCGGCCGCGGCGGGCGCTCCACGCGCGGCAACGTCGTGCCCGCCTGCAAGGCGTGCAACAGCAAGAAGCAGTCGCTCCTGCCCGTCGAGTGGCAGGAGTACCTGCGCGCGCTCGGCGCGGTCAGCGAGGACTGACGGCGCAGCGGCTGGCGGCGAGCCGGCGCGCGTGGGCCTCCGCCCGCTCGAGCGCGCGGGCCTCCGGGCTGCCCCGCACGAACGCCGGGACGTCGGCCTCGAGCGCATCCTTCCCGATCGCCTCCTGCATCCGGTCGCGCAGGCGGTCGCGCGCCGATTCCTCCGCGCGCTCCGCCTGGCGAAGCATGGCGGCACCCGCCTGCTCGCACGCGTCCTGCGTCTCGTGCGTCGAGAGCGTCTGCCAGGCGCGGCCCGCGGCGGCGCC
>JACPCH010000027.1 GCA_016179875.1 Candidatus Rokuibacteriota bacterium | reverse complement strand
GAGCCTCTACGGGGACTAGCGGGGACATGGCAGTGCGCGCCGACGCCGTGGGCGAGGGGAGCCGGTGGACCTAGTCGAGTCGTACGCGGACGACCTGCGTTTCGCGCGGCGGCCGTTCACGCGGACACTCCTCGGCCTTCTCCTGCTGGCCGTGGCCGCGTTTCCGTGGGTGGCGCCGGACTACATGATCTTCATCGCCACGCTCGTCGCCCTGTACTCGATCGGCGTCATGGGCCAGAACCTCCTGATCGGATACACGGGCCAGATCTCGTTCGGCCAGGCCGGGTTCCTCGCGATCGGGGCGTTCGCGTTCGGCCACCTGCGGATCTGGGGCGCCCCCTTCCTGGTGGCGCTCGCCGGCGCGGGCGCGCTCGCGGCGCTCGCCGGCGTCCTCGTCGGCTTCCCGTCGCTCCGCCTCAAGGGACCGTACCTGTCCATCGCCACGCTCGGCTTCGGCGTCGCCGTCTACCAGGTCTTCGTGAACTGGGAGGTGCTGTCCGGCGGGCGATCGGGGCTCTCGATCGTCAAGCTCAAGCCGATGCTCGGCCTCTCGGCCACGCACACCACCTACTACATCTACGTGCTCCTGCTGGCGGGCTTCACGCTGGCCACCTACAACATCATTTCCTCCTACATCGGACGGGCCTTCATCGCGATCCGCGACGCGGACATCGCCGCGGAGGTGAACGGGATCAACCTGACACGCTACAAGCTCCTGTCGTTCGCGATCTCGTCCTTCTACACGGGCGTACACGGCGCGCTCTACGCTCAGGTGCTCGGCCACATCGAGCCGCAGATCTTCAACATCGGCGAGTCGCTCACCCTCTTCGTGGCGGTCATCATCGGCGGCGTGGCGTCCATCGAGGGATCCATCCTGGGCGCGCTTTTCGTCATCCTCGTGCCGAAGCTGTTCGCGAACTTCCGCGAGATGGTCCCCGTCGTCTACGGCGTGACCATCCTCGTCGTGCTCATCTTCGAGCCGCTCGGCCTCTTCGGCCGCTGGCTCAAGACGCGCCTCTACTTCCAGCTCTGGCCCTTCCGGTAGATGGACAAGCTCCTCCAGTACGGCTTCACCGGGCTCTCCGCCGGCAGCCTCTACGCGCTGGTGGCGCTGGGGATCGTGCTGATCTACCGCTCGACGCGGGTGCTCAACTTCGCCCACGGCGACATCGCGACGCTCGCCACGTTCGTGGCCTTTTCGATGCTGACGAGCCAGTACTCGTTCCCGGTCGCCCTGGGCGGGTCGCTGCTGGTCGGCTCGGCGGTCGGGGTCGCGTTCTACTTCGGCGTGCTGGTGAAGGCCCAGCGCCAGGGCGCCAACCTCCTCGGCATGGTGATCCTGACGCTCGGCCTGGCGCTGATCATCCAGGGCGTCGTCGTCTGGACCTGGGGCGCCGAGCCCGTGTCGCTCCCGTTCCCGATCTCCGACACGAAGACGTACCAGGTCGGACCCGTGGTCATGAGCCAGCTGTCGCTGGCGACCCTCGCGGCCGGGCTCGTCGGCAGCCTGCTCCTCTACCTGCTCGTGCAGAAGACGCGGCTCGGCCTCGCGATGCGGGCCACCTCGGAGAACGTGATGGCCGCCCAGACCCTCGGGATCCCGACCCGGCTCGTGCTGAGCGTGTCGTGGGGGGCGGCCTCGGCCCTCGGGGTGGTGGCGGGGATCTTCCTGGCGCCGGCCCTCCTGCTCGACCCGTTCTTCATGCTCGACCCGTTCCTCAAGGGCTTTGCCGCGGCGGTCCTCGGCGGCCTCAACAGCCTGCCGGGCGCGGTGGTGGGCGCTCTGATCCTCGGCGTCGCCGAGAGCCTGACCGGCGCCTACCTGACCATCCAGTTCAAGAACACGCTCGCGTTCCTGATCATCATCGTGGTCCTCCTGATCCGCCCGGAGGGCCTGCTCGGCAAGGAGTTCAAGGAACGCGTGTAGTCTGCTACACTCGCTGAACAGCGGTTCATTCCGGCGGTGGGGGGTCCATGGAGCGTCCGATCGCCTACGACAAGCTCGCCCGCGAGGATCGCTTCGTGCGGATGCGCGCGCGGGACGTGGCCGACCTCAAGATCGCGCAGGGGCTCCCGCCGTTCCCGGACCTCTCGAGCCGGGAGTCGATCAAGGAGCGCGTGCACGGCATCATGGTCGGCGAGCTCCAGGCGATGGAGGGGGCCGGCCGGAGCGTCTGCGACTTCCCCGAGGCGCCGTGGGAGTTCACCCTGGACATGGCGCGCCAGGTCTGGGACGAGTCGCGCCACGTCGAGATCTACCTGCGCCTGCTCGAGCACCTCGATGGCTTCGCGGGCGAGTTCCCCGAGACGACGATCCTCTGGCGCTGCGCCTGCGCCGAGGACGCGGCGGCGCGCGTCGCGGGCGTCAACCGCGGACTCGAAGGCCTCGCCTGCGACGTGTTCAACCAGCTCGTGCACATCGCGCGGAAGATCGGCGACCCGGTCCTCGAGCGCGCGGTCGAGTTCGTGCTGGCCGACGAGATCACCCACGTCCGCATGGGCTCGAAGTGGCTCACCCGGCTCACCGAGGGCGACCCCGAGCGGCGCCGGCGGGCCGTCGAGTTCCAGGAGACGATCGACGAGCGCTTCAACCTCGGCGGCGTCCGCCGGGAAGGCGAGCACGACCTCGTCCCGATCTCGATCGCGACCGACGTGCGGCGCCTGGCGGGGTTCACCGAGGAGGAGATCGAGCGGCTGATCAAGACCACCCAGCGGTCGCAGGTCTACTAGGTCTCGTGCCGCACCCCCTCGAAGGGCCGTTCGCCGTCGAGCACTCCGCCCGGCTCCTGCGCAACTACCGCTACGTCGTCGAGCGGGCGCTGCGGGCCGCCGGCGGCTGGATCGCGCTGACGCCCGAGCTCTCGGCCAAGCTGCTGCTGGGCCGCCACGTCTGGGACCTCGCGCAGCACGCCGACGCCTTCGGCCGGCGGCTGCCCGAGCTGCGCGCGACCGCCCACCAGGGGGAGCCGGCCAACGCGGCGGTCGTCGCGTTCATGGACGCGGTCGAGGCGCCGGAGGCGCCGCACGAGACGGTGGAGCGGCTGGTGGGCGTCTACCGGGTGCTGAAGCCCCACCTGCTCGCGGTCTACAGCCAGCACCTCGCGCGGGCCAACGCGGTCTACGAGCCGCCCACGCGCCAGATCCTGGCGCGGTGCATCGAGGACGAGACGCGGCACGTCACCGCGGGGGAGACGATCCTGCGTCACCTCGTGCGCACCCCCGAGCTCGAGGCGCGCGCGGCCGCCCGGCAGCGGCGGCTCGAGCCGCTGCTGGCGGCGGCGGGCGGCGTCACCGGGGACGTCCCGCCGGACGCGCCGGGGGGGACGGCGAGCCCGGCCGTCGAGACGAGCGACGACGCGCGCGAGTGGATCCGCCTCGAGAAGGCGGTGGGCGCGTGGCCCATGCCCGCGGGCCTCGCCGACGCGCTCCGGGCGTTCGGCGGCGCGCTCGGCGCGGGCGACGCCGCCGCGGTCGCGCGCTGGCTGGCGCCGGGCACGGGCTGGGACATCGCCGGGCTCGGGGCGCGCGCGCCGCGCTCGTCCCGCATCGTCGCGTTCGCCCGCATCGGCCGGCAGTGCGTCGTCAAGCTCGCCCTCGACGGGGCCGGCCCGACCGTGACGCTGCAGAGCCGCTGGGTGCCCGGCGAGGCCGGCTGGCGTGCCGCGGCGCTGGAGATTCTCGGGCGCGACCCGGCCCCGGCCGTCCTGCCGCCTCGTTGATCCGGACCGTCCTCGTCGCCAACCGGGGGGAGATCGCCCGGCGGGTGTTCCGCGCCTGTCGCCGTCTCGGGCTCGGGACCGTCGCCGTGTACTCCGAGGCCGACCGCGAGGCGCCGCACGTGCGGGACGCCGACCGGGCCATCGCGATCGGGCCCGCGCCCGCCCGCGAGAGCTACCTCGACGTTGCGCGCCTCCTCGAGGCGGCGCGCGCGAGCGGCGCCGACGCGATCCATCCCGGCTACGGCTTCCTCTCGGAGAACTGGCGGTTCGCCGAGGCCTGCCGCCGCGCCGGGCTCACCTTCATCGGGCCCTCGGCCGAGGCCATCCGCCGGATGGGAGACAAGACGGAGGCGCGGCGACTCATGGCCGGGGCCGGCCTGCCGGTGCTGGCCGGAAGCGCCGAGCCGGTGGCCGACGCGGGTGAGGTCGAGCTGATCGCCCGCGACATCGGCTACCCGGTCATCTTGAAGGCGGCCGCCGGCGGCGGCGGCATCGGCATGGCGCGCGTCGGCACGCCGACCGAGCTGCCGGGCGCGTTCGCCACCGCGACGCGCCGCGCCCAGGCCGCGTTCGGCCGCGGCGAGGTGTACGTCGAGAAGTATCTGGAGCGCGCGCGCCACATCGAGGTGCAGGTGTTCGGCGACGCCCACGGCACGCTGGTGCACCTGCACGAGCGCGAATGCTCGATCCAGCGGCGGCACCAGAAGCTCGTCGAGGAGTCGCCGGCGCCGCACCTGCCGGCGGCGACCCGGCAGGGGCTCGCCGCCGCAGCCGTCGTCGGCGCGCGGTCCATCGGCTACGTCAACGCCGGAACGATGGAGTTCCTGGTGGCCGAGGACGGCGGGTTCCACTTCCTCGAGATGAACACGCGGCTGCAGGTCGAGCATCCGGTGACCGAGGAGGCGACGGGCTTCGACCTGGTCGTCGAGCAGCTCCGCGTCGCGGCCGGCGAGCGCCTCGCCTGGCGCCAGGAGGACATCGTCCAGCGCCGCGCGGCCCTCGAGTGCCGAGTGTATGCTGAGGACCCGGCGAAGGGTTTCCTGCCGTCGCCCGGCCGGGTGGAGCGGCTTGCGCTGCCGTCGGGCGACGGGATCCGGATCGAGTCCGGGGTGGAGGCGGGCAGCGTCGTGTCCGTCCACTACGACCCGCTGCTGTTCAAGCTGGTCGCGGCCGGCCCGACGCGCGAGGCGGCCCTGGACCGGATGGCGCGTGCCCTCGCCGGGTGCGTGGTCGAGGGCGTGAGGACGACGATCCCGTTCCTGCGCCGCGTGATCGAGAGCGAGGCGTTCCGCGAGGGACGCGTGCACACGCAGATGATCGAGCAAGGAGCGTTCAATGCCTGAGGAGATCAAGGCGCACATCACGGGCGTGGTGTACCAGGTGACCGCCAAGCCGGGCGACCGCGTGCAGGCCGGCGACCCGGTGGTGGTGCTCGAGTCCATGAAGATGGAGATCCCCGTGGAGGCGCCGCGGGCGGGCGCGGTTCAGGAGATCCGGGTGAAGGAGGGCCAGACCGTCCAGGAGGGCGACACCATCGCGGTGCTGGCCTGAGGAGGCGCTGATGGCGGACGTGACGGTGCTCGATCTGATCCGCGGGATCTACGACTACCACTGGTGGGCCAACCGCCGGCTCTTCGACGCGGCCCGGGCCCTCGGCGAGGCGGCGGCGGGCCGCGAGGTCGGCAAGCAGTTCAGCTTTCCGACGCTGCGCGGGATGTTCACTCACATCTACGCCGCCGACTGGATCTGGCTCGAGCGCTTCCAGGGCCGCCGGCCCGATCGCCTGCCGGACGAGCGCGATGTCCCGGGCCTCGAGGCGCTGCGCGGGCGCTGGGACGCCTTCGAGGTCGAGCAGCGCGCGTTCGTCGGCGGCCTGGCGGCGGCGGACCTCGCCCGTCCCGTCGTGTTCCAGTCCACCGCCTACCCGAGCAAGGACGGCGGCCCCTACCGCCTGCCGCTCGGGCCGCTGCTGCAGCACGTGGCCAACCACGCCACCCACCATCGGAGCGAGATCGCCACGATGCTCACGATGGTGAGCGGCTCGGCGCCGCCCACCGACCTGTCGCTCTACCTCGGCATCGCGTCGGGGCAGGGGCGCCAGTCGTGAGCGCGGGCGAGCTCGGGCTGATCCGCGGGCTGTACGACTATCACCGGTGGGCGAACCGGAGGCTGTTCGACGTCGCCGCAGCGCTCGGCGAGGAACTGGCGTCGCGTGACGCGGGCTCCCAGTTCAGCTTCCCGACCCTCACGCGGATGTTCGGCCATCTCTACGGCGCCGACTGGCTGTGGCTCTCGCGCTGGAAGGGGGCCTCGCCGACTCAGCTCCCCGGGGCCGAGTTCAAGACGCTCGCCGCCGTCCGGGCGGCCTGGGACGGTCTCGAACGCGAGCAGCGGGCCTTCGTCGAGTCGCTGACGCCGGCCGACCTGGCGCGGATCGTCGAGTACCAGAACACCGCGGGCAGGCGCTTCCGGCTCGCCCTCGGGCCGCTGCTGTTGCACGTGGCCAACCACGCCACCCACCACCGGAGCGAGATCGCCACGATGCTGACGATGCTCAGCGGCTCGCCGCCGGACACCGGCATCAACAGCTATCTCGTGCTGACGACGGGGCAAGGGTGATGGGCCTCCGGGACCTCGTCGACGAGCTGGCGGCCAAGCGCGCCCGGAGCCGGAGCATGGGCGGCGACGACGCGATCGCCCGGCAGCACGCGGCCGGCAAGCTCACCGTCCGCGAGCGGCTCGACCTGCTGTTCGACGCCGGGAGCTTCAGCGAGATCGGCGGCCTCGCGACGCACGCCGGCATCGCGCCCGACATGGCCGGCAAGGAGACGCCCGCCGACGGCGTCGTCACCGGCTACGGCAAGGTCAACGGCCGCCTGGCGGCGGTCATCGCCTACGACTTCACGGTCATGGCGGGCTCGATGGGGCGCAACGCCGAGATCAAGTGCAACCGCGCCCGCGAGATCGCCTACACCAAGCGCATGCCGATGATCTGGCTGATCGATTCCGCCGGCGCCCGCATCCAGGAGGCGATCGGCTCGAAGAGCTTCGCCGGCTCGGGGCTGCTCTTCCGCGAGGAGTCGGTCATGTCGGGCGTGGTGCCGCAGGTGGCGGCCATGATGGGCCCGGGCGCGGCCGGCACCGCCTACATCCCCGCGCTCGCCGACTTCGTGCCGATGGTGAAGGGGACGAGCAACATGGCCCTCGGCGGTCCGCCGCTGGTGAAGGCGGTCGTCGGCGAGGACATCTCCGCCGAGGACCTCGGCGGCTCGAAGGTCCACTGCGAGATCTCGGGCGTGGGCGACCTCGAGGTGGCCGACGACCGGGCGTGCCTCCAGGCGATCAAGGAGTACCTCGCGTACTTCCCGAGCAGCAACACCGAGCGGCCGCCGGCGATCCCGTGCGACGACCCCGCGGACCGCCGCGACGAGGACCTGCTGGCGATCGTGCCCGATTCCCCCCGCCGCGCGTACGACGTGAAGAAGGTGGTCCGTGCCGTGGTCGACCACGGCGCGTTCTTCGAGATCAAGCCCGGCTGGGCGAAGAACATCGTCGTCGGGCTGGCCCGGCTCGGCGGCGCGCCCGTCGGCGTCGTGGCCAACCAGCCGATGGTGCTCGGCGGCGCGCTCGACGTGGACTCGGCCGACAAGGCCGCGCGCTTCATCATGCTGTGCGACGCGTTCAACGTCCCGCTCGTGTTCTTCCAGGACGTCCCCGGCTTCATGGTCGGCTCGAAGGTCGAGCGCGCCGGCATCATCCGGCACGGGGCCAAGATGCTCTACGCGGTGAGCGAGGCCACCGTGCCCAAGCTGACGGTCGTGCTCCGCAAGGCGTACGGCGCGGGCTATTTCGTGATGTGCGGGCGCGGCTACGAGCCCGACCTGATCGTCGCCTGGCCGACCGCCGAGATCAGCGTGATGGGCCCGGAGGGCGGCACCAACATCATCTTCCGCCGGGAGATCGCCGGCGCCGCCAACCCCGACGAGGAGCGCGCCCGGCGCGTCGAGGAGTTCCGGAAGCTGATCAACCCCTACATGGCCGCCGGCGCCGCGCTCATCGACGACGTCATCGACCCGCGCGAGACCCGTCCCGTCCTCATCCGCGCGCTGGAGATGGCGCGTACGAAGAAGATCGACCGCCCCTGGAAAAAGCACGGCGTCATGCCCGTCTGAGAACAGGCGGAACCGGGACGCGAAGATCGCCCCGGGCGCGTGGTCGAACAACTCCACGCCCCCGGAGCCGTCTACGGCTAGTTCTCGACGAAGGCCTTGAGGTTCCGGCCGCGCAGCGGGTGGCGCAGCTTGCGGAGCGCCTTGGCCTCGATCTGCCGGATGCGCTCGCGGGTCACCTGGAAGCGCTGGCCGACCTCCTCGAGCGTGTGCTCGCCCTCCTCGCCGATGCCGAAGCGGAGGCGCAGGATCTCCTTCTCCTTGGGCGAGAGGGTCCCGAGCGCCCGCTCGACCTGCGTGGTGAGATCCTGGTTGAGCAGCGAGTCGTTCGGCGACCCGGCCGACTTGTCCTCGAGGAAGTCGCCGAGCTCCGAGTCCTCGCCGATCGGCGTCTCGAGCGACAAGGGCTTCCGCGAGGACTCCAGGATCAGCCGCACCTTCTTGGCCGGCACGCCCGTGCGCTGGGCGAGCTCCTCGGGCGTCGGCTCGCGGCCGAGCTCGTTCACCAGGTGCCGGTTGACGCGCGAGATGCGGTTGAGCGTCTCGACCATGTGCACCGGGATCCGGATGGTCCGCGAGTGGTCGGCGATCGCCCGCGTGATGGCCTGGCGGATCCACCACGTCGCGTACGTCGAGAACTTGAAGCCGCGCCGGTACTGGAAGCGGTCCACGGCCTTCATGAGGCCGATGTTGCCCTCCTGCACGAGGTCGAGCAGCGACAGGTCGCTGCCGAGGTACCGCTTGGCGACCGAGACCACGAGCCGGAGGTTCGCCTCCATCAGCTCGCGCTTGGCCTGGCGGACGGTGCGGTCGCTCCGCTCGATCTGCTCGAGGAGCTGCGTGAGCTCGCGCCGCGGCAGGCCCGCCGCCGTCTCGAGCGCGCGGAGCTCCCGGCGGGCCGCGGCCGCCGCCCTGCCGGCGCGCGCCGCGCGGCGCGCCTCGATCAGCTGGCCGTGGGCGCGAACGCGCGCCACCAGCTCGTCGATGAGCGCCGGCTTGAGGGGCATGCCGGCGACGGTCTTCTGGATGGCCGCGCGCTGCGCCGCGATCGCCTTCTGGGCGTTCGTCCGGCTCGCGGCCGAGCGCCGCTTGTCGGCGAGCGATTCCGTGAGGCGCGCGATCCGGCGCTCGTGGCGGCGGATCCGTCCGAACGCGAGCAGCACGGGGTGGACCGCCTTGGGCTCGAGCTCGCCGCCCTCGGGCAGCACGATCACGTCGTCGGCCGGAATCCCGCCGTGGCGCAGCCGGTCGCCGACCTCGAGGAGCGTCTCGACCGCCATCGGGATGCCCGCGAGGGCGCTCCGGAGCGCGATCTGTCCGACCTCGATGCGGCGCCCGATCTGGACCTCCTGCGCCGCGGTCAGGAGGGACACCCGGCCGATCTCCTTCAGGTACAGGCGGACCGGATCCTCGCTCTTGGCGGGCAGCGCCTCGTAGATCGGCGAGGCGGCGCGGGGCGTCTCCTCGGCGTCCTCGTCGAGGGCGATGCGGGTGTCGGTGTCCTCGACCCCCGCCAGGGCGCCCGGCGCTGAGGCGCCGAGCGAGGTCTCGCGTGCACTCTCCCTGAATGTCATACTGTCACCAGCTTCCTTTATCTCTTTACCTGTTAAGACGCCTGACGGGGGCAGAACGTTTCCGCCGATCCGTCAAATCCTCCGTAGCCGCCATTCTTCTCGGCGAATGGTCAAACCCTTGAAAACGCTGAGACGCGGTCGTTCTGCGTCCTTGTCTTCACGCATGAGACCGCCAGCTCGGGTTCGTCTATTCAGGACCCCCCCTTCCTCCTCCGTGGCGGCGGTGGTGTTGAAGGCGGTCGGCCTCGGCGAGAGCCGGATCGGCGAGCTGATCGCCGACTCCATGGCGAGGGGGCGCAAGCCAACCGTCGGCACGCTCGCGCACGCCGGCCAGGTGGACGTCCGCATCGCCGCCAAGGGGGCGACGCCGGAGGAGGCCGAGCGGCTCATCGCGCCGGTCGAGGCCGAGATCCGCAGCCGGCTCGGCGACGCCGGGTTCGGTGCCGGCGCGGCGACGCTCGAGGGCGAGATCGCCGGGCGGACCGCGGCGCTCGGCGTCGCGGTGCTGCCGCCGGCGTGATTTCCCGGCGCTCCCGTCAGAGGGTAGAATCGGGAGCGTGATCGCGCCGAGCGCGTCCTACAGCTTCACGATCCGCCTCCAGATCAAGAACCGTCCCGGGATGCTCGGGCGCGTCGCGCTGGCCCTCGGCCAGGCCGGCGGCGACATCGGCGCCGTGGACCTCGTCGAGACGACGCGCGAGTGGACCGAGCGCGACATCACCGTCAAGGCGCGCGACAGCCGCCACGCCCAGCAGGTCGTGGCGCGCCTCCGGCACCTGGCCGGCGTCCGCGTGGTGGACATCGCGGACCGCACGTTCCTGATGCACGTCGGCGGCAAGATCGAGGTGCGCGGCAAGGTGCCGATCCGGACCCGCGACGACCTCTCGATGGCCTACACGCCGGGCGTGGCGCGCGTGTGCCTGGCGATCCACGAGGACCGGCAGCGCGCGTTCACGCTCACGATGAAGCACAACACCGTGGCGGTCGTCACCGATGGCACGGCCGTGCTCGGCCTCGGGGATATCGGGCCCGAGGCCGCGCTGCCCGTGATGGAAGGCAAGGCGATGCTCTTCAAGGAGTTCGCCGGGGTGGACGCCTTCCCGGTCTGCCTGGGGACCAAGGACGTGGACAAGATCGTCGAGACCGTGAAGCTCATCGCGCCGGGCTTCGGCGGGATCAACCTGGAGGATATCGCCGCGCCCCGCTGCTTCGAGGTGGAGGAGCGTCTGCGCAAGGATCTCGACATCCCCGTGTTCCACGACGATCAGCACGGCACGGCCGTCGTCGTCCTCGCCGCGCTCCTGAACGCGCTCCGCATCGTCCGCAAGGACCTCCGGCGGCTGCGCGTCGTCGTGACCGGCGTCGGCGCCGCCGGCACGGCGACGATCAAGATCCTCCAGGCGAGCGGCGTGCGCGACATCGTCGGCGTGGACGAGCACGGCTGCCTCCACCGCGCCCGCGCGGCCGGCATGGACTTCATGAAGCGTTGGGTCGCGTCGGCGACAAACCCCCGCGGCGTCACCGGACGGCTCGCCGACGCCCTCGAGGGCGCCGACGTCTTCATCGGGCTTTCGGTGCCCGGCATCCTGACGGTGAAGGACGTCCGGCGGATGGCGCGCGACCCGATCGTTTTCGCCATGGCGAATCCGGACCCCGAGATCCGCCCCGAAGAGGCCGGGCGCCACGTGCGCGTGATGGCCACGGGCCGCTCCGATTACCCGAACCAGATCAACAACGTGCTGGTGTTCCCCGGCTTCTTCCGCGGGCTGCTCGACGCCCGCGCACGCACCGTGAACGACGAGATGAAGCTCGCCGCCGCGCGCGCGCTCGCCGCCTGCGTGAGCCGGAGCGAGCTCGGCGCGGAGTACATCATCCCGAGCGTGTTCAACAAGGCCGTGGCGCCGGCCGTCGCCGCCGGCGTGGCGCGCGCCGCCCACGACACGGCGGCGGCGCGCCGGCGTCGCGTGGACCTCTCGCGGATCCGATGACGCCGCCCCGCTGGTCCGTCGTCATCCCCGCGTTCAACGAGGCGCGCCGCCTGCCGCCGTACCTCGACGACGTCGTGGCCTTCTTCGAGGGACGCGGCGAGCCGTACGAGGTCATCGTGGTGGACGACGGCTCGACCGACGGCACGCCGGGCCTCGTCGAGGCGCGGGCCCGGCAGGCCCCGGCGCTCCGGCTCCTCCGGCTGTCGCGGAACGCGGGCAAGGGGGCGGCGGTGCGCGCGGGCATGCTCGCGGCGCGGGGCGACTTCCGCCTGTTCGCCGACGCCGACGGCGCCACCCCCATCGCGGAGCTCAAGCGCCTGGAGCCCGCGCTCGCCGCCGGCGCCGACGTGGCGATCGGCTCGCGCGTGCTCGCGGATCCCGCGGTCTCGGTGTCCGCCCAGCCGCACCGCGTCGCCGCCGGCCGCGTCTTCAACTGGCTCGTCGCCCGGCTCGGCCTGCGCGGTGTCGCCGACTCGCAGTGCGGCTTCAAGGCGTTCGGAGCCCGCGCCGCCGAGGACCTGTTCGGGCGGCTCCGCACCACCGGCTTCGGCTTCGACGCCGAGCTCCTGCTCCGGGCCCGGGCGGCCGGCTACCGGATCGCCGAGGTTCCGGTAAACTGGGCGGACCAGGCCGGGAGCAAGGTCGGCGTCGTGCGGCACGGCCCGGGTATGCTGTGGCAGATCGCGAAGGCCAGCTGGCGGGTCGGGAGGGGATCGTGACGCTCGCGAAGCGGATGCAGGCGATCGAGCCGTTCCTGGCGGTGGAGATGGGCGAGCGCGCCTCGGCGCTCGAGCGCGCCGGCCACGACATCGTGCACCTCGAGTTCGGCGAGCCGGACTTCGAGGCGCCGGCGGTGGTGCGCGAGGCGCTCGAGAAGGCGATCAAGGACGGCCGCACGCGGTACACCCACAGCCTCGGGATCCTTCCGCTGCGTGAAGCGATCGCCGACCACTACGCGACGACCTACGGCGTGCGGGTCTCGCCCGACCAGATCCTCGTCACGGCGGGCACGTCGCCGGCGATGCTCCTGCTCTTCGGCCACCTGCTCGATCCCGGCGACGAGGTCGTGCTGAGCGACCCGTACTACGCGTGCTACCCGAACGTCATCCGCTACGCCGAGGGGCGGACGGTCTGCGTCGGCGTCACCGAGGCGGACGGCTGGGAGTTACGGTCCGAAGCGATCCGCGCGCGTCTCACCGCGCGCACCCGGGCGATCGTCGTCAACTCGCCCGCCAACCCGACCGGCACCGTCCTGTCGGCCGGGCGCCTGGCGGAGATCGCGGCGCTCGCGGCGGACGGTTCGCCCTGGATCGTGTCGGACGAGATCTATCACGGCCTGTCGTACGAGGGGCGCGACCGCTCGATCCTCGAGTTCACCGACCGCGCGTTCGTGCTCAACGGGCTCTCGAAGGCGTACGCGATGACGGGCTGGCGGCTGGGCTGGGTGATCGCGCCGCCGGACCGGATCCGCGCGCTCCAGACCCTCTACGGCAACTTCTTCATCTCGACGAACGAGTTCGTCCAGTGGGCGGGCGTGGCGGCGCTGCGCGAGGCCGGAGAGGAGAGCCGGCGCTTCCGCGCGATCTTCGACGAGCGGCGGCGCGCGATGATCGCGGGGCTGCGCGCGATCGGGCTCGGCGTCGGCTGCGAGCCGACCGGCGCCTTCTACGTGCTGGCCAACGCCCGCCACCTCGGGGCGGACTCGGTGCGCCTCGCCAACGAGATCCTCGACGCCTGCCACGTGGCCGTGACGCCGGGCGCCGCGTTCGGCGCCAACGCCGAAGGGTACCTGCGCTTCTCGTACGCCTCCTCGCTCGAGCGCATCCGGGAGGGTCTCCGCCGGCTCGGCCGGTTCCTCGCCGCGCGGCGTTGAGCGGCGCGGCCTGCCCCGCCTGCCTCGGCCGTTGGCCGGACCCCGCGTACCGGGTCGCGGACCTCGGCCTCTCGATCGCGTACCTGCACGACGACCAGTTCTTCCCGGGCTGGACCGTGCTCGTCCTCAAGCGGCACGCCACCGAGCTGTTCGAGCTCACGCGGGAGGAGCGCGCGGGCCTGATCGACGAGGTGAGCCGCGTGGCCGGGGCGCTGGCCGCGACGCCCGGCGTCCGCAAGGTGAACTACGCGCTGCTCGGCAACCAGCTCCCGCACATCCACTGGCACCTGGTGCCGCGCCTGGCCGACGACCCGGCGCCGGGCGAGCCGGTGTGGAGCGTGCCGCACGCGCCGCGCCGGCCCGGCGCCGCCGAGGTGGCGGCTCGCGTGGCCGGGCTCCGGGCCGCGCTCGGCGCGTGAGCGGCATGGATCCGGCGTACGTCGCCGCCCACGTCGAGGAGGACCGGCGGCACTGGTGGTTCCGCGGCCGGCTCGCGGTGCTCCTGGCGGCGCTGCGGCGCGAGTTGCCGCGCCGCCCGCTCAAGCTCCTCGAGCTCGGCTGCGGCACCGGGAACGTCCTCGGGGCGCTCGGCGAGTTCGGCGAGGCCGTCGGCATGGAAGAGCATCCCGTGCTCATCACCGCGGCGCGCGCCGCGGGCCTCGACGTGCGGTCGGGACACCTGCCCGGCGACCTCCCGGTCCCGGCCGGGTGGGCTGACGTGGTGCTCCTCCTCGACGTGCTCGAGCACCTGGACGACCCGGCCGCGGCGCTCGCGACCGCGCGGCGGGCGCTGGGGCCGGGCGGCGCGCTGGTCGTCATGGTCCCGGCCTACCAGTGGCTGTGGAGCGGCCACGACGTCGCGCTCGGCCACCGGCGCCGCTACACCGCCCGGGCGCTCCGGCGCCTGGTGACGGGCGCCGGGTTCCGCGTGACGCGGGTGAGCTACTTCAACACGCTGCTCTTCCCGGTGGTGGCGGCGGGGCGGACGTGGAAGTGGCTGGCCGGGGACGCGCGCCACGACCTCCGGCGGCCCGCGGAACCCTGGAACCGTTGGCTCGAGCGCGTGTTCGCGCTCGAGCGCCACCTGGTGCCGCGCCTGCCGCTGCCCTTCGGCTCGTCGCTGCTGCTGCTGGCCCGTGCATGAGCGGGGCGCGCCGCGAGTGGGCCGTGGTGGGCGGCGTCTTCGCCGTCATCGTCGTCGTCGTCGCGATCTGGCTCGCGCTCGACCGGCGCCCGCCCGAGTGGGACCACGCCAACCATCTCGAGCGCGCCGTGCGCTGTGCGCAGGACCTGGGGCGAGGCGACGTGCGCGGGATCCTGGAGCGCTCGTCGTTCTATCCGCCGCTCGCGCTCTGCGCGGCCGGGCTCGTCTACCGCCTGGCGCCGTCGGACGCGGCCGCCGGCCAGACGGTCGTCCTCGCGTTCCTCGGGCTGGGGATGGCCGCGGTCTTCGCGCTGGCGCGCCGTCTCGCGGGCGGGAGCGCCGGCGTCGTGGCCGCGGTCGCGTTCGGCACGGCGCCCTTCGTCGTCTTCTCGGCGCTCCGCTTCCAGCTCGACCTGCCGCTCGCCGCGATGGTGGCGCTCGCCCTCCTCGTCCTGCTCCGCGCCGAGGGCTTCGAGCACCGCGGCTTCACCCTGCTGACGGGTGTCGTGTTCGGACTGGGCATGCTCACCAAGCCGCCCTTCGCGGCGTACCTGCTGCCGCCGGCCCTCTGGGTGGCGGCCCGGATCCGGTCGCGCCGCGCCGCGCTGAACCTCGGCCTCGCCACGCTCGTCGCCGCGGCGCTCGCGCTGCCGTGGTACGGTCCGCGGCTGCTCGGCCTGGCGCCCCAGATCGCGACGCGCTCGTTCAAGCAGGCCGCCGAGTCGGGCTACCCGGAGACCTTCACGGCGGCGGCGCTGCTGTTCTACCCGCGGTGGCTCCTCGGCCAGCTCGGTGTCATCGCCGCCGCGCTCTTGGTCGTCGGCCTCGTCGGGGCCGTGCGCCGCCGGCAGGGCTGGCTGCTCGCGTCGCTGCTCGTGCCGTTCGCGCTGTTCGAGCTGATCCAGAACAAGAACCTGCGCTACACGCTGCCCCTCCTGCCGCCGGCCGCCGTGCTGGCCGGGCTCGGCTTCGCGGCGCTCCCCCGGCGCGGACGCGCGGTCGCGGCGACCGCGCTCGTCCTGGCCGCGGCCCTGCAGCTCGGCGCGACGACGTTCGCCGTGCCGCGGAGCTTCACGCTCCCGCTGCCGCTCCTCGGGACCCCGCTCGCCGCCGAGTCGCCGCCGATGCGGACCGACTGGCGGCACCGGGAGATCCTCGCGCTGCTCGCGCGTGACCGCGGCGGCGCCGCGGCGACCGTGAGCGTGGTGCCGAACCACAACTTCTTTTCGGTGAGCAACTTCCGTTACTACGGGCTCCGCGACGGGCTGCCGCTCCAGTTCACCCGCGCCTGGGACGAGCACCCGCTCGGCGTGGACTACATGATCCTCAAGACGGGTGACGTCGGCCCCACGTGGACGGCGGACAAGCCCCGGCGGATCGGCGAGCGGCTCGCCGGCGATCCGGACTTCGCCCGCGCGTTCCCGGTCATCGGGGAGTTCGCGCTGCCCGACGGCTCCACGGCGACGGTCCGCGCGCGCCGGCTCCAGGGCGGGCCGGCCGCGCCGCCGGCGGACGTCGCGCGCGCGGTCGAGGCCGCGTTCCGCGCGCGGCTCGACGAGGTCGCGCGCGAGGTGGAGGGGCTCGAGATCCGGATCGGGCACGACGCCGCGATCCTCGAAGGGCGGATCCGGCGCCTGGAGATTCGTGCGGCCTCGGCGCTCGTCGGCGAGTTCAAGCGGCGGGACGCGGCCCTGCTGCGCGTGCGCGACGTGCGGCTCGCGCTCGAGGACCTCGTGGTGAACCCGTGGACCGCGCGCGGCGGAGGGCGGCTCGACCTGCTCGGCGCGCGGCGGGTCGCGCTCGAGCAGGCCACGATCGGCGCCGGGGACCTCCGCGCGTTCCTGCACGGCCTCAAGGGCTTCCGGCGCGCGTCGGTCGCGCTGGAGCCGGGCGGGGTGGCGTTCACGTTCGCCCAGCCCGGCCCCGACGTGGCGGTGCGGATCCGCGTGACGCGCGGGGACGGTTCGCGGCCGCAGCTCGTCGCCGAGCGGGTCCGGCTCGGCGGGGTCCCGGTGCCGGGGCTGCTGGTGGACTGGGTCGTGCGGAGCTACGATCCGTCGCCGCGCCTGGCCCGGCTGCCGATCCCGATCGCGGTCGGCCGCGTGGAGATCGCGCCGGACGCCGTGCGCATCCGGCCGGCGCCCTGAGGAAGGAGCCCGTCATGCGAGAGACGCTCGACGCCCGGCGCGCGCGGGCCCGCGCGCTCGTCCGCGCGCTGGGGAAGGCGTACCCCGACGCGACGATCGCGCTCGACTTCACGACGCCGCTCGAGCTGCTGGCGGCGACGATCCTCGCCGCCCAGTGCACGGACGAGCGGGTGAATCGGGTGACGCCGGCGCTCTTCGCGAAGTACCGGACGGCCCGGGACTGGGCGGCCGCCGACCCGGCGACGCTCGAGCGCGAGGTCCACTCGACGGGGTTCTACCGCGCGAAGGCCCGGGCGCTCGTCGGCATGGCCCGGGCGCTCGTCGAGCGCCACGGCGGGGCGGTGCCCCGCGCGCGGGAGGCGCTCGTCCGGCTGCCGGGCGTCGGGCTCAAGACCGCGAACGTCGTCCTCGGCAACGCCTTCGGCGAGCCGGCGATCGCCGTGGATACCCACGTCTTCCGCGTTTCCCAGCGGCTCGGCCTCGCGCGCGCGGACGACCCCGACCGGATCCACGACCAGCTCGTCGAGGTGCTGCCCCGGCGCGACTGGACCCACGCGACCCACCTCCTCCAGGCTCATGGCCGTCTGACCTGTGGCGCGCGCAAGCCCCTCTGCCCGGCGTGCCCGGTCCGGAGCCTTTGCCCGTGGCCGGGGAAGACGCGGCTCGGACGGCTCCGAGGTTGACACTTCGGGCGTAATCCAGTAGAGTAGGTCGTTGCGAATTTTTCTGTCTGGACGCCTACTTAGCACGGTCTGAAGGGGATCCCATGCCGACGCTGATGCCGAAGGAGAGCGAGATCGAGCGGAAGTGGGTTCTCGTGGACGCCCAGGGGAAGGTGCTGGGCCGCCTGGCCAGCCGCGTCGCGTCAATCCTCCGCGGGAAGCACAAGCCCACGTTCGCGCCGCATCTCGACGTCGGCGATCACGTGGTCGTCGTCAACGCCGAGAAGGTCCACCTCACCGGCCGCAAGCTCCGGGACAAGCAGTACCGCTGGCATTCCGGCTACATCGGCGGGCTCCGCGAGGTCTCGGCCGAGACGATGCTCCGGACGCATCCCGAGCGTGTCATCGAGTGGGCGGTGCAGGGGATGCTGCCCAAGAACCGGCTCGGGCGCGCGATGGCCAAGAAGCTCAAGGTCTACCGCGGCGCCGCGCACCCGCATCAGGCCCAGCAGCCGGTGCCGATGTCCACCACAGCGGAGGGGCGTTAGATGGCAGCCGTGCTCGACAGGTTTTACGGCACCGGACGGCGCAAGACGTCGGTCGCCCGCGTGTGGATCCGGCCCGGCAGCGGGCGCATCACCGTCAACCGGCGGCTCTTCGAGGACTACTTCCCGCGCGAGACGCTGCGAATGATCATCGCGCAGCCGCTCGAGGTCACGAACACCGCCGGCCAGTTCGACGTCGTCGTCACCGTGGGCGGCGGCGGACCGACGGGCCAGGCGGGCGCGGTGCGGCACGGCCTTTCGCGTGCGCTCACGCGCTTCGACGAGAAACTACGCCAGCCGCTCAAGAAGGCCGGGCTCCTCACGCGCGATCCGCGGATGCGCGAGCGGAAGAAGTACGGCCAGCCCGGCGCGCGGCAGAAGTTCCAGTACTCGAAGCGGTAGTGCCCGGACGGCCTGACGTGGTGCGCGTTGCCATCGCGGGAGCCAGCGGCTACATGGGCGCCGAGCTCCTGCGGCTCCTGCTGGTCCATCCCCGGATCACGCTGACCGGGGTGACCTCCGACCGACTCTCCGGCGAGCCCCTCGCGCGCGCGTATCCCCACCTGCGCGGCCTGTCGGACCTCCGGTTCCACGACCTCGAGGCCGCGTGGCTGGCGGAGGTCGCCGACGTCGTGTTCCTCGCGCTGCCCCACATGGAGTCGCAGAAGGTGATGCCCGTCCTGCGCGCGCGGGGCAAGAAGGCGATCGACCTCTCGGCGGACTACCGGCTGCGCGACGCGCAGGACTACGTGACCTGGTACAAGGCGCCGCACGTCGACGCCGCCGGGCTCCGCGAGGCGGTGTACGGCCTGCCCGAGCTGCACCGGAAGGCGATCGCGACGGCGTCGCTCGTCGCCAACCCCGGCTGCTACCCGGCCGGGGCAATCCTGGCCATGGCGCCGCTCGTCAAGCGCGGGCTCGCACGCCTCGACGGCATCGTCATCGACGGCAAGTCCGGCGTGACGGGCGCGGGCGCGCAGGGGCGCACGATCGACCCGATGTACCTCTACACCGAGGCCAACGAAAACGTGCAGGCCTACGGGCTCGCCTCCCACCGCCACACGCCGGAGATGGAGCAGGAGCTGGGCGCGCTCGCGGGGGCGCCCGTGCGCGTGTCGTTCACGCCGCATCTGATCCCGCTCAACCGCGGCTTGTTCACGACGGCGTCCGTGCCGCTGGCGCGGCCGCTCGGCACGCCCGAGCTGCGCGACGTCTACCGCGAGTTCTACGCCGGCGAGCCGTTCGTGCGCGTGCTCGACGAGGGCGAGCGCCCGGCGACGCGCGCCGTGGTCGGCTCGAACTACTGCGACGTCGCGGTCGTGGCCGACCCGCGCACGGCCCGGGCGGTCTGCGTCTCGGCCATCGACAACCTCGGCAAGGGCGGCTCGGCCAACGGCGTCCAGAACCTCAACGTCATGTCCGGCTGGCCCGAGCGGACGGGCCTCGACGCGCCGCCGGTGTACCCGTAAATGGCCGAGCTGGAGTGGCTCGAGGGCGGCATCACGGCGGTGCCGGGGATCCTCGCGGGCGGCGTCGCGGCCGGCATCAAGCCCGGCGGCAAGAAGGACCTGGCCCTCGTCTACTCCTCGGCGCCGGCGCGCGTCGGGACCGTCTTCACGGCGAACCAGGTGAAGGGCGCGCCGGTGCTCGTGTCCATGGAGCACGCCAAGAGCGGCACCGCGCAGGCCATCCTCGCCTCGAGCGGCTGCTCGAACGTGTGCACGGGCGAGCGCGGCCTCAAGGACGCCAAGGAAATGACGAAGCTCGCCGGCGAACTCCTGCGCATCCCCGCGGCCCAGGTGCTCGTCGCGGCGACGGGCGTCATCGGGGTGCCGCTGCCCATGGACCGGATCCGCGCGGCCCTGCCGAAGCTCGTGAAGGCGCTCTCGCCGCAGGGCGGGCGGGCCGCGGCCGAGGCCATCATGACCACCGACACCCGGCCGAAGGAGGCCGCGCTCCGCGTGGAGATCACCGGGCGGCCGGTCACCATCGGCGGTATCGCCAAGGGCGTCGGCATGATCGAGCCGCATCTGGCCACGATGTTCTGCTTCGTCGCCACCGACGCGGCCGTGGCGCGCGGCGCGCTGGCGGCGGTCACGCGCCGGGCGGCCGACCGGTCCTTCAACCGGATCACGGTGGACGGCGACCAGTCCACGAGCGACACGGTGGTGGTGCTCGCCAACGGGCTCGCCGAGAACGCGCCGCTCGAGGCGGCCAGCCGGGGCTGGCGCCAGTTCGCGGGCGGCCTCGAGGCGCTGATGGGCCGGCTGGCCCACCTGCTGGTGCAGGACGGCGAGGGCGCGACCCGGCTGGTCACGGTCACGGTGCGGGGCGCCGCCAGCCGGCGCGACGCCCTGCTGGCGGCGCGGAGTGTGGCCAACTCGCCGCTGGTGAAGACGGCGATCAACGGCCAGGACCCGAACTGGGGCCGGATCATGATGGCGCTCGGTAAGTCGGCGGCCCGGGTGGACCAGGACAAGGTCGCCATCGCCTTCAACGACGAGCGGCTCGTGGAGCGCGGCATGCTCCGCGAGGGCGCGCGGCTCGACCGCCTGCGCGAGATCATGGCCGAGCCCGAGTACGGCATCACGATCGACCTCGGGCTCGGGCGGGGCGAGGACCGCGTCTGGACCTGCGACCTCTCGGAGGAGTACGTGCGGATCAACGGCAAGTACACGACGTAAACGTCCCATCACACACGCCGCGCGCCCTCGGTGGTAGTGCGAGCCGTAGGCCGTCGCGGGGCTTCCGCCCCGCCGGCCGAGGCGAGCCTATTAAGCGCGGCGGAGGCGAACCGAAGGAGGATACATGGCCGCGCTGACGATGAAGGAGCTGCTCGAGGCCGGGGTGCACTTCGGCCATCAGACCAAGCGCTGGAACCCGAAGATGCAGAAGTATATCTTCGGCGAGCGCAACGGCATCTACATCATCGACCTGCAGAAGACGCTCAAGAAGTTCCGCGAGGCGTACGCCTTCGTGCGGGACCTCGGCGCCGGCGGCGGCACGCTGCTGTTCGTCGGGACCAAGAAGCAGGCCCAGGAGACCGTCTTCGAGGAGGCGGGCCGCTGCGGGATGTTTTACGTCAACCAGCGGTGGCTCGGCGGGACGCTGACGAACTTCGCCACGATCCGCAAGTCCATCGCGCGCCTCAAGAAGCTCGAGGAGATGAAGGAGACCGGGGAGTACGAGCGGCTCCCGAAGAAGGAGGCCCTCGAGCTCGACCGCGAGCGCGAGAAGCTCGAGAAGGCGCTCATCGGCATCAAGGCGATGGAGCAGCTGCCCTCGGCGGTCTTCGTCATCGACCCGCGCAAGGAGAAGATCGCGATCGCCGAGGCCCAGCGCCTGGGCATCCCGATCGTGGCCATCGTGGACACCAACTGCGATCCGACCGGGATCGACTACCCGGTCCCCGGCAACGACGACGCCATCCGCGCCGTCCGGCTCATCACGTCGCGCATCGCCGACGCGATCAACGAGGGCCGCGGCACGCTCGCCAAGGACGAGGCCGAGGCGCCCGCCGCCGAGGCGCTCGCGGACGCGGGGGAGATGGCCGCCGTGGTCGAGGCGGAGGGCTAGCGATGGCCTCGAGCGCGCAGCTGGTGAAGGAGCTCCGGGACCGGACCGGCGCCGGCGTGATGGATTGCAAGGAGGCGCTCGCGGAGGCCCGGGGCAACCTCGACGCCGCGATCGAGTACCTCCGGAAGAAGGGGAGGGCGCAGGCGGCCAAGCGCGCCCACCGCGAGGCCCGCGAGGGCGCCGTCGGTGCCTACATCCACCCGGGCGCGAAGCTCGGCGTCCTCGTCGAGGTCGACTGCGAGACGGACTTCGTCGCCAAGACCGAGGCCTTCCGGGAGCTCGTCCGGGACCTCGGCATGCAGGTGGCGGCGGCGAGCCCCGCCTGGGTCTCGCGCGAGGACATCCCCGCCGCGGTGGTCGAGAAGGAGCGCGAGATCTACCGCGACCAGCTCGCCGACCAGAAGAAGCCGCCGCAGGTGGTGGACAAGATCATCGAGGGCAAGCTCGAGAAGTTCTACAGCGAGCAGTGCCTGCTCGAGCAGCCGTTCATCAAGGACGCCTCGGGCAAGACGCGCGTGAAGGATCTCGTCGACGGCGTGAACGCCAAGACGGGCGAGCGCGTCGTCGTCAAGCGCTTCGCGCGCTTCCAGGTCGGCGAGTCCGGATGAGCATGGCCGCCGCGTCCGGCGGCGCGCGTCCGGCGTACCGCCGTGTCGTCCTGAAGATCTCGGGCGAGGCGCTCGCCGGCGACCTGGGCTACGGGATCGATCCGGCCGTCCTGGACCGGATCGGGGTCGAGGTCCGCGACGTGACGGCGCTCGGCGTGCAGGTCGGGATCGTGATCGGCGGCGGCAACATCTTCCGCGGCGTCGCCGCCAGCGCGGGCGGCATGGACCGGGCCACCGCCGACTACATGGGCATGCTGGCCACCATCATCAACGCCCTGGCCCTGCAGGACGCGCTCGAGAAGGCCGGGCTCCAGACGCGCGTGCTCTCGGCCATCGAGATGCGCGCGGTCGCCGAGCCGTACATCCGCCGCCGGGCGATCCGCCACCTCGAGAAGGGCCGCGTCGTGATCTTCGCGGCCGGCACCGGCAACCCGTTCTTCACGACGGACACCGCGGGCGCCTTGCGGGCCGTCGAGATCGGCGCCGACGCGATCATGAAGGCCACCAAGGTGGACGGCATCTATTCCGCCGATCCCAAGCGCGACCGGGGCGCGGAACGGCTCGAGCGCGTGACTTACATCGACGTCCTGAACCGCGGACTTCACGTGATGGACTCGGCCGCGATTTCCCTCTGCATGGACAACAAGCTGCCGATCATCGTGTTCGATCTGACCCGTTCCGGGAACATCAAGCGGATCGTGCTCGGCGAGCCGGTGGGCTCGATCGTGTCGTCTGGAGGATGACGGGCATGCAGACGCTGCTGAAGGACCTCGAGACCCGAATGACCGCGGCGATCGACGCGCTCGGGCGCGAGTTCGCCACCGTCCGCACCGGCCGTGCCTCGGCGGCGCTGCTCGACGGGCTCCGCGTGGATTACTACGGGACGCCCACCCCGGTGAACCAGATGGCCTCCATCTCGGTGCCCGACGCGCGGACGCTGGTGATCCAGCCCTGGGAGGCCAGCCAGCTCAAGGCGTTGGAGAAGGCGATCATCGCCTCCGACCTCGGGATCACCCCGGTCAACGACGGCAAGCTCGTGCGCCTCACGATGCCCACGCCCACCGAGGAGCGCCGCAAGCAGCTCGTCAAGACCGTCCACAAGATGGCCGAGGAGGCGCGGGTGGCCGTGCGCAACGTGCGCCGGGAGGCGAACGACCGGCTCAAGGCCATGGCGAAGGACAAGAAGGTCTCCGAAGACGACGAGCGCCGCGGCCACGACCAGATCCAGAAGGCCACCGACAAGCACATCGCCCGGGTCGACGAGCTCCTGAAGAAGAAGGAGCAGGAAATTTTGTCCTTCTAGGGTTCTGTGAGATGACCATCGCATGGCGGTGAAGGGGACGAGCGCGCGGGCGGGGGCGGCGCCGGCCGAGCTGGGCGAGGCCGAGCTGCTGGCGCGCGTCCGCGCCCACCGGGTGCCGGAGCACGTGGCCATCATCATGGACGGCAACGGGCGCTGGGCGACGCGGCGCGGCCTGCCGCGGGTCGCCGGCCACCGGGAGGGGGTCAAGGCGGCGCGCACGATCATCCGCGCGGCCGACACCCTCGGCCTGCGCTTTCTGACGCTCTACGCCTTCTCGACGGAGAACTGGAGCCGCCCGGAGGACGAGGTCTCGACGCTGATGAGCCTGCTCGAGCGCGCCATCCACTCGGAGCTGCCCGAGCTCATGGCGCGCAACGTCCGCTTGCGCCTGCTCGGCCACACGCGCGGCGTGCCGGCGGGCGTGCGCCGCGGCATCGAGCACGTCGCCCACGAGACGCGGAACAACACCGGGCTGACCCTCCTGATGGCGTTCAATTACGGCGGCCGCGACGAGATCGTGGACGCCGTACGGGCGCTGGCGCGGCGGGTACAGGCCGGGGAGCTCGGCCCGGAGGAGATCTCGGAGGCGCACGTCGCGCAGGCCCTCTACGCGGCCGACGTGCCGGACCCGGACCTCCTGATCCGGACCAGCGGCGAGATGCGCGTGTCGAACTTCCTCCTGTGGCAGATCGCCTACACGGAATTCTGGGTGACCCCGACGCTGTGGCCGGACTTCGGCGCCGCCGATCTGTACCGGGCGGTGGCCGACTTCCAGGGCCGGACGCGCCGGTTCGGTGGCGTGTGACGTGGGCCGGGTGGCGCTGGTGAGCGTGGTGGTCGGCGACGCCGCGGCGGGTCCGTCGCCGGTGTGGAAGCGCCTCGGGAGCGCGGCGGTGCTGATCCCCGCGTTCGTGTGGGTGACGGCGGGCGCGCCGGCGTGGGTGTTCCAGGCGCTCGTGGTCGCGGTGAGCGCGCTGGCGTGCGGGGAGCTGGCCCGGATGCTCGCGCGCGCGGGCCGGCCGGTCCACGCGCGGCTCACAGTCGCGGTCGGCGCGGCCCTCACCGCCAGCTTCGCGACGAGCCTGTACGCGGTCACCACGGCCGACGGCGGAATCCTCCGGTGGATGCCGTCGCCCGAGCTGGCGCTCACGGCCGGCGTCGCGCTGATCCTCAGCGCGCCCCTCTGGACCGCGGGACCCCCCGCGGTCGAGTCCACCGCCACCACGCTGTTCGGCGCCGTCTACGTCGGGTGGCTCCTCGGGTACGCGATCTGGCTCCACGGCCGCGCCGACGGGCCCGCGCTCGTGCTGTTCCTCGCCGGCGTGACCTGGGCGGGCGAGTCGGCCGCCTACCTGGTCGGCTCGGCGCTGGGCCGGCACCCGCTCGCGCCGGTGTTGAGCCCGCGCAAGACGGTCGAGGGCTCCGTGGCCCAGCTCCTGGTGTCGATCGCCTCGGGCGTGGCGCTGGGGGCGTGGCTGCTGCCCGCGTGCGGGCCGGCCCGCGCCGCCGGCGCCGGGGCGGTCCTCGGCGTGATCGGGCAGGTGGGGGACCTCGCCGAGTCGGCCATCAAGCGGAGCGTCGGGACCAAGGATACGGGGAGCCTGATCCCCGGCCACGGCGGCATGCTCGACCGGATCGACAGCCTGCTGTTCAACGCGCCGGCGCTCTACGTCTACGCGCTGTACGCCGGGTGCCGCGCATGAAGCGGCTCACGCTGCTCGGCGCCACCGGGTCCGTCGGGCTGCGCACCCTCGAGCTGGTCTCCAGTTTTCCCGAGGAGTTCGCCGTGGCGGGCCTCGCCGCGCGCGGCTCGAACGTCGAGCTGATCGCCGACCTGTGCCGCAAGCACGCGCCGCGCGCCGTCGCGCTGCTCGACGCTGGCGCGCGTGACCGGCTGGCCCGGCTGCTCCCGGCGCCGCGGCCCGAGCTCCTGGCGGGCGCCGACGGGCTCGTGGCGCTGACGCGCGACGTCGACGCCGACGTCGTCGTGTCGGCGCTGGTCGGGGCCGCCGGCCTCCTGCCCACGATGGCCGCGATCCAGGCGGGCCGCACGGTGGCGCTCGCCAACAAGGAGACGCTCGTGATGGCCGGCAGCCTGATGACGGCGGCGGCGCGGGCGCGGGGCGTCCGGCTCCTGCCCGTGGACTCCGAGCACAGCGCCGTCTTCCAGTGCCTCGAGGGCCACAGCCGGGGCGACGTGCACCGCATCCTGCTGACCGCGTCCGGCGGGCCCTTCCGGGAGACGCCGAAGGCCGCGCTCGACCGCGTGACCGTCGAGGAGGCGCTCCGCCACCCGACGTGGAAGATGGGCGCGAAGATCACGATCGACTCGTCCACCCTGATGAACAAGGGGCTCGAGATCATCGAGGCGCGCTGGCTCTTCGACCTGGCGCCGGAGCAGATCCAGGTCGTGGTGCATCCCCAGTCGATCGTGCACTCGATGGTCGAGTACATCGACGGGTCGGTCATCGCGCAGCTCGGCGTCGCCGACATGGGCGTGCCGATCCTCTACGCGCTGACCTATCCCGAGCGGCGGCCGGCGCCGGCGGCGCGGCTCGACCTGCCGCGCGTGGGCCAGCTGACCTTCTTCGAGCCCGACACCGACAAGTTCCCGTGTCTCGGGCTGGCGCGCCGGGCGCTCGAGCGCGGCGGCGCGGCGCCGGTCGTGCTGAACGCGGCCAACGAGATCGCGGTGGCGGCGTTCCTCGGGCGGCGCGTCGGCTACACGGACATCGCCCGGCTGATCGAGGAGGCGCTCGCGGCGTCCCGCGCGGGCGCGCCCGCGTCGATCGAGGACTGCGTGGCGGCCGACGTCGAGACCCGGCGCTTCGTGGAGGCCCGGGTTGCCGCGCGCGCCGGAGGGCGCCCGGCGTGACCACCCTCGTCTCGTTCGTCCTCGTCATCGGCATCCTGATCCTGATCCACGAGTTCGGCCACTTCATGGTCGCGCGCTGGTGCGGGGTGGGCGTCGAGCGTTTCTCGATCGGCTTCGGGCCGGTGCTCGTCCGGTGGCGCGGCAAGGAGACCGAGTACTGCCTGTCGGCGGTGCCGATGGGCGGCTACGTCAAGATGGTCGGTGAGGAGAACCCGCTCGAGGGGGGCGGCGGGCCGGTCTTCGACCCCGGCAAGGCCTTCGCGATGAAGCCGCTGTGGGCCCGGTTCCTGATCGTCTTCGCCGGCCCCGGGATGAACTTCGTCCTGGCCGCGGTCATCTTCACGATCGTGTTCGCGACGGTCGGGCGGCCGGTGTGGCCGGCCCTGATCGGGCGCGTCGCCGAGGGCGGGCCGGCCGCGGCCGCCGGGCTCAAGACCGGCGACGTCGTGACGGCCGTGGACGGGCGGCCGGTGTCCCACTGGGAGGACCTCGAGCGCGCGATCGCCGGCTCCGGGGGCCGCGCCCTCAGGCTGGCCGTCCGGCGCGACGGCCGCGAGACGCCCGCGACCGTGACGCCGCGGCGGACGGTGGTGCGCGATCCGATCTTCCGCGAGCCCCGGGACGCGTGGGAGCTCGGGGCGGGCTCGCAGCTCACCCCCCAGATCGGCTCCGTCAATCCGGGCTCGCCCGCGGACAAGGCCGGCCTCCGGGCCGGCGACCTCGTGCTGGGCGTCGCCGGCCAGCCGGTGTTCTCCCCCGACGAGCTCATGCAGTCGATCCAGAAGCGGGCGGGCCAGACCTTCGAGCTCACCGTGGAGCGCGACGGCGCGCCGCGCACGCTCGCCGTCACCGCCACCGCCGTCAAGGAGAAGGGGCCGACCGGCCAGGAGCAGGAGATCGGGCGCATCGGCGTCGGCATCGTGACGCGGGTCGTGCGGTACGAGGCGTACAACCCGGTCGTCGCCGTCTGGTACGGCGGGGTCCGCACGTGGGACATGACCGCGCTGACGGCGAAGGGCCTCTGGAAGATCGTGTCGCGGCAGATCGACTCGTCCAACATCGGCGGGCCGATCCAGATCGCGGCCGAGGCGGGGCGCCAGGCCAAGGAGGGCGCGGCCTCGCTCGCGCTGTTCACGGCGATCATCAGCGTGAACCTCGCGCTCCTCAACCTGCTGCCGGTGCCGATGCTCGACGGCGGGCACCTCTTCTTCTTCGTCATCGAGGCCGTGATGGGCCGGCCGCTGTCGCTCAAGAAGCGCGAGGCCGCGCAGCAGCTCGGGTTCGTCCTGCTGATGCTGCTGATGGTCTTCGCGCTCTACAACGACCTGGTGCGGATCGACGCCTTCAAGATCTTCAGATAGGACGGGGCATGATCACACGGCGGAAGACGCGGCAGATCCGGATGGGCAACGTCACGGTCGGCGGCGACGCGCCGATCACCGTGCAATCGATGACCAAGACCGACACGCGCGACGTGCAGGCGACGCTCCTCGAGATCTGGGCGCTCGAGGCCGCGGGCTGCGACATCGTGCGCTGCGCGGTGCCGGTCCGGGAGGCCGCCGAGAAGCTCGGCGAGATCAAGCGCCAGATCCGGATCCCGCTCGTCGCCGACATCCACTTCAACTACAAGCTGGCGCTGATCGCGCTCGAACAGGGCGTGGACGGGCTCCGGCTCAACCCGGGCAACATCGGGGGCACGGCGTTCGTCCGGGAGGTCGTCACCCTCGCGAAGGACAAGAGGATTCCGATTCGCATCGGCGTCAACGCCGGATCGCTGGAGAAGGATCTGCTCGAGAAGTACGGCGGGCCGACGGCGGACGGCATGGTGGAGTCGGCGCTGCGGCACATCCGGATCCTGGAGGACTGCGGGTATCCCGAGATGAAGGTGTCGCTCAAGGCGTCCGACCCCCTGATGATGATCGAGGCCTACCGGATGCTGGCCGACCGGGTGGAGTACCCCTTCCACCTCGGCGTCACCGAGGCGGGCACGCCGGGCGTCGGGACCATCAAGTCGTCGGTCGGCCTCGGCGCGCTGCTCTCCCAGGGCATCGGGGACACGATCCGCGTCTCGCTCTCCGCGGACCCGACCGAGGAGGTGCGCGTCGGTATCGACATCCTGAAATCCCTCGGGCTCCGCAAGGGCGGGCTCACGTTCGTGTCCTGCCCCTCGTGCGGCCGGGCCGACGTGGACCTCGTGAAGCTCGCCAAGCAGGTCGAGGACGAGTTCCGCGGCCTCCACGAGGACATCCACATCGCGGTGATGGGATGCGTCCCCGAGGGAGAGCGCGTCGTCACGGCCGAGGGTCCCAAGCCCATCGAGGCGGTCGGCGAGGGCGACGAGGTCCTCACACACGAGGGATCCTATCGAAAGGTGGCCTGGGCCACGAGCCACCGGTACGAGGGGGAGATCGTCGAAGTTCACCCGACGGGCTTTGCGCCGTTCCGCCTCACGCCCAATCATCCGGTCTGGGCCTTCCCGCGCGCGAGCCAAAAGAAGGCGGGGCGTGCGCGGTATCCTAAAGTCCTGAGCGCCCTCGAGGCCGGCAACGAACCACGCTGGACGCGCGCGGGCGAGCTCGCGCCCGGGTGGGTCCTCGCGTATCCGGTGACAAAGGACAAGGAGGATCGCGCCACGATCTCGGTCGAGGGGCTGGGCGAGATCGCGGTGGACGAGGACCTTCTCACGCTCGCCGGGTACTACCTTTCCGAGGGGACGCTGTCGGGCAAGAACGGGACGCCGTATCAGCAATTCTTCTACTTCCACGAGCGCCAGACGGCGTATGTCGACCGGCTCCGCGCCATTCTCGCTGGCCTCGAAATCGGCTCGCGGGTTCGCTACCGGCGGCATGCGGCAGAGGTCGTCACGCACTCGCTCGCGCTCGGGCGGTTCCTGGCAGACCTGTTCGGTCGGCGGGCGGAGCGCAAGCGACTGCCGGGTTGGATGGAGTGCTTGCCCCACGACAAGCAGCGCGCGTTGATCCGCGCCCTGTGGGAAGGCGACGGCTACGTGGGTCGCGTCCGCGGCTACTGGCGTGCCACGTACTCGACGTCGTCCGAGCGGCTTGGTCTACAGGTGCATCACATCCTGCTTCGTCTCGGCGTTGCGGCGCTTCTCCACCACCGCGACCAGCGCGACCGGCAACGCAACTGGCTCGTCTCGGTGACGTCCCAGCTTGCGTTGTCGCGGCTTGCGTCGATCCTTGGACTCGGAGCCGCCGACATCGGCGTCGCCGGCGGCCGCGGGATCGGGCTCATCTTCAAGAACGGCGACGTGATCCGCAAGGTCCCCGAGAAGGACATCGTGCAGGCGATGCGCGAGGAGGTGGACAAGTTCCTCGCCGAGCGCAAGGCGGCGGGGCCGGGGGCCGAGGCCGCGGACTGATGGGCCAGTACCGGACGCACGTGTTCGTCTGCACCACGGGCGAGACCTGCCCCACCCAGGGCGACGTCGAGGGGTTCGTGAAGTACCTGCGCGGCGAGGTCGCGCGGGCCGGGCTCAAGGACGACGTGCGCATCAACAAGGCCGGCTGCTTCTCCCAGTGCGGCCACGGGCCGATGCTGGTCGTGTATCCGGACGACGTGTGGTACGCGGGAGTGCAGGAGGCCGACCTCAAGGACCTCTTCGAGTCGCACGTCCGCGACGGCAAGCCCGTCGAGCGTCTGCGCTACCGACCGGGCGTCCAAGGGGCGAACAAGAAGAAGGACGCGAAGTAGCCGTGCGGCGCTCGAAGGCCCTCGTCCCGACGCTCCGGGAGGACCCCGCCGACGCCGAGGCCCTCTCCCATCGCCTCATGCTGCGGGCCGGCTTCGTCCGCCAGCTCGCCGCGGGCGTGTACGTGTACCTGCCGCTCGGCCAGCGCGTGCTCGACAAGATCAACGCGATCATCCGCGAGGAGATGAACGCGATCGGCGGCCAGGAGATCACGATGCCCGTGCTGCACCCGGCCGAGATCTGGCGCGAGTCCGGGCGCTGGGACGCGATCGGCGACGAGATGTTCCGGCTCAAGGACCGCTACGGCCGCGACATGTGCCTCGGGATGACCCACGAGGAGGTCGTGGCGTGGCTGGCGGCGCGCGAGATCCGCTCCTACCGCGACCTGCCGCAGATCTGGTACCAGATCCAGACGAAGGAGCGGGACGAGGCGCGGCCGCGCTCGGGCGTGCTCCGCACGCGCGAGTTCCTGATGAAGGACTCCTACACCCTCGACCCCGACCCCGAGGCCCTCGACCGCTCGTACGCCGCCCACGAGGGCGCCTATCGCAAGATCTTCGACCGCTGTGGGCTCCGCTACCACGTCGTCCAGTCGGACCCCGGCATGATGGGCGGGCTCGGCTCGCACGAGTTCATGGCGCCGAGCGCCGCCGGCGAGGACGAGATCGCGCGCTGCGCCGGGTGCGGCTACGCCGCCAACGTGGAGCTGGCGCGCGGCGTGCCGGCCGCGCCCGCGCCCCCGGCGTGGGCCCGCGCGGAGGTGGCGACGCCGGGCTGCCGCACCATCGCCGAGGTGTCCGCCTTCCTCGCCGTCGATCCCCGCCTCACCGTCAAGTCGCTCCTCTACGTGGCGGAGGCGGCGGGGCCGGTGCTGGTGCTCGTCCGTGGCGACCACGCCCTGCACGAGCGGAAGCTCGCGCGCGCCCTCGGCGAGGAAGTCCGGCCCGCGCATCCCGACGAGGTGCGGGAGGTCCTCGGCGCGCCCGTCGGCTCGATCGGCCCGGTCGGAGCGCGCGTCCCGGTCCTCGCCGACGAGGCGCTCCGGACGGGGACCTACGTGGTCGGCGCCAACCGCGAGGGCCACCACCTGACGGGCGTGGCGGCCGGACGTGACTTCGAGTGCCGCTTCGCCGACCTGCACACCGTGACGCCGGGCGAGGCCTGTGCGCGGTGCGGCCAGCCGCTCGCCGTCGAGCGCGTGATCGAGATCGGCAACATCTTCAAGCTCGGCACCAAGTACTCCGTGCCGCTCAAGGCGACGTATCTCGACGAGGCCGGCCGCGAGCGCCCGATCGTCATGGGCAGCTACGGCATCGGACCGGCCCGCATCGCCGCCACCGCGGTCGAGCAGGGGAGCGACGCCGACGGCATCGTCTGGCCCTCGACGATCGCGCCCTACCACGTCTACATCGTCGTCGTGGGTCCTCATCATGAGGCCCAGGTCGCCGCGGCCGAGGCGATCTATGCCGCGTGCTGGAGCGCGACGCCGCCGCTCGAGGCCCTCCTCGACGACCGCGACGAGCGCCCCGGCGTCAAGTTCAAGGACGCCGACCTCCTCGGCATCCCCGTCCGTGTCACGGTCGGCAACGCGTTCGTGAAGGAGGGCCTCGTGGAGGTCCGCGCGCGGAAGACCCGACAGGAGGCGCGCGTTGCCATGGACAAGGTTGTCGAGGCCGCTCGAGTCCTCTCCGCCCTGGAATAGCCCGACCCCGCCCCGGCGCCGCGGACCTTGCCTCCGCGGGCAATACGTGCTAAATTCTTGAAAAAGTGGGCGTCGCCCGCTTTTTTTAGTGTTTCACGGTGGTAGGGGACATGGTCGTGGTGGACGACGAGGAGCTGATGGGCCGGATCGAGGAGGTCGTGCTGCCGATCCTCCGCGATCACGGGCTCGAGCTGGTGGACCTCGAGTGGCGCCCCCTCCGGCCCCGGGGCGTGCTGCGTCTCTACGTCGACAAGCCGGGTGGCGTCGGGGTAGACGACTGCGCGCGCGTGAGCCGGGAGACGGGTGACGTGCTCGACGCCTCGGACCTCATCGCGGCGGGGTACGACCTCGAGGTGTCGTCGCCCGGGCTCGAGCGGCAGCTCCGGACGGAGCGCGAGCTCCGCTGGGCGGTCGGCAAGCGCGTCCGCTGCTGGCTGGCGGGCGGGCAGGAGGTGCGCGGCCGGCTCGCCGCCGTCGAGCCGGAGCGGTTGATGCTGGACACGGACGGCGGACGGGTCGAACTGGAGCGGGCGGCCGTGACGAAGGCACGCCTGGAGGCGGAGGTCCCCTGGCCCCGCAAGGTTTAGGCATTGAATCGAGAGCTGATCATCGTCATCGAGCAGATCGGGCGCGAGAAGGGGATCGACAAGGAGGTCCTCTTCGAGGCGCTGGAGTCTGCCCTGCTCTCGGCGTCGCGCAAGACGCTCGGACCGGGCGAGAACATCCGGATCCACATCGACCGCAAGACCGGCGACCAGCGCGTCTACTGCCGGAAGAAGGTCGTGGAGGAGGTCACCGACGACACGCTGGAGATCAGCCTGGCCGAGGCCCAGGCGCTGAACCGCGAGGCCGAGCTCGGCGACGAGCTCGATCTGGAGCAGGAGCGCCCGCCGCAGGACCTCGGGCGCATCGCCGCCCAGACGGTGAAGCAGGTGATCCTCCAGAAAGTGCGCGACGCCGAGCGCGAGGGCATCTACTCGGAGTTCGCCGGCAAGGAGGGGCATCTCCTGCGCGGTGTCGTGCACCGGATCGAGAAGCGCAACGTGATCCTCGAGATCGGCAAGGCCGAGGCCATCCTGCCCGAGCGGGAGCAGATCCCCGGCGAGCGCTACAACCCGGGCGACCGCATCCGCGCCTTCGTGCTCGAGGTGCGCCGCACGGCCAAGGGGCCGCAGATCTCGCTCTCGCGCACGCACCCGGGCTACCTGGCGCGCCTGTTCGAGACCGAGATCCCGGAGATCCAGGAGGGCATCGTGGTCGTGAAGGCCACGGCCCGCGAGGCCGGCGAGCGCGCGAAGGTGGCGGTGGCGTCCACCAAGCGCGACGTGGATCCGATCGGCGCGTGCGTCGGGCTCCGGGGCACGCGCATCCAGGTCATCAGCCGGGAGCTCCGGGGGGAGAAGATCGACATCATCGAGTGGTCGCACGACCCGGCGACGTTCGTCGCCCGGGCGCTGTCGCCCGCGAAGGTGTCCTCGGTGACGATCGCCGAGCCGGCCGAGGGCGAGGGCCAGCCCTCGGCGCTGGTCGTGGTGACGCGCTCGTCGCGGCCGGCCTCGGCTCGCCGGCGGCGATCGTGAAGGCCGGCCGGGAGAAGCTCGGCGCGCTGGCCGAGGTCGGCGACCGCGCCGACACGCTCTACGCCGCCGCCGAGGAGTGGCTGGCGGCCCACCCGGTGGCGCCGACCGACGCCTCGGAAGAGACGCCGACGCCGGCATGAGACGCGAGCCCGGCCGGACGTGTCTCGGCTGCCGCCAGGTGCGCGAGAAGCGCGCGCTGGTGCGGCTCGTGCGGCGCGCGAGCGGTGAGGTCGTCGCGGACCCGGCCGGCCGCCTGCCCGGGCGCGGCGCGTACGTGTGCCCGGACGGCGCGTGCCTCGAGCGCGGGCTCGAGCGGAAGCGGCTCGCCCACGCGTTCAGGAAGCCGTGTGAACTTTCGGAGGAGGTGAGGGGGCTGTGGCAGCGGCAAAGATAAAGATGATCGAGCTGGCGAAGGAGCTCGGCGTGACGAGCAAGGACCTGATGCTCGCCGCCGAGGAGATGGGACACAAGGGCCTGCGCGCCATGAGCCCCCTGGACAGCACGCTCGCCAACTCGCTGCGGGTCAAGCTCGGCAAGGGGCGCGAGCTGCCCGAGGAGCCGAAGCCGAAGCGCGCCGCCAAGCCGAAGGCGCCCAAGGACGCCGCGGCGCCCGGCGAGGGCGCGGCGGCCCGGAAGCCCGCGACCCGGGCGAAGAAGCCGACGAAGGCGGAGGAGGCCGAGGCGGCGCCGGCCGAGATCAAGCCGGCGGCGACCATCGTCAAGCCCAAGCCCGCGACGCCCGAGATCGCGCCCGAGCCGCCGCTCGTGGTCCCGCCGCCCGCGCCGGAAGTCCCGGTGCCCGAGGTCGCGCCCGAGCTGCCGGCGACCGTGAGGCCCGCGGCCACGGTCGCGCCGCCGCCCGCGCCGGTCACGAAGAAGCCGGAGCCGAAGATCGTGCCGTTCCGGCCGCTGGAGCGGCCGGCCCCGGCTCCGGCGCCAAGCCGCGCGATATTCTAGTGCCGCATGAAAGAACGACTGGTCCAAATGACGCCGAAATCGATGAGGACGAAATTATCTGATCATGGAGTCGTCAATCGGACAAAGATTACGCGAGGCGCGGGAAACCTTGGGGCATACCGTTGAAACCGTATCCGCTAAGACCGGCTTGGCGGCACGTTTTATTTTAGCGGCCGAAAAAACTAATTTCAGAGAATTCGGCGGACGGCTTTATTGGGAAAAATATGGCAGGGCTTATGCGGAATTTTTGGGGATTTATGATGAGAATTTCCGCGATGACATGATACGCGAATGGGAGACCTACGCTTTTCGAGACGCCCTTCGCTTCCAAAAACCGGCTTGGTGGCGCCGCATGGCGCCGAATCTCCGACCCAGACATAATGTCTTTGTACTTAGTGCGCTGATAGGGCTCGGAATACTTTCTTATTTTGGTTATCAGCTTTCGTTCTTAATTTCCTCCCCGAAATTGATAATT
>JACPCH010000152.1 GCA_016179875.1 Candidatus Rokuibacteriota bacterium | reverse complement strand
GTTCGACGTCGTCGAGGTGAACGCCTCCTACTACGCGATCCCCGACGTCCGCACCGTGAGCCGCTGGGTCGAGCGCACGCCGCCGGGCTTCGTCTTCCACGTGAAGGCCTGGGCGCTCATGACCGGCCACCACCCGCGGCCGGAGAGCCTGCCGGCCCAGGTGCGGGCGCTCCTGCCGCGCGAGCCGCGCCGCACCCGGCGGGGCGAGGTGGACGCCGCGAGCGTCCCGCCCGAGGCGCTCGACCACGCCTTCCGCCTGTTCCGCGCGTCGGTCGCCCCGCTGGCGGAGAGCGGCAAGCTCGGCTACGTGCTCTTCCAGCTCGCGCCGTGGATCCGCTTCGAGCGGGCCCGGCTCGCCTATCTGGCGTCGCTCGCCGAGCGGCTTCCGGGGTGGACGATCGCCGTCGAGTTCCGCCACCGCTCGTGGTTTCCCGAGCACGGCGCCGACACGCTCGCCGCGCTCGGGGCCGCGCGCCTCGCCCACGTGATCGTGGACGCGCCGCAAACCGTCAACGCGGTGCCGCGGGTGACGGCGGCGACCGCGCCCACGGCGGTGTTCCGCCTGCACGGGCGGAACGCGGCGGGCTGGCTCGCCCAGCTCCGCGGCGAGGCGCCGGCCGTGCGCGAGAAGTACGACTACCTCTACACGGAGGACGAGCTGCGCGCGCTGCTGCCCGAGGTCGAGCGGGTCGCCGACGACGCCGAGCAGGTCTTCGTCTCCTTCAACAACAACAACCGTGATTATCCCGTGCGGAACGCCCTCATGCTGAAGCGCCTGCTGGGCCAGCCCGTCGCCCGCGTCCCGGATTCCTTTGCGCCCGACCTGTTCGCTTGAGATCATGGGGCCATGAGCACCGGCGCGCCGCCGATCCCCCGCGTCGAGCTGGCGTACGCGCCGACGCCCCTGCTCAAGCTCGAGCGGCTGTCGCGGGAGCTGGGCGTCGAGCTGTGGGTCAAGCGCGACGACCTCACGGGCCTCCTCGAGAGCGGCAACAAGATCCGCAAGCTCGAGTTCCTCGTCGGCGAGGCGTTCGCGCAGCGCGCCGACACGCTGATCACCTGCGGCACGCTCCAGTCGAACTGCTGCCGCACCGTGGCGGCGGTCGCGGCGCGCCTGGGGCTCCGCGCCGTCCTCGCGCTCAAGGGCGCGCCGCCCGCGGAGTACGACGGCAACCTGCTGCTCGACCGGCTGCTCGGCGCCGAGCTGCGCTACTGCTCGGACGCCGAGTGGGAGAAGATCGACGAGGTCCTCGAGGATCTGGCGGCGGCGGTGCGCCGCCGCGGCGGCACGCCCTACGTGATCCCCGAGAGCGGCGCGACGGTCGCGGGCGCGCTCGGCTACCTCGCGTGCGGCGAGGAGCTGGCGCAGCAGATCCGCCACGGCGCGCCCGACTTCGACAGCGTCGTCATCACCGCGTTCAGCGGCGGGAGCCAGGCCGGGCTGCTCATGGCGCGGCAGCTCCACGGCCTCCGCGCCGAGATCGTGGGCGTGCCGATCGCGTGGGAGGCCGCGCGCGTGCGCGACCACGTCACCAGCCTGATCGGCCAGGCGCGCCGGCGCTACGGGCTGCCGGTCGAGGCGCCGGCCGAGGTCCGGCTGCTCGACGGCTACCAGGGCGCGGGCCGCGCGGCGGTCCAGGCGGACGCGCTACGGACGGTCGTGAGCGTGGCGCGCGCCGAGGGCATCGTGCTCGACCCCGTCTACACGGCCAAGGCCTTCGGCGGGCTGCTCGACCGGCTCCGCGGCGCGCCGGGCGAGCTCGGCCGGCGCGTCTGTTTCATCCACACCGGCGGCGTGTTCAGCCTGTTCCCGTTCCGCGGCGCCCTCGGCCCCCTCCTGGCGGGAGACGGTCTGGTAGAATCGTAGGCCTCATGCCAGACGTCCGGTTGCGCGGCGGGGAGGTGGACGGGCTCCGCCTGCACTACATCGTCGAGGGCCGCGGTCCCGCGGTGATCCTCCTCCACGGCCTCGGCGGCTTCGCGGCGTCCTGGCGGCACAACATTCCCGCGCTGGCGCGCCGGGCGACGGTCTACGCGCTCGACCTCCCCGGGTTCGGCACCTCCGCCAAGCCGCACGGGCCCTACCACCTGCCGTGGTTCGCGCGCGCGCTCGACGGCTTCGTGGAGACGCTCGGGCTTCCGCCGGCCGCGCTCGTCGGCCACTCGCTCGGCGGCGCCGTCGCCGTCGCCTACGCGCTGACGCGCCCGGCGCGGGTCGAGCGCCTCGCGCTCGTCGGCGCGTGCGTCCCGGGCTTCGGCTTCCACCCGTCGTGGATCTACCGGCTCGTCGCGCTCCGGGGCGTGGGCGAGGCGCTCGCGCTGCTGGGCTCGGCGGCGCTCTTCAAGGCGGTGCTCGCCCGCTGCTTCCACGCGCCGGCGCGCGCCGAGGTGGACTTCTTCGTGGACCACGAGTACGCCGAGCGCGCGAGCGGGCCGGCGCGCGCCGCGTACCTCGCGACGCTCCGGGGCGTGCGCGCGGACTTCGAGGCCCGCGCCCGGGACTACCGCCGCGCGCTCGCCACGCTCGACCTCCCGGTGCTCCTGATCCACGGCCGGCAGGACCGGGTCGTGCCGCCCGTGCACTGCGCGGAGGTCGTGGAGGCGTTTCCGCACGCCGGCGTGCGGTGGCTCGACGCCTGCGGGCACTTTCCGCAGATCGAGCACGCGCCGGCGGTGAACGGCTGGCTGTCGGACTTCCTGGTCGGGCGCCCGGCGCCCCGCTGAGGGGAGAGCGTATGGAGCAGATCACCCCCGAGGAGCTGAAGGCGCGCCTCGACCGGAACGACCGGCCGCTCCTGCTCGACGTGCGGCAGGACTGGGAGACGAAGCTCTGCCGGCTCGAGAACGCGATCCACATCCCGATCGAGGAGATCGAGGTCCGCACCGACGAGCTGAGTCCCGACGAGGACATCGTCGTCTACTGCCACCAGGGCGTGCGGAGCGCGGCGGTCGCCCAGTACCTGCGGCAGCTCGGCTTCACGCGCGTGAAAAACCTCGCCGGCGGGCTCGACCACTGGGCGCGGACGATCGATCCGTCCATGCGCCGCTACTAGATGGCGGACGGGCCGGTCGCCCTCCGCCGCGCGGGCGACCTCGTGTGGTGCACGCTCGAGCGGCCGCCGCTCAACCTGCTCGAGCCCGGGATCATCCGCGCCGTCCACGACACGTTCGCCGCCCTCGGCGCCGACCGGAGCGTGCGCGTCGCGGTCCTGACGGGCGCCGGGCGCGCCTTCACCGCCGGGATGGACGTGACGGTCCTCCGCGACCTCGACCAGGCCGGCGCCACGGACCTCATCACGCGGCTCCACGACGCGATCGACGCCGTGCACCGGGCGCCGTTCCCGGTGATCGCGGCGGTGAACGGCGCGTGCCTCGGCGCGGGCTTCGAGCTGGCGCTCGCGTGCGACCTGCGCGTCGCCGCCGCCAGCGCGCCGCTCGGGCTGCCCGAGGTGCGCGTGGGCGTGCCGTCGGTGATCCAGGCCGCGCTCCTGCCGCCGCTGATCGGGCCGGGGCGCGCCGCGGAGCTGCTGCTGACCGGCGAGACGGTCCCCGCCGAGCGGGCGCTCGCCTGGGGGCTCGTCAACGAGGTCGTGCCCGCCGAGCGCCTGCCCGCGGCGGTCGAGGCGCTCGCCGCGAAGATCCTGGCGGCGGGGCCCGAGGCCGTCCGGCTGCAGAAGGCGCTGATCGTCCGCTGGCGCCAGACCGACCCGGCGACCGCGGCGCGCGACGGCATCGGCGCGTTCACCGCCGCCTACGCGACCGGCGAGCCGCGCGAGGGGATGAGCGCCTTCCTCGACAGGCGCGCCCCCCGGTTCCGGGGAGGCGCGCGCTGAAGATCCGCACCGTCACCGTCGATTTCTGGGGCACGGTCCTCTTCGACGGCCCCGGCTCCGACAACCGCTACAAGAAGCGCCGCATGCAGGATTTCGAGACGATCCTCCAGGCGGTCGGCCTGCCGGCATCCGCGGCGGCGCTCGACCGCGCCTACGACGAGTCGGGATCGTACCTGTCGCGGATCTGGGCCCGGCACCGCGACGTCGCCGTCGAGGAGCACGTGCGGGCGATCCTGACCGCGGTCGACGCGGAGCTGCCGGCGCGGGTGTCGGACGCGGTGCTGGCGGCGCTCGTCGAGGCCTACGCGCGTCCCATCCTCCTCGTCCCGCCGGTCCCGGACACCGGCGCCCGCGCCGCCTTCGACACGCTGGCGGCGCGCGGCTGCACGCTCGCCCTCGTGTCGAACACGATGCGCACGCCGGGCGCGATGCTGCGGCGGCTCCTCGGGCGCCTGGACCTGCTCGGCTGCTTCGCCCACACGACGTTCTCGGACGAGGTCGGCGTGCGCAAGCCCGACCCGGAGATCTTCGCGCTCACGCTGCGCGCCGTCGGCGGCGAGCCGGCGACGGCGGTGCACGTCGGCGACGACGAGGTCCTCGACGTCCAGGGCGCGCGCGCCGCCGGCATGCGCGTGATCCAGGTGACGAGCCTCTCGCTCGGGGCGCTCGGCGCCCAGCGCCCGGACGGCGCCATTCCCAACCTCGCCGCGCTGCCGGACGCGATCGCGCAGCTCGAGTCGTGATCGCCGCCGTCACCTTCGACTTCTGGGAGACGCTCGTCCACGACACGCCCGAGAACCTCGAGCGCGGGCGGGCGCTGCGGCTCGTCGCGGGGGCCGGCGCGCCCCAGCCGGCCGCCGCCCTCGACGACGCCTACGAGCGCTCCGGGACGGTGATGCGGCAGCGCTTCTGGGCGCGCCAGCGCGACGCGAGCATCGGCGAGCAGGTCCGCCTCTTCCTCGATTGCGTCGGGCCGGGGCTCGCCGAGCGCCTGGGCCCCGCCGGGTTGGCCGAGGCGGTCGAGGCGTACGCGGCGCCGGTGCTGCGGCTGCCGCCGCTGCTCAATCCGGGGGCGCGCGAGGCGGTCCGGGAGCTGGCCGGCCGCGGCGTGAGGCTCGGCATCGTCTCCAACACGGGCCGGACCCCGGGCGTCGTGCTGCGTCGGGTGCTGGAGCGCTACGGCCTCCTGCGGCACTTTGCGGCGATCTCGTATTCGGACGAGGTGGGGTTCCGCAAGCCGCACGCCGCGATCTTCGAGCTGACGCTGCGCGCGCTCGGCGCGCGGCCCGCTGACGCCGTCCACGTCGGAGACAACCCGCTCGACGACGTCGAGGGGGCGCGGAGCTTCGGGATGCGCGCGGCCCACTACGCCGCCGGCGGGCGCCCGGCGGCGGCCGCGGCCGACGTGATCGTCACCGATCTCGCCGAGCTGCCGCTGCGGCTCGTCTAGACGCGCCGCGCTCCGCCCGAGGGCCGCTGCAGGAACGGTGACGGGGTCTCGGGCGAGGCGGTGACGCCGATCTCCTCGAAGTAGCGCCGGATGGGGTCGGTGATGCGGTCGGCGTACGCCTCGAGGACCCGGTACGAGATCCCGCGGTAGTAGGTCGCGTTGCGGAACTCGCCGGTGCGCCAGCCGAGGATCTTCGCGGCGCCGTGCTCGCGGTTGCGCAGCACGAGCCCGAACGTGCCCAGCCCCGACACCCAGTGCTCGGGGTTGTGCACGGAGAGTTCGACACACGCGCCGGCGATCTCCCAGTCTGGCGCGAATTCTGCCAGCGCCAGCTCGAACAGTCGCTGCGCTTGTTCCCGGAGCAGCATGCAACCCACCTCCAACGGCGTTGTCGTGTGAGAGCTGACGGACAGCAAGTTGGGTGCCACGCGCCGCCGCCCGGCGCGCGGGCGCCGGGATGGCGCTGTAAAATCGAGGCGATTGTCGCGTGCCACCGGTGCCACGCGAGTGTCAATTTCCGGACGCCGCAGCCCGCCGGGTGTCACGCTGACGGGGCGCGCGGAGACACTTTGGCGTGTCCGGATCCGAAAGCGGCGCTCCTTGCGCGCTGCGGCAAGGTCCGGGTAACATAGCGGCCGATGGAGCTCGCCGACCTCCGCGCGAAGATCCGCGACATCAAGAACTTCCCGACCGAAGGGATCCTGTTCAAGGACATCACGACGCTCCTCAAGGACGGGCCCGCCTTCCGCTTCGTCATCGAGCACCTCGCGGAGCGCTACCGGCACGAGCGCGTGGAGATCGTGGTCGGCATCGAGTCGCGCGGCTTCATCTTCGGCGGCGCGCTGGCCGCCTCGCTCAACGCCGGCTTCGTGCCCGTCCGGAAGCTCGGCAAGCTGCCGGGCAAGACCATCGAGGTCGAGTACGAGCTGGAGTACGGGCGCGACGCGCTCGCCGTCCACGAGGACGCGATCCGGAGCGGCCAGCGGGTGCTCGCGGTGGACGACCTCCTCGCCACCGGCGGCACGATGGCGGCCACGCTCCGGCTCATCGAGCAGCTCGGCGGCCGCGTGATCGGCGTGACGTTCCTGATCGAGCTGGCGTTTCTCCACGGCCGCGACAAGCTGAAGGGCCATCCGCTCCACTCCCTGATCGTCTACGACTGAGGAGCCGAAAGATGCGTACGTTCTGCGTGCTGGTGGCGGCCCTCGCGCTCGTGGCCGGCGTGGCGCCGGCGGCGCGCGCCGACGAGCTGAAGGCGGCGATCAGCGCCCCGATGCTCCTCGACCTGCTGGCCCGGCCCGCCGAGGCGCGCGGGTCGGCGTTCGACGAGTCGCTCAAGGCGCCGGGCCCCGCGCCGCGCCCGACCGAGGGCGAGGTGCTGCCGGACGGCAGCGTCCGCTACGGCGCGGGCTCGGGCTCGGTCACCGTGATGCTGAAGAATCCGTGCCCGCCGGGGACGGCCCACTACGAGCCGCCGCCGCTGCCGGGCCGCCGCCGCTGAGGGAAGGTCCGATGGCGATCAAGAACGTCGGCGTGATCGGCTGCGGCCTGATGGGCTCGGGCATCGCGCAGGTGTCGGCCCAGGCGGGCTTCCCGGTGCTGTTCGTCGAGGCGAACGACGAGCTGGTCAGGCGCGGGCTCGGCCGGCTGCGCGAGACGCTGGAGGGGCTGGCGGCCAAGGGCAAGCTCGACGCCCGGACGAAGGACGAGACGCTCGGGCGCATCGGCGGCACCACCCGGCTCGACGATCTGAAATCCTGCGACATCGTCGTCGAGGCCATGACCGAGAACCAGGCGCTGAAGAACGAGACCTTCGCGAAGCTCGACCGGATCTGCGCGCCGCCGGCGATCCTCGCCACCAACACCTCGTCGTGCAACGTCACCGCGCTGGCCGCCGCGACGACGCGTCCGGGGCGGGTGCTCGGCCTGCACTTCTTCAACCCGGTGCCGCTCATGAAGCTGGTCGAGGTCGCCCGCACGATCCTCACCGACGAGGCGGTGGTGCAGGAGGCGACCGAGTGGGCCCGCGCCGTCGGCAAGACGCCAGTGCAGGCGAAGGACTCCACGGCCTTCATCGTGAACCGCCTGCTGGTGCCCTACCTGCTCGACGCGGTCCGCGCGTACGAGGGCGGCCTGGCGTCGCTGGAGGACATCGACACCGCGATGAAGCTCGGCTGCGGCTATCCGATGGGGCCGTTCACGCTGCTCGACCTCGTCGGCCTCGACACCACGATGTACGTCGCCGAGGTCATGTTCGAGGAGTTCCGCGAGCCCCGCTACGCGCCGCCGCCGCTCCTGAAGCGCATGGTCATGGCCGGCCGCCTCGGGCGCAAGACCGGCCGGGGCTTCTACACGTACGACGCTAGGTAGTCCGGCGGCGGCGCGCCAGCGCCGCCGCGCCGCCCGCGCCGAGCGCCAGGAGCGGGACGCCCAGCCACCAGCGCTGGCGCTCCCGCGCCCGCGTCCGCAGCGCGCGGAGCACCGTCTGCTCGCCGGCCAGCATCTCGCCCCGGCCCGCCAGGTACTGCCGCATCCGCTCCTGGATCTCCGGTGACGCCGGCCGCGCGCCCCACTGCGCCTCGCGCTGCATCGCGCGCACGCGCGCGAGCTCCGCGGCGCTCCGCTCGACGCCCTCCAGGCTGTCCCGGTAGGTCTCGCGCTCGTCCTCGCTGAGGAAGAGCGCCCGGACGGCGGGGGCGGACGCCTCGAGCCAGTCGAGCCACAGATGATCCATCCGCGGGAACAGGGTCAGCGCGAGCCCGGCCAGCCCGACCGCCGCCAGCAGCGCGACGGCCACGCCGCGCAGCGCGGCGGCGCCGCGCTCGCGCGTCGCCCGGACCATCGCGCCGGCGCCGAGCGCGACGGCGAGGGCGGCGAGGAGCGCGCCGAACGCGACGACCACGGCGGCGCCGGTCGGCAGGTCCCACGCCCAGGAGGCGGCGAGGCCGCCCACGCTCACGAGGACGCCCAGCGCCCAGCCGACGGCGAGGCGGCCGCGCGCGGAGCGCGCGAGCAGCGCGCCGGCGGTCGCGGGCACGACGAGGTAGGCGAACACCAGGAGCACGCCCGCGAGCCTCACCGAGCTCGTGACGACGAGCCCGAAGGAGGCGTAGAACACGAAGTCCCACGCGCGCACGGCGCGCCGCGCGCCCGCGCCCTCGGGGTCGAACGAGATGTCGAGCAGCGGCCGGCGGACGAGCCAGTGCAGCGCGCCGATCGGCGCGTAGAGGAGCGCCAGCGTGCCGACCTCGGCGGGCGTGACGGTGAGGATGCCGCCGACCAGGAGCTGCTTGATGTGCTCGCTGCCCTGGGGCGCCCGGTCCACGGCCAGGACGGCCGCCGCCGCCGAGACGGCGTAGACGATGCCGATGATCGCCTCCTGCGGCACCGGCGCCCGCCGCGTGCGGCTCGCCGCGAAGAGCGCGGCGCCGCCGAGCGTGAAGGCGAGCGCGTACCAGTAGGCGGCCTCGCTCTGGATCGGGTGCCCGGCCAGGAACGCCACGGTGACACCGAGCGCCGCCACCTGGGCGAGCGCGAGGTCGACGAAGATCACGCCGCGCGCCAGCACGTGGAGGCCGAGGTAGACGTGGATCGCCGTCAGGACGAGGCAGGCGAGGAACGGCGCCCAGAGCAGCTCGAGCACGGGGGCGCTCAGCGGGCCGCGGCCAGGGCCTCGGCCAGCCGCCGCACGTTCACGTCGAAGAGCGCCAGGTAGTCGCGCGCCCCGGGATCGCCGCCGACCGACGGCACCAGGGTGACCGCGCGCGCGCCGCCGCGCGCCGCGACCTGGGTGACGAGCGACGTGCTGGACGACGGCTCCGCGATGAGGAGCCGGACGCCGCTCTCCCGCATCCGCGCCGTGAGCGCGGCGAGCGAGGCGGGTGAGGGCGGCACGCCGGGCGAGGGTTCGACGGCGGCGACCACCTCGAGGCCGAAGCGCCGCGCGAAGTACGGCCAGCTGTCGTGGACGACGACGACGCGCGCGCCGCGGTACGGCGCCAGCGCGGCGGTCCAGCGCGCGAGCCCGGCGTCCAGGCGCGCCAGGAAGCGCTCGCGATTCGCGGTGAACGCCGGCCGCTCGGCGGGGGCGAGCCGCCCGAGGGCCTCGAGGATCGCCTGGGTGATCGGGCGGGCGTTGGCGGGGTCGAGCCAGTAGTGGGGATTGCCGAAGCCGTGGACGTGGACGCCGCGCTCGCTCCGGACGCGCGCGATCTCCGTCTGGAGCAGCTCGACGCCCTTCGAGACGTCGAGGTCGTGCGGGCCGCCCGGCCGGAAGCGGGGATCGTTCACGGCGCGCAGGACGCGCGCGAGCCAGGGCTCGTGGTCGAGGCCGATGCGCACGAGCAGCACGGCCGTCTTGAGCTTCGCCAGCTGCCCGGGCTTGACGTCCACCGCGTGCGGGTCGTGGAGCGCGGGCGCCAGGCTCTCGACGGCCACGCGGTCGCCGCCCACGGCCTCGACGAGCGCCTTGAGGTCGGTGGACGTGGTGACGACGGCGGGGGCGCCGCCGGCCCAGGCCGGGACGGCGGCGCCGAGCGCCAGCGCGAGGGCGAGCGCCCGCAGCACCCCCGCTACTTCTTGAAGAGCGACTTCGGGATCATGCAGTGGACGCCCTTGCGGATGTCCACCACCTGCGTCACGCGGCAATCGGCCGCCATCGAGGCGAGCGAGTAGGCCTCGTACCGGGTCAGCGGGACCATCGTCTGCTGCTCCAGCATGTTGACGGTCTCCCGCACCGCGTTGACCATCGCCTTGTTGAGGTCCTCGTCGAAGCCCATGGCGATCCAGTGGGTCTTCGTCTCCATCCGCGGCCAGTCGAGCTTCAGGTCCTTGCGGACGGTGAGCCGCAGCGCGATCTCGCGGTAGGAGCACTCGAGCCCGGTCAGGTTGACCTCGCCGTTGCCCTGGCGGCAGTGCGAGTCGCCCGTCCACACGAGCCCGCCCTTCAGGAAGATCGGGATGAAGATCGTGGTCCCTTCCTGCAGCTCGTTGATGTCCATGTTCGAGCCGTTCTTCCACGGCCGGAGCGTCGAGACCGCCGCCAGCGGGTCGGTGGCGCCGCCCTTGCGCGGCGACGGATCGGCGGGGTCGATGCCCACCGCCAGCGTGCCGGGGAAGGGCTGGAGATCGAGCGTGATGCCCGGCTTGAACTCGGCCTGGCGCTTCTTCACGTCCATGGTGAAGAACTTGATGAACCCGTCGGGCATCTCGGGCCCGAGCGCGCCGATGGTCGGGAAGTCCTTGCCCGGCAGGTTGAAGTTGATGGCGAACGCCTTCGGGACGATCCGGACGATCTTGATCTCCATGACGTCGCCGGGCTCGGCGCCGTTGACGTAGATGGGGCCCGTCACCGAGTGCGGGCCGCCGCCCGGGTTCGCCTTCCGCAGCGCCACGATCTCGTCCATCGTGATCCCGGGCTTCACCTTGCCGTGGGCGTGCATCATCGTCTCGATGGAGACGGTGTCACCCGAGTCCACCGTGAGCTTCGGCGGCTCCTTCGGGTCGAGCCAGCCCCACTGCACCGTCTCGAGCTTCGCCGCCAGCGTGTGGCGCTTGCCGCCCGCCGCGGCGGCTTGCGTCTTCTTCGCGTCGCCCGCCTGCTGGGCCACCGCGTAGAACGCGGCCGACCCCAGCAGCGCGAGCACCGCGACGAGGATGACCAGGCGCTTCTTGGTCCTGAGCTGTGCCATGCGCGTCTCCTTTCGTGATGAACGACCCGAGGCGCGCCATGATCGGGCAGACGGCGGCGAACGTCAAGACGCCGCGCGCCAGATGCCGCGCGCCAGACCGATGGGGTGGAGTGGCGCGAGGGCGATCAGGCGAGGAAGCCCTTCCTGCGTCCCCTGCGTGCCACCGGCTACTCGGGTACGATCCGGAAGCTCTTCCGCCCCCTGATCCGGTAGACGCGAAAATCGCGCCGATCCGTGGTGAATACGAGATCGGTCCCGATCTCCTCGGCCAGCACCACGAGCGTGGCGTCGGCGTAGTCCATCGGCAGATCGGCGTACTCCTCGAGGAGCTCCCGCACGCGCCGCAGCGACGGCACCGTCGCGGGCACGAGGACAGCGCCGCCGTCGAGGAAGAACTCCACGCAGGCCTTCCGCCCGTTGCGAACTCGCCCGAGCAGATGGGTGGCTTCGGTCAGGACCGCTTCCGTGCTCACGACAGGCGCGTCCCACCCGTCGAAGAAGCGGACGCACTTTTCGTGGTGCACCTGGCTCCGATCGAGGACGGAGACGAGTGCGCCGGTGTCGAGGAGGAGCTCACCGGCCATGCTTCAGGGACTCAAGGACGTACGCCCGGTGCTTCCGGGCGAGGTCGGGAACTCCGGACTCCAGCGAGCCGATGAGACCTCGCACGCGATCAGCCGGACGGCCGCGGCGTCCCGCGGTGGTGCCGAGGAACTC
>JACPCH010000151.1 GCA_016179875.1 Candidatus Rokuibacteriota bacterium | reverse complement strand
ATGGGGGTGCTCGTGGCGTTCATCGTGGTGGCCATGCTGCTCGCGATCTTCTCGATCAACGAGATACCTTTGTGATGGGCACGGGCACCCGGGCTGTCGCCACGCCCGTGCCCCGCCGCGATCACCCGCGGCGGTGGCTCGACCGCGCGATCAGAGTCGTGACGACCCGCGCCAACAGCCCGCGGGGCCACGCCACATCCCACCCGCGGGACCGACACGATGCCCAGAAGATACGGGTCTCGCAGGGGACGCCGCCACCGGCCCGGCCGACCGCGAGCCGAGTCCGCTGGCGAGGGCAGCGGGGGTTCACGCTGATCGAGCTGCTCGTGGTCATCATCGTGCTGGGGCTGCTGGTCGGGCTCGTGGGGCCGCGGCTCTTCGGGCGCGTCGGGCAGTCGAAGCAGGCGGCGGCGCGCGCGCAGATCGAGCTGCTCGGCGCCGGCCTCGACCAGTACCGGCTCGACGTGGGCTCCTATCCGACGACCAGCCAGGGGCTCGAGGCGCTGCAGAAGAACCCCAACGCGCCCAACTGGAACGGCCCCTACCTCAAGAAGGACGTGCCCAAGGACCCGTGGGGCAACCCGTACAAGTACCGCTGCTGCCCCGGGCAGCACGGCGACTACGATCTCTGGTCCGAGGGCATCGACGGCGCGCCCGGCGGCGAGGGCGAGAGCGCCGACATCGTGTCATGGGAAACCGGGCAGAAGTAGGCGCGCGCGGCTTCACGCTCCTCGAGCTCCTCGTCACGCTGTTCCTGGTCGCGCTCGCGCTCGCCCTGGTGGCCCCGGCCCTCGGGCGCACCAGCGACACCGTGCGCGCGCGCGCCGAGGTCGCGGGCTTCTCGGCCGTCCTGCGCCACGCCCGCGAGCAGGCCATCACGACGCGCCAGGCCCACACGGTCGTGGTGGACCCGGCCGCGCACCGGCTGACGATCACCACCGGCGACGACGAGGTGCGGCGCACGCGCGCGCTGCCGACCCGGCTCGTCGTCGAGGCCGTCTCGCGCGACGCCCTCGCGATGCGCTTCGAGCCCCACGGCGCCTCCAGCGGCGGCGAGTTCCGCCTGACCTCCGGCGGCATCACCTACCGCGTGAGCGTCGATCCGATCACCGGCCGCGTGCGCAACACCCGCGAATGACCCCGCGGCGCGCGCCCGCCGCGGGGTTCACGCTGCTCGAGGTGCTGGTGGCGTTCGCGATCCTCAGCGTCGCGGTCGTCGCCGTCATCCAGGGCTTCGCCCAGGGGCTCCGGCTGCTCAAGCAGGCGGGCGACCACCAGCAGGCGACGCTCCTCGCCGACCAGAAGCTCCGCGAGATCGTGACGCCCGTCGAGGGGCAGAAGGACCAGGGCGCCGACGGCGCGTTCCGCTGGGAGCGGACGATCACCGGCGTGGACGCGCCCGACCTGGCGCGGGTGCGCGAGACCGCGCCCTGGCGCGTCTACCGCGTCGCGGTGAGGGTGCGCTGGGGCGAGGGCGACGCCCGGCACGTCGAGCTGGCGGCGCTCCGCACGTCGGCCGAGAAGCCCGACACTCCCGGGGGCCGCCGGTGAGGCGGGGCGCGCGCGGCTTCACCATCCTCGAGCTGCTGATCGCGCTCGCGATCGTGGGCGCGCTCCTGGTGATCGCCTTCGGCGGCCTCAGGGTGGCGCTGGCGGCCTGGCGCCAGGGCGAGGAGCGCGCCGAGGCGCACCAGCACGCGCGCGGCGTGGCGCTCACCCTCGCGCGCACCGTCGGCGCCGCCTATCCGTACCACGCCCCCCGGGGCGAGGCGCCCGACGCGGTCCTCCTGTTCGCCGGCGGCGAGACGAAGCTCGAGCTCGTCACGCAGGCGGCGCCGGTGCCGTTCGCGGTCCCCATCGCGTTCACGGCCGTGGCCATCACCCTCGGCGAGAGCGAGGAGCGGCCGGGCCTCGTGATCCGCCAGCGCGCGCTGCCGAACCGCAACCCGTTCGCCGACGCGGCCGTCGTCTTCCACGACCCGACGGTGACCGCGCTCGCGTTCCAGTTCCTCGACGGGAGCGGCTCGTGGCAGTCGGAGTGGAAGGACGACGACGGCACCCTGCCGCGCGCGGTGCGCATCGCGCTCGGGACCACCATCAACGGCCGGAAGGAGACCCCGCCGCCGATCACGGTCTCGCTCCGCCTGGGCCTCCAGTGACGCGCGATGACCGCGGCTTCGCCCTCGTCGTCGTGCTGCTCGTCCTGGCGCTCGTGTCCGTCGTGGGCGCGGAGTTCGCCTACTCGATGCGCCTCGAGGCCGCGGCCGTCCGCGCGTACAAGACCGGGGTCATCGCCGGCCACCTCGCCGAGACCGGCGTCGAGCAGGCGATCCGCGAGATCGTCGCCGACAGCACCGCGGTCACCGAGGACGACGACGGGCGCCTGACCTTCTACGACAGGAATCGCGCGCCGCTGCCGCGCCTGCCGCGCGAGAAGGTGGAGTTCGGCGGCGGCCAGTACTCGTACCGCATCACCGACGAGGAGGGGCGGCTCAACGTCAACACCGCGACGCCCGGCCGGGTCGACCGGCTGCTCCTGGCGCTCGGCGTGGACAAGAGCGCCCGCGACACGATCGTGGACTCGCTCCAGGACTGGAAGGACCCGAACGACGAGCACCGGCTGAACGGCGCCGAGAGCGAGGACACCTACCTCAAGCGCGCGGTGCCGTACCGCGCAAAGAACGGCCACCTCGACTCGGTGACCGAGCTGCTCCAGGTCAAGGGGGTGACGCCCGCGCTCTTCCACGGCGAGAAGGACCGCCCGGGCCTCGCCGCGTACGTGACGACCCGGAGCCCGAATCAGGTCAACATGAACACCGCCGATCCGCTCGTGCTCCGCGCCTTCGGCCTGTCCGACGCCGAGATCTCCGAGATCGTCCAGACGCGCCGCGCTGCGCCCTACGCCCAGGTGCCGGGGAAATTCGGCGGCCGGAGCCTCTCGGCGACCACGTCGACCTTTCGCGTCGAGGCCGAGGGCCTCGTGGACGGGCGCGTGGGCGCGCGCGTAACGGCGATCGTCCAGAAGAAGGCGGGCAACCCGCCCGCCATCATCGTGCTCGAATGGTCCGGCCTCCGCTGAGCCCGCGCCCCTGGCCGACCTTCAGTATCTAGCGGTATTTTCGATAGCCGACACCACGAGTTGTGGGTTATATTCGTGCCACTTCGGCTTACGCTATGTTAATAAAAATGTGGAGGAAATTCCCACGGCTCCGGCTGGGCGTCGTCCTCCTCGGCGATCGCCTCTGCGGGGCGGTCGTCCGACAGAATCGGGTGGATACGTTCATCGTCGAGGCCGAGGAGCCGGCCGCCGCGCTGCGCGCCGAGCTCGACGCGCGCCAGATCCCGGCACGGACCGTCGCGCTCGGGCTCGCGCGCGCCATGGTGACGGTCAAGCCCATCGAGCTGCCGGCCGTCGGCGGCGAGCTCGGCGACATGGTGAAGTTCGAGCTCGACCGGCACCTGCCCTTCCCGGCGGACGACGCGCCGTTCGACTTCCTGCCCCTGCCCGCCGAGAGCGAGCCGGGACGCGGTCCGGCGGGTGAGCGGCGCGTCCTGGTCGCGGCGGCCGACCGCCGCGTCGTGGACGTCGCCCTGCGCCTGGCCGACGGCGCCAAGCTCCGGCCGGTGTCGATCACGGTCGCGGCCCACGAGCTGCTCGCGCTCGTGGACGCGCCGCGCGCCCAGCGCGTCGTGTGGGTGCACCGCGCGGGGGACGCGGCCGACCTGCTGCTCGTCCAGGACGCGACGCTCGCGCTGAGCCGGAGCGTCCCGGCCGGTGACGCCGCGCAGGTCGTCGCGGAGATCCGCCGCAGCCTCGCCCTCGCGCGCTGGCGCGGGTGTGACGCGGTGTGGGTCTCGGGCGACGGCGCCGCCGCGCCCCCGGCGGCGCTCGCCGAGCTCGGCGCGCCGGTCGGCGCGCCCCCGTGGACCGCGCGCGCGCGGCGCCGGCTGGCGGTGATCGAGGACGAGCCGCGGGGCGCGCGCGAGCTCGCGCTCGCCGTGGCGTCGGGGCGCGGCATCCGCCCGCTCGACCTGGTCCCGGCGGCCATGAAGCCGCGGCGGCTCACGCGCCCGCAGCAGCTCACGGCGGCGGCGCTCGCCGTCACGGTGCTGCTCGCCCTGGCGGCACTCCTCGTGCCCGGCCTCCGCGACGGCCGGCGCCTGGCCGGGCTCAACGCCGAGATCGGGCGCATCGAGCCCGAGGTGCGCCGGGTGCGGGCCGTGCTGGGCGCGCTCGAGCGCAAGCGCCAGCTCCTGGCGACGATCGACGGGCTCGACGCCGGGGCGATCCGGCCGCTGCCGGTGCTCCGCGAGCTCACCGAGATCCTGCCCAACGACGCGTGGCTCACGACGCTCGCCCTCGACGCCAAGGGCGTGGAGCTGGTGGGCCAGGCCGCCGCGGCCAGCACGCTGATCCCGCTCCTCGAGAACTCGCCGCGCCTCGAGCGGGTCGAGTTCGCCTCGCCCGTCACGCGCGGCCGCGACCGCGAGCAGTTCCGGATCCGCGCCGCGTGGGAGGCCGCGCCCGCGCCGCGCGCGACTCCCGCCGGCCCGCCCGCGCCGCGCGCGCGCCCCGGCGCGGTCCGCCCATGATCGGCACGCTGTCGCGTCGCGAGCGGCTGCTGGTCGGGGGCGCCGCCGTCGTCCTCGGCGTGGTCGGCGGCTTCACGTTCGCCGTCCAGCCCGTCCTCGAGCACAACCGCGCCACCGCGGAGCTCGTGCCCGCGCGCGCGCAGGCGCTCGAGCAGCGGCGCGACCTCGTCGCGCGCCGGCAGGCGATCGCCGCCGAGCTCGAGGCGGCGGGCCAGCGGCTCGAGCGGGCGGGAACCCGCCTGCTCGCCTCGGGGACGCCGGCGGTGGCCGCCTCGGAGCTGCAGAAGCTCGCCAAGGACATGGCGGCCCAGGCCAAGACCGAGGTCCGGAGCGAGCGGATCCTCGAACCCCGCGAGCGCGGCGAGCTGCTCGAGATCCCGATCGAGATCGCCGTCTCCGGGGAGATCCGCCAGCTCGTGGATCTCCTGGCGCGCCTCGAGGCGGCGCCGAAGCTCCTCACCGTGCAGGACCTGCGCGTGCGCGTCGTGAACATCGCCCAGCCGCGGGAGCTGCTCGCCACCGTCACGCTCTCGGGCTACCTGCTGCCGGCCAAGGCCCGGACCTAGATGCCGAGGCGCCTGCTCGGCGTCAACGTCCTGCTGGGCGGCGTGTCGCTCCTGTGCGTCGCGCTCATCGCGCGTGAGCTCTTCTTCACGCCGGCGCCCGCCCCCGCCGCGCGCCGGGCCCCGGCCGCGCCGCCTGCGGCGAGCGCCCCGCCCCCGCGCGAGGCCCCGCAGCCGCCGGCCGGGAGCTCCAGCGTCGTCGCCAGCCGCAACCTCTTCAGCCCGGGGCGTGCCGAGGCGCCCGCCGCGTCGGGGCCGGCCGGGATCGCGTTCGCCAAGCCGACGCTCCACGGCGTCGTGCTGCGCGAGGGCTCGCCGATCGCCTACCTCGAGGACCCGGCGACCAAGCGCACCGCCGGCTACCGGATCGGCGACCGGATCGCCGGCGGCACCGTCCAGGCGATCGTCGCCGACCGCGTCGTGCTCACGAGCCCGGCGGGCAACGTGGACGTCCGCCTGCGCGATCCATCGAAGCCGCGCCCGGCCGCCCAGCCCGTCGTCCAGCCCGGCGCCCCGCCCACGGTCCAGCCCGGCGTGCAGCCCGGGGTCCAGCCCGGCGCGACGCCGGGCGTGACCCTGCCCCGCTTCCCGGGCGTGGCGCCGGGTATCCCCGGCCTGCCGGGGCAGAGCCCGTTCATCCCCGGGCGCCGGCCCGTGCCGAGCCTCGGGCGCCCGCTGCTGCCGCCGCCCGCGGGCGGAGCGCAGCAGTGAGATGACGCGCGCGATCGCGATCCTCTGCCTCGTCGCTTTCGGGGCCGGCTGCGTGACGCCGGGAACCCGGCCGCCGGCGCCCGCCGCCGGACCGACCGTCACCGTGACCGCGCCGCCGCCGGCGCCGGCGGCGCCCGCCACGCTCCCGCCCGCGTCGATCGGCCCGCGCGCCGAGGCGCCGGCGCCCGAGCCGCCGAAGGTCCTGCCGCCACCGCCGCCGCCCACGGTGCCGCAGGTGCCGGCGGCGCAGCGCGGCCGCTTCGTCGTGCTCAACTTCGACAACGCCGACGTCGAGACCGTCATCCAGGCCGCGAGCGAGATCGTGGGCTTCAACTACGTGCTCGCGCCGGACGTGCGCGGCAAGGTCACCGTGCAGACCTCGGGCCGCATCGCGCAGGAGGACGTGTTCGGCGTGCTCCTGGCCATCCTCGAGGTGCACGGCTTCACGGCGATCAAGGCGGGGAACCTCTACAAGATCGTCCGCCTCGAGGGCGCGCGCGAGCGCGCGGTGCCGACGATCGTGGGCCAGACGCCCGACGAGGCGCGGACGACCGACGAGGTCATCACGCAGGTCGTGCCGCTCAAGTACTCCTCGGTCGCCGACCTCTCGGCGCTGATCCGCCCGCTCATCTCCACGCGCGGCAGCCTCATCGCCCACCGGGAGACCAACGTGCTGATGATCACCGACACGGCGTCGAACGTCCGGCGCCTGCTCGAGATCATCCGGCTGGTGGACGTGCAGGTCGCCCAGGAAGAGCTGGCCATCATCCCGATCCAGTTCGCCGACGCGGCGCAGCTCGCGCAGATCCTGACCCAGCTCTTCGCGAGCGGGCGCATCCGGACGACGGCGCCGGGCACGCCGCCCGCGCCCGCCGCGCCCGCGCCGCCGGCCGCCCCGGCCGCCCCGGGTGCCGCGGCGCCGGGGGCCGCCGCGGCCGGCGTCGCCGAGCGCCCGCCGCTCATCATCGCCGAGCAGCGCTCGAACTCGCTGATCGTCCACGCCAAGCGCCACGAGCTGGAGACGATCAAGCGCCTGATCGGCCAGCTCGACGTCAACATCTACGGCGGCCGCCGCGTGTTCATCTACTACGCGGAGAACGCCAAGGCCAAGGACCTCGCGACGACGCTCAACTCGATCTACGGCGCCCGCGAGCCCGGCACGCCGGC
>JACPCH010000150.1 GCA_016179875.1 Candidatus Rokuibacteriota bacterium | reverse complement strand
ACGACCTGGAACCGCGGCGCCAGCCCGGCGATCCGCCCCTCCTCGACGAACCGGTGGAGGTGCGTGAGCGGCAGGTACGCGTCGACGTCCTCCAGGGTGGTCGCGTACCGGTCGTACGACGCCTTCCGGCTGTAGAGCTCCTTCACGAACGTGTCCATCGGCAGCGCGTACACCGGACGCGTCGGGTCCTCCTCGACGCGGTCGATCTCGTCCTCACGACCGCGGATCACCATCTCGCTCGTCGTCACGAGTCCCACCCGGCACTCGCCGAGCGGCCTGGCGAGCGGCGTGAACGGCACGTCGTCGAAGTGGGCCCAGCGGTAGGGCGTGTCGTAACCCTCGCCCAAGTAATACTCGCGGGTCTTGTCGATGTAGCGGACGTGACTCATCGGGCCTCCCAACTGCGCTGGTCGTTCCTCCCGGTCCTGGCGCTCGCGGAACGCGACGGGCGCCGCGACCGGGCACGGCGCCGCCGACGGCGAGGTAAGCTTAGCGAGTGCGGCGCCCGGAGGTCAAGGACATGTCCTCGCCCGCCGCGGGGAACCCCGCGCCCACCCGCGGGAGTTTTCCCTCAGGGAGGTGGCCATGGCGGCGACCGCGCGCGCAATCCTGGGAGGGCTGCTCGTGGTGGCTGCGCTCGCCGGCTGCGGGGCGTCCGGGGCGCCGGCACCCGGCGTCGGCGCCGAGCGCGAGTGCGGGCGAGACGGCGGGATCTGGCGGGACGGCGTCTGTAGCATGACCGGTGCGGGAGGCGGATACTGAGAGCGATGCGGCGGGCACTGACGGTCCTGGCGGTCGCGGCGGTCCTGGCCGGGTGCGCGGCCGCCCCGGGCGCGACGAGCGCGCCGGCGGCGCCGTTCGACCCGCAGGCGCTCGTCGGCCGCTGGCAGGGCGAGTGGCGGACGTTCTCGAAGAGCGGCCCGGCCATCCTGGACGTCCTCGAGGTGAAGGACCGGCGGATGGTCGGCCGCCTTTACCTGACGGGGTACGTCGCCCACTTCACCGGCCTCACCGGCCGCGAGACGGAGGCCGCAGGGACGGTGTCCGAGCGCGACGGCGAGGTGACGCTCGCGCTCACGAGCGTGCTCCCGCCGCTCCGGCTCCGGGTGGCGGGTGTGCGCATGCAGGGGACGACGGCCTCGGAGTCGGTGCCCTCGCTGGTCACCACGCTGAGCCTCGAGAAGATCCGCTGACGTCGTGATGCCGCTCGTCGCCGGCGGGGATCGGGCGCGCAGCGCGCGGATCGGCCGCCGGCTCCAGTATCTGACCATCGCCTGGAACTCCGCCGAGTGCGTCGTGGCGCTCGTGGCCGGGCTCCTCGCGGGCAGCGTCGCGCTCGTGGGGTTCGGCTTCGACTCGGCGATCGAGGTGGCGAGCAGCGTCGCCGCGCTCTGGCGTCTGGCGCGCGAGCACGACGCGGCCCGCCGCGAGGCCGCGGAGCGCCGGGCCCTGCGCCTCATCGGGATCGGCTTCCTGCTCCTGGCCGCGTACGTGCTCTGGGACGCGATCGACGCGCTCGCCGGCCGCCACGCGCCCGAGCGCACGCTCGCGGGGATCGTCCTCGCCGCCCTGTCGCTCGTCGTGATGCCGCTCCTCGCGCGCCTGAAGCGGCGCGTCGCCGTGAGCCTCGCGAGCGGCGCCCTCGAGGCCGAGACGCGCCAGACCGAGATCTGCGCGTGGCTCTCCGCCATCCTGCTGGCCGGGCTCGGCCTGAACGCGTGGCTCGGCTGGTGGTGGGCCGACCCGGCGGCCGGCCTCGCCATGGTCCCGCTCATCGCCTGGGAGGGGCTCGAGGCGGTCCGCGGGCGGACGTGCTGCGCGTCGTGAGGCGGCACCCCGGATCGCGCGGCCACGAGATCCGTGAGGGGTTCTTGACTCTCAGACGCGCGTGTTTTAGCGAGTCTTCACGGTGGATGGCCACCTGAGTCACGGCAGCTTCTCCTTTCGAGTCGGGGAGCGGCGTTGAGTCGGTCGTGAGCCCGTCGCCGCTCGCGGCCCTGCCGACGGCCAACGCGATTCTCAACGCCACCAGCGCCGTCCTCCTGTATACCGGATACCTGTTCGTCCGGAGGCGCCGGATCACGGCCCACAGGATCTGCTCACGATCCTCGTCTCTCACACCATCCTGGTCGCCTGTATCCTGCCCCTCGCGTTGACGACGCTCTACCGACCAGGATCCGGAGGGATGATCGACGGGCTCGCGATGAACACGGCCGGATCGCGATGAAGCCGCGAACGCGCCAGCGCGTGCGCCGGGGCCTGACGGTGGGCGTGGTGACGGCGGCGCTGGCCGGTGCCCTCGCCCTCGTGATGGTCTGGGAGCGCGGCCCCGTCACCGTCCAGGTCTGGGTGCCGGATCTGTCGGCCGAGGCGCTGGGCGGCAAGCAGGCGTTCGATCGGAGGTGCGTCCAGTGCCACGGCGCGGACGCCCGCGGAAGCCCGATCGGCCCGCCCCTCGTCCATTCGACGTACCAGCCGAGGCACCACGCCGATGTCTCCTTCACCCTGGCGGTTCGCCGCGGTGTGCAGGCCCACCACTGGAGGTTCGGGAGCATGCCGCCACAGCCTGAGGTGACAGCGGCCGAGGTGGAGCAGATCACGCGCTACGTCCGCGAGCTCCAGAGGGCGAACGGAATCCATTGATTCACGCCTCTCTACAACTACCTCTCCCCGCGAGGGCGCACTGACCGTGGCTCGAGGTTCGGGCGGTGTCGCGCTGGTCCTGGCACTGGCGGCGCTGTGCTCCGGCGCCCGGGCCTTCGCGCAGCCGGCGGCGCCGGTCGCCGTCCACCACATTCACGGGCTCGCGGTGGACCCGCGCGAGCCCGAGACGCTGCTCGTCGCGACGCACACGGGGCTCGTCCGTCTCGGCCCGCAGGCGCGACTCGAATGGGTTGGCGAGCAGCGCTTCGACCTCATGGGGTTCACGGCGCATCCGGCGAAGGCGAATGTGGTGTACGCGAGCGGCCACCCGGATCTGCCGACGTACCGCCGGGAGCAGGTCGGCAACCTGGGCCTCCTGCTGAGCGGGGACGGGGGACGGACCTGGCGGTCGGTGACGCTCGGGGGCCACGCCGACTTCCACGCGCTGACGTGGAGCCCGCGCGAGGGCGGGCAGCTGTACGGCTGGAGCGTCGCCGGGCAGGTCGGGCTGTATCGGGTGTCGGTGACGACGTGGAGGAGCGAGCGGCTGGAGGCCCGAGGGCTCTCGAACGTCCTGGCCCTCTCCGCGGGTCGCGAGGCGGCCGGGGCGCTGCTCGCCGGAACGACGGAGGGTCTGAGGGTCAGCCTCGACGGCGGCGCGACCTGGCGCCCGGCCGCAACCGGTGCGCCGGGAGCCGCCGTGACCGCCGTCGCGCACCACGGCCTCGAGCCGCGCCTCGTCTACGCGTACGTGAACCGGCGCGGCGCAGGGCTCCTCCGCAGCCGCGACGGCGGCGCAACATGGGAGCCGACCGGCCTCTTCTCGGGCCTGGACGCGCCGGTCGTCGCGGTCGCCGTGGGTCCCGGCGACCGCGTTGCCGTCGCGACGACGGCCGGGGAGATCCAGAGGTCCCGTGACGGCGGCCGCACCTGGCAGAAGGTTCTCGTCGCCGGCCGGCCCGTCGCGGGCGAGGGCGGGCGATGAATCGCGCGCCATCGGCGACGACGGGCGTCGGTGCGGAGCCGCGGGCGCTGGTCCAGTCGGGCTGCCAGTCGCGGGGCTGACCTGCGCTGTGAGCGTGCAGGCCGTCGAGAGGGTCGCGGGCGAGCAGGCCGTCTTGGATGACGACCCGAGGCGAACGGTGGCCGCCACGCGCGCTTCGGCGTCCGCATGATCACCTGCGGCTCGCGCGTGACGAAGATCGGGGCCCGCTGGCAAGGGTAGCGCACAGTTCCCCGTCAGCGTCCGGTAGTGGGGCTGATTCTTCGTGCCTGGCCCGTGTGGACGGCTCCTTCGCACCGCCCCGGTCGGACAGCCCGGATGGGGCCGGAGGGCTGGAGGTTCACGCTCCCGCGGGACTTCGCCGAATCGATGCTCAACCCGAGCCGGCTGATCGAGAAGGGCAAGGGCTACGAGGCCAGCAGGAGCTGGTCGACCTCGTTGCCTTCCTCAGGGGCCTCAAGCCGCCGCCGGGGATGATGCCCGGGCACGGTGGCCACTGAGCGTGGCGCCGCCGGCCCGGCAGTGCTCTTGCCAACGTCACCGGACAGAGGTATGGGGATACCAGGGATGAACGCCGAGCGTCTTGACCGCGAGGCGATGACGTTCGCCGTGCTGCGGGGGCTCACCCTCGTCGGCGGCATGACCGCGCTCTTCATCGTGCCGCTCCGTCCCGAGCACCGGCTGCATCTCGTCCCGCTGCTCGGCGGATTCGTCGTCTACAAGACGCTGCTGCTCGCCATCCTGCTGCGCTGGGCGCGGCGCGCGCGTGAGGTGTTCCTCGCCACGCTGGCCGCGGACCTCGCGCTCGTGTTTCTGCTGGTCTGGTTCACCGGCGGCGGCGAGAGCCATTTCTACCTCCTGTTCTATCTCCTCGTGGCGCTCAACGCGGACTATTTCGGTCCCGGGATCGGTCTGCTGGCCGCCGCCCTGGCGTCGGGGCTGCTCGCGGTCGCGAACGGGCTCGCGCCCCCGCCCGTGCCGTGGGCCCACATCGGCTCGCGCGCGGCCCTGCTCGGCCTGCTCGGGATGGCCCTGGGCCATGTGGCGGCCCGAGAGCGGGCGGCGCGCGCGCGAGCCGAGCAGCTCAACCGGGAGATGGAAACCGCGATGGCTCGCCTCGCCCGAGCCGAGCAGCTCGCGGCCGTCGGGCGACTGTCGGCGAAGATGGCCCACGAAGTGCGCAACCCGCTCGGCGCCATCAACCTGAACGTGGACATGCTCGGCGACATCGTCCGGCAGTGTCCGGGGCCCGCGATGGGCGAGGCGCACGACCTCCTGCGGGAGATCCGCGACGAGATCCGGGCCCTGGCGACGCTGACCGACGAATATCTGGTCGCGGCGCGGCTCTCTCGCACGAAGCTGGAGAAGGAGTCGCTCAACGACCTCGTCACCGAGCTTGTCGCCTTTCTGCGGCCCGTCGCGGACCGCCAGGGGGTGAGCGTGGAGCTGGACCTCGACGAGGTCCTCCCCGTGCTGCTCATGGACCGGGCCATGGTCAGGCAGGCGGCGCACAATCTCCTCAGGAACAGCGTCGAGATGCTCCCCCACGGCGGGCGCGTCACCGTCCGCACCCGACTCGATGGGGACGCCGCCGTGCTCACCGTCGCGGACGACGGGCCGGGCGTGGATCCCGGGGTGGCGGAGCACCTCTTCGAGCCCTTCTTCACGACGAAGCCCCGGGGGACGGGCCTCGGGCTGAGCATCGCTCAACAGATCGCCCGGCAGCACGGCGGCGACGTCGAATGGAGGAACCGGCCCGGCGGGGGTGCCGAGTTCCAGATTCGGCTGCCGCTGCGGGCCTCGGCGGATGGCTGAGACGACCGCGACCATTCTCGTGGCCGACGACGAGGCCGGGATGCGGGAGAGCGTGTCCCGCGCGCTCCGCCGCGAGGGATTCCAGGTGATCGCGGTGGACGACGGCGCCGCCGCGCTGGACACGCTGCGGCGGGTCGCGGTCGATCTCCTCGTCGCCGACCTCAGGATGCCGGGCCTGGACGGGCTCGAGCTGCTCCGGGCGGCCAAGCTGGTCGCGCCGGACACCGAGGTGATCGTGCTCTCCGGCCACGGGACAGTCGAGGAGGCGGTCGACGCGATGAAGGAGGGCGCCTGGGATTTCCTCACGAAGCCCTTCGACCGCGCGCCACTCGTCCGCGCGGTCCGCCAGGCGCTCGAACGCCGCGCGCTGGTCCTCGAGAACCGGCGGCTCCAGCGCCAGCTCGACGATCTGGCGGGCGCGGACGAGATGGTCGGACGGAGCCCCGCCATCCTGGACCTGGCGCGCCTGGTCAAGCAGGTTGCGCCGACGACGGCGACCGTCCTGATCCTGGGGGAAAGCGGCACGGGCAAGGAGCTGGTGGCGCGGGCCATCCACCGGCTCTCGCCCCGGCGCGAGAAGCCGTTCGTCAGGGTGAACTGCGCGGCGCTGCCCGACACGCTGCTCGAGTCGGAGCTGTTCGGCCACGAGAAGGGCGCCTTCACCGGCGCGGTGGGGCGCCGGCAGGGGCGGTTCGAGCTGGCCGACGGCGGCACGTTGCTCCTCGACGAGGTCGGCGATCTGTCGCCGCTCGCCCAGGCGAAGGTGCTGCGCGTTCTCCAGGAGGGCGAGTTCGAGCCGATCGGCGCGATGCGCACGGTGAACGTGGACGTGCGGGTCGTCGCGGCGACCAACCAGGATCTCGCGGCGCTCGTCGGCGAGAAGCGGTTCCGCGAAGACCTCTACTACCGCCTTCAGGTGATCGCCGTGACCGTGCCGCCCCTCCGCGAGCGCCGGGAGGACATCCCCCTCCTCGCCCAGCACTTCCTCCGTCGCTATGCGACGAAGAACCAGCGCGCCATCCAGGGGTTCAGCGAGGAGGCGCTGGCCCGGCTGACGGACTATCCGTGGCCGGGCAACGTGCGGGAGCTCGAGCACAGCGTCGAGCGGGCCGTCGTCCTCGCCCAGGGCCCCTTCGTGGAGGCCAGAGATCTGCCGGAGACCGTCGCGCAGACGGAACCGTCCATGCGGGTGGTTCCGATTCCCATCGGCATGCCGCTCGAGGAGGTCGAGCAGCGGCTCATCGAGGAGACGCTGCGGCAGACCAAGGGGGACAAGGAGCTGGCGGCGAAGCTGCTCGGGATCGCGAGCCGGACCATCTACCGGAAGCTCAAGGAGCGCGAGGCCCCGGAGCACGACGACACGGCCTGATCGGACGCGCCGCGCCGCCGCTCACGGTTCCACCACCAGCGTGCCCATCAGCGCCATGTGGAGCGGGCTGCAGCGCACGCTGCAGTAGAAGGGGAACTCGCCCGCGCGGTCCGGGGTGAACTCGATGACCCTGGTCGTCCCGGTCTTGATGGCGCCGGCGTCAACGCCGAAGTGGAGGAGCTGGAACCCGTGCGTGACGTCGTCGGCCAGGAT
>JACPCH010000149.1 GCA_016179875.1 Candidatus Rokuibacteriota bacterium | reverse complement strand
GAGCGCGGTGAGGATGTCGGCGTGCACCTGCCGGAGCGCGCGCAGCAGCCAGGGCCACGGGCGCGCGAGGGGCGCCTTCGACTGGAGGCCCGCCGGGATGGGCGCGCCGGGCGGCCGGCGGCCCGCGAGCAGGCACCACAGCTCGTCGAGGCCGAGCCGGTGGGTCTCGACGAGGTGGTCCACGATCTCGTGCACGGTCCACTCGCCGGGCAGGCTCGCGCGCGCCGCGTCCGCCGCCGGGAGCGGCGCGACCGCGGTCTCGAACGCGTCGAACGCCGCGGCGATCCGGTCGCGGAGGGCGTACGGCGCCAGCGTGCCGCGCGTCCGGAAGTACTCCCGCGCCCTGGCCTGCGCCTCGCGACGCGCGTCGTCGGTCATGGGGCCTCCCGCGCGAGGTAGCGCACCGGGGCGGCCGGGCCTAGCGCCGGCCGCCGTCCGCCGGCGCCCCGGGCACCTGGATGAACGGCACCGCGCCGCCGCCGAGGGAGTACTGCGGCAGCCGCCCGTCCCAGCGGTGCAGGTACTGCTGCTGGATGAGCACGGGCGTGAGCGAGGCGGCGACCTTGGCGTTGTAGGCGGCCTCGGCCTCGCCCTTGACCCGGAGCGCGTCGGCCACGCCGCGGGCCTCGGCGAGCGCGGCGTCGCCCTTGCCCTTGGCCTGCGCGGTGACGATCTCGGCCTGGCGCTGGGCCTGGATCAGCTCGTAGCGCTTCTGCTCGGCCTTCTGCTCCTCGATCTGCTTGGCCTCGACCGCCTTCTCGTAGTTCGGGTCGAAGCGGATGTTGGCGAGCGCCGCCTCCTTCAGCTCGATGCCGTACTTGCTCAGGTAGGCGGTCAGCGCCTGCTGGACCTCGTTCTTGATGAGCGGGCGCTTGAGGAGGATCTCGGCCGCGTTGTGGGTGGCCGTGTTGGCCTTGAGGATCTCCTGGGCGCCGGGGTCGATGATGATGTTCGAGTAGCCCAGGCCGATCGACTTGTAGACCTCGGGGGCGCGCTCGGGCACCACCCGGAAGTTCAGCACCATGTCGACGTGGACGGCCTGGAGGTCCTTCGACGCCGCGTCGTAGCGCGCGGTGTGCTTCAGCACCCGCGTGTTCATGGTCACGATCTCGTAGAGCGGGTTCCAGAGGACGTTGAGCCCCTCGCGCAGCGGCACCGGCTCCACCTGGCCGAAGAGCACCTTCACGCCGACCTGGCCCGCCGGGATCACGCGGAAGATCGAGAAGACGAAGATGAGCGCGGGCACGCCGATCGCAATGGCGAGGACCGCGCGCGGCACCATGCTCCCGAGCCCGAACGGCAGGAGATGGCCCCGGCGCTGCAGCGCGCCGTACAGCGAGAGGCCCACCAGCAGGACGATCGTGGCGAAGACCAGCTTCCCCATGGTCCGTCTCCTCCCAGCCTAGCGGCGCGCGCGCCGCTGCTCGGCCGCGCGCTCGGCCTCGAGCCGCTCGAGCGCGACCGCCGAGTGGTCGGCGAAGCTCATCGCCGCGGCGATCGCGCGGTGGCCCGCGCGCTCGGCGATGAGCCGGTGCATCGCCTGGCAGATCCGCCGGTAGGACGGGTGGCCCTGCGGCGTCGTCCGGAGCTCGATCACGTGCATCGCCTCGCGGGCGTTCATCTCCATGTAGAACCGCACGCGGTAGGCCATGGACACCGCGTAGGAGGCGGCGTCGGGCAGCCCGGCCGCCTCGAGCGCGTCGAAGAGCGCCGCCGACTCCTCGAGCACGCGCGCGAAGTCCCCGGCGGCCCCCGCCTCGGCGACCGCCTCGGGCATGACGTGCCCGTGGCGCGGCGTGAGCCGCTGCCACTCGAGCGTGAGCAGCCGGTGGCGCTGGAGGTCGCGGAACGCGCCGTAGTCGCCGAGCACGTCGAAGCGGTAGGACGTCCGCTCGAAGGCGCGCCCGGGCTTGTGGCGCCGGTTCTTCCGGGCGCCGACGCAGGCGGCCAGCACCTCCGCGCGCTGCGCGGGCGTCAGCAGCCGCGCCCGGGCCAGGAGCTGGTCGTCGGGCAGGTCCGACGCCGCGTAGAGGGCGGCGGCGACCACCTTCACCTCGCCGTCCGGGTCCCAGTCGGTCAGCGTCACCTCGTCGCGCGCCTCCGCGGCCGCGCCCGCGAGGAGCCGCGCCGCCGTCTCGCGCGCCGCCTCCCGCGTCTCGGCCAGGTAGGCCGACCAGGCGACGCCGCGGTCGTCGACGTCGACGCGCCGGAGAAACGCGGGAATGACCTTCCGCAGCTCGACCAGCATGAGGTCGGCGTACGCGCGCGCCTCCGCGAGCGGGTGGGAGCGCATCCGGAGCAGGAGCTGCTCGTAGGCCTGCGCCGTGGCGTAGATCCCGACGTTCGAGGTCGTCGCGGCCGGCAGCATCCCGCGCAGGGTGTCGAGCGCCTTGGCGCGGATGGTCTGGCGGTAGACGGCCTCGCTCTCGCCGGAATCGCGCGGGAATTTCGCCTCGAAGAACGCGCGCAGCTTCGGGAGCCACGCCCGGTAGGCCTCGAAGCCGCGGTCGAGCGTCGCCACGTACCGGTCGCGGAGCGCGCCCCCGAGCTCGGCGGGCACGTGGTAACGGAAGCGCCCGCCGGGCTGGTCGTCGTAGGGGATGTAGCGCGTGGACTGCTCGAGGTAGGCCATGAGGCGGCCCCACTCGAGCACCTTGGTCAGGAGATTCGACGCGCCCTCGCAGGCCAAGTGCACGCCGCCGAGCTGGGCCACCGAGTCGTCGCCGTACTCGACGAAGACGCGCTCGTAGAGCTTCTCGGCCCGCTGGGTGGCCTGCGCATCGAGGCCGGCGCCGGCCCCGCGCGCGGTGGCCGACGCGAGGCCACCGGCGGTCAGGAACTCGTCGAGGAACAGCCGGCGCAGCGACTTCGGCGAGCGCGAGTAGCGCGCGAAGAGCGCGCCCTTCACCACCTCGGGCAGGTTGACGAGCGCGAAGACCGGGCCGTCGAGGTTCGTGAAGTACGGCGCCAGCGCCGCGCGCTCGTCCGGCGTGAACTCGTCGGCCATGCCGTTAGGTCACCGCGACCGGGTTGCCCGGCGAGCCCGTCGCCCCCTTGAGGCGGAGCGGCGCGAACACGTAGGCGAACTCGTACGCGCGCGCGGCCGCCAGCTCCTCCATGTCGAGGTTCTCGTGGATGTGGATGCCGTTCATCATGATGAGCCACTGGTGGCACTCGAACGGCCGGTCCTTGTCCTCGCCCGGCACCGCCTCGCCCGCCCAGTGGTCGTGGGCGACGAGGCACACCTTCCGTCCGATGAGCCACCGGGCGACGGTGACGCCCATGCCGGGCGTGCCCTCGTTGAACTTCTTGTTGTCCTTCATCCAGAGCTTGCCCCAGCCGGTGCGGAACAGCACCACGTCGCCTTCGCCCGGCTCGCGTGTGCCCTGCCGCGCGAGCGCGGCCTGGACGTCCGCCGGCGTGATCACGTAGCCCAGCGGGAGCATGTCGCCGCCCTTCAGCGCGAGCACGTCGAGCAGCACCCCGCGGGTGAAGAACGGGCGCACGTTGTGGACGCCGAGCTTCTGGAGCCCGTAGGCCCCGCCGACCTCCGACTGCTTGAGGCCGTTGTAGTACACGGGCTCGGTGCCGACGATCGTCGAGATGTGGCCGAGGCCGTCGAACTGGGTGCCGACCTCATGAGCTTGGCGGTGCCGAACGGCCCGCCGGTCGGCCCGCCCGGGATCGTGATGCTGAGGTGGCGGTTGCCGAAGAGCGGGATGCCGTGCTCGTACACCCGCCCGAGCTGGAAGACGCGCCCGGTCTTGATGAGCTGCGTCGCCTGGAGCACCTTGGCGGGCGTCACCCGCTGCGAGGCGCCGACTTCGTCGGTCGGCCCGAACGGCGACGGCCACCAGGGCCGCCCGAAGGGGTTCGCCGCCGCCGCCTGCGCGTGGGCCTCCTGGTGGGAGGCGGCCAGCGTGGCGCCGGCGGCCACGCCGGCCGCGACGCCCGCGACGAACCCGCCCTGGAGGAACCCCCGCCGGGAGACGCCGTCCGGCGGGCGCTCGTCTCGCTCGGCCGCCTGCTCGTCGCTTCGCTTCGCCCCGTCCTCGTGGAGCCAGCCCGGTTGCATGGGTGTCCTCCTCCTAGCCCTTGGTCATGTAGGCCGGCGGCGTGGCGGTCAGGAAGTCCTCGCGCGGCGGCGCGAAGATGTCCACCACCTCCGTGTCCACCGGGAACCACGCCTCGTGCTCGACGCCGCCCGGGATGACGCCGAGTTCCCCGGGACCGCACGAGCGCTTTTCATCGCCCAGGCGGAAATCCATCCGCCCCGAGACGATCCAGAAGATCTGCTCGTGCGGGTGCTTGTGGGCAGCGGCGTGGGCGCCCGCCTTCATCGACCACCAGACGACCATCTCCTTCTCGCCCACGAGCATCCGGCGCGAGATCTGGTCGGTGACCTTTTCGGCGGGCAGGTCCTTCAGGGTGAAGTAGCCGCGCATGCTCGGCATCGGGGCGCCTCCTCCGGATGGTGCCCCACGATGGGGCACGCCCGGCGCGGCTGTCAAGTGACTCGCCGTCGGGGTGCGTGCTAGGCTCTGGCTCCATGGCACGGCTCAAGATCGGCTTCATCCCCATCGAGGGCGGCAACTACTACCGGGAGGCGCTGGAGGAGGTCACGCGGGCCGAGGAGCTCGGGTTCGACTCCGTGTGGATGGAGGAGCACCACTCGGTCACGAACCACTACTGGCCCTCGCCCTTCACGGTGCTGGCCGGCTTCGCCACGCGCACGGCGAGGGTGATGCTCGGCACCGACATCTGCGTCGCCGCGTTCTACCACCCGGTGCGGCTGGCCGAGGACGTCGCGATGCTGGACGTGATGTCCGGCGGCCGGATCACGCTCGGCGTCGCCATCGGCTACAAGCCCGACGAGTTCGCCCTCTACGGCGTGGACCTCGCCAAGCGGGGCGCGCGCTTCGAGGAGCAGCTGGCGATCGTGAAGGGGCTCTGGACCGAGGAGAGCGTCAGCTTCAAGGGCGCCTACTACACGGTGGAAGGCCGGCTCGAGCCCAGGCCGGTGACGAAGCCCCACCCGCCCCTCTGGATCGGCGGCTGGGGCGACCTCGCGCTCCGGCGCGCGGCGACGCTCGCCGACAACTGGATCCCGGGGCCCACCGCCGACCTCGCGCGCCTGCTGGCGGGCAAGCGGCAGTTCCTCGAGCTCCGCCGCGCCGCGGGGCTCCCGGCGCCGGCCGAATGGCCGGTCACGCGCGACGTGATCATCGCCGACAGCGACGCCCGGGCGCGGGCGCTGGCGGAGCAGCACATCATGGTCGCCTACCGCCGGGAGTACGCCGGCGGCTGGCGCCATCCCTTCATCGACGCGAGCATCGCGACCGACCTGGACCGGCTCATGGAGGACCGCTTCATCATCGGCGGGCCCGATCAGTGCATCCCGAAGATCCGGCGCTTCGTCGAGCAGTACGGGATGACCCACCTGATCTGCCGGACCTTCTTCCCCGGCATGGCGCACGCCCACATCATGCGGACGCTCGAGCTGATCGCCCGGGAGGTGATGCCGGCTTTTCGCTAGGAGGGCTCGTAAGTATTTGATATACTAGGCGCTTGCGGGGACCTTAACGACAACAAGGAGTGATCGGGCCATTCCGCAAGCCGCATACCGCTTCGACCGTTCGTACGCCTGGAACTACGGCCACGCGCCGGCCCTGCCGAGGATCCGCCGGCTGCCCCCCGGGCCCGGGGGCCGGCTGTTCGACCGGCATCTGAACTCGCGCCTCGGCATCGCCGCGGGTCCCCTGCTGAACTCGAAGTGGGTCGAGGGCTACGCGCGGCTCGGCTTCGACATCCTGACCTACGCCACGGTGCGCTCCGTCTCCCGGCCGGCCTGGCCGCTCCCGAACTTCCGTTACGTGCAGAACCGGGAGCAGGCGGCGGTGGTGGCCCGGCGGGCGCCCGTGAACGGCCACTGCACGCTCGCGGTCTCGCTCGGCGAGCCCTCGATGGAGCCGGACGTCTGGCGGCGGGACGTCCGCCGCGCCAAGGACCGGCTCGGCCCGGGCCAGGTGCTCGTCGTCAGCGTGGCGGGCACGCCGCAGCCCGACGGCGACGCGGAGGCGCTCGTCGAGGACTACGCGCGCTGCGCGGCGTGGGCGGTGGAGAGCGGGGCCGACGTGGTCGAGGCGCACCTGGCGCTGCCGGATCCGTTCGCCGGCCAGCCGCAGTTGATCTTCGAGAACATCCCGCTCGCCGCCCAGATCCTCTACGGCGTGCGCACCACGGTCGGGGCGCCGGTCCTCGCCAAGCTCGGCGTGTTCCGGAGCCCGCGCGCGCTCCACGAGACGGCCACGAAGCTCGCCTCGTGGACGAACGGCTTCACGCTGATCCACGCCTTCCACCGCCCCGTCGTGGACGACAAGGGTGAGCCGGCCTTCGAGGGCCCGGGGCGCGAGCGCGCCGACGTCGTCGGCGCCGACACGTTCGCGATCGCCTCGCGCCAGGTGACCGAGATGCTCGTGTGGCGCAAGGCCGGGGCATGGGACCGCGCCATCCTCGCGGCCGGCGGCGTCTCCAGTGTGGAGCGCGCCGCGTTCCTCCTGCACGAGGGCGCCGACGCGGTGCTGGTCGCCACCACCGCGCTCGTCGACCCGCTCTTCGCCGCGCGCTTCCGCCAGGCCCTCGCCGCCGCCGTCGCCTGACGTGGCGCGCCGAGCGACACCCTTCCCAAGCGTCGGGGATTCCTGTAGCGTTCGAGGCGTGCCTCAGCCGCCCGCTCGCGGACGCCGTCTGCTCCGGGCCGCCCCTGCCGCAGCCCTGGCGCTCGTCGTCCTCGCCAACCTCCCCGCCGCGGCGGGGCCGACCGAGCGGCTGCGCGAGTTCTTCGCCGCCGTCAACACCGTCCTCGCCGACCCCGAGATCGAGGACAAGCTGCTCGAGCGCATCGCGCGCATCCGCCGGCTCGTCGCCGAGATCTCCGACGTCCAGGAGGCCGCGGCCGTGGCCCTCGAGCACGAGTGGGAGGAACGCAGTCCGGCGGAGCAGGCCGAGTTCGCCGGGCTCTTCGCCGAGCTCCTCGAGCGCGCCTACATCGGGCGGCTCGCGGGCCGGGGCCGCGTGAGCCACGGCGTCGGGATCGCCTACCTCGGCGAGTCCATCGCCGGCGACGAGGCGACCGTGCAGACGTCGCTCGGCGCGAAGGACGGCGGCGAGGCGCTGGTCGAATACCGGATGGTCAACCGCGAGGGGCGGTGGCGCGTCCGTGATCTCGTCCTCGACGGCGTCAGCACCGTGGAGAACTACCGCGCCCAGTTCCGGCGCATCCTGAGCCAGGTGTCGTACCAGGACCTCCTCGGGAGGGTCCGGGCGAAGCTCGACGAGGTGTCCATCATCTTCGCCCGCGCCGGGGGGCGGGGCGCGCCGGCGGGCGAGCCGGCGCCGACCGAGCTGGTCCTGATCGCGCGTCCCGAGGACGGCGCGGCCGGGCGCGACCACGAGTCGGCGGTGGCGCGCGCGGTCGCCGCCCTGCGCTCGCGGGACGTCGGCTGGGTCGTGAACGCCGCCACGGCCCTGCGCTCGCGGGACGTCGGCTGGGTCGTGAGCGCCGTGCGCTCGCGGGACATCGGGTGGATCGTGGGCACCGCGACGGCCGGAGCGAAGAACCCGGCGCTCGCCCTGGTCAAGCCGCCGCCGAGCCTCGCCGGGGCGACGCCGGCGCGATCCGCCGCGCCCGCCGCCGCGTACTGGGTTCAGGTGGCCGCGTTCAAGACCGCCGCCGAAGCGGGGCGGCTCGCCGAGCGTCTGGACGGGAGCAACGTCTTCCTGTCGGCCGGCGGGCGCCTGATGCTCGTGCGCGTCGGCCCGTTCGCCGAGCGCGCCCGGGCCGCGGCGAAGCTCCACGACCTCGAGGCGGCCGGCTACCCGCGCCCCTTCATCGCCGAGACCCGCGACTGACGAGCCTCACCCGCGCCTGACCCGGGCGCGCGCGCCCCTGTGCTACGCTACGGCGCGTGCGCTGGCTGATCGTCCTCCCCTTCGAGCGGCCGGGGCTCATGGGAATGGACTTCGCCGACGAGCTCCGCGCGCTCGGTCACGAGGTCCGCACCTTCGAGTACCGCAAGGACAACGCCCTCTACAAGAACCGGGGCACCAAGGCCGCCTACCAGCTCTGGCTCCTGCGCCGCCTCGAGCGCGCATGCGCCGGGTGGCGGCCGGGCCTCGTGCTCGTGATCAAGGGCGGGCCGATCACGCCCGGCCTGATCCGCCGCGTGAAGGCGCGGCTCGACACGCTGTTCCTGAACTTCTTCCCCGACAACCCGCTCTGGATGATGCCGTTCGAGCACCTCGAGGCCTACGACCTCTTCTTCACCAAGGAGCGCTACGCGCTGGCCAGCCTGCGGCAGGCCGGGCTCACGAATCTCCACTACCTGCCGATGTACTGCGTGCCCGCCGCCCATCATCCGGTCACGCCGACCGACGAGGAAGCGCGGCGCTTCGGCGCACCCGTCTCGTTCGTCGGCAACCGCTATCCCTACCGCGAGCGCTTCGTGCGCGAGCTGCTCGGCTACCCGCTCCGGCTGTGGGGCAGCGGCTGGACGGACGCCGACGACCCCGCCCTCCGCGCGGTGGCCGGGCCGCCGGTGTTCGGGCGCGAGAAGCTCGTCGTCTACTGCGCCTCGACGCTCTCGCTGAACCACCACCACCCGATGAACGACATCAACGGCGTCAACACGCGCACCTTCGAGCTGGCCGCCGCCGGCGCCTGCCAGGTGGTGGACCTGAAGGACGACCTGCGCGACCTCTTCAAGCCGGGCCAGGAGGTCGTCGGCTACCGCGACCTCGGCGAGCTCAGGCGCGCGCTCGACCACTACCTGGCGCACCCCGACGAGGCGCGGGCCATCGGCGCGAACGCGCGGCGCCGCGCGCTCGCGGAGCACACGCTGCGCCACCGGATCGAGGAGATGCTGGCCGCGGTGGAGCAGCGCTTCGGGAGGCGCGGATGACGGAGTCGCTGGCGCTCGGCCTCACCTGCATCGACTGCGGCGCCGCCGGGCCGCTCGAGTACCGGCTCGAGTGCGGGCGCTGCCACGGGCTCCTCGAGCTCCGCTACGACCTCGGGCGGCTCCGGCGGGACGGCCCCGCGGTCTTCGCGGGCGCCGGGCTCTGGCGCTACGCGCCCGTGCTCCCCATCGCCGACCCCGCGCACCGGGTGACGCTCGGCGAGGGCGGGACGCCGCTCCTCGACTGCCCGCGCCTCGCGCGCCAGCTCGGGGTGCGCCGGCTCCTGCTCAAGTACGACGGGCCGAACCCGACGGGCACCGTGAAGGACCGGTCCTCGGCGACGGCGGTGTCGGCGGCGCTCCAGTTCGGCTACCGCGCGACCTCGGTCGTGAGCTCCGGCAACGCGGGCTCGTCCGTCGCCGCCTACTCGGCCCGCGCCGGGCTGCGCTCGCTGATCTTCGCGTACGAGCGCGCCTCGGCGCCGAAGTTGTTGCAGATGGCGGCGACGACGTCGGACCTCGTGATCTACCAGGGCGTGTACGACGACCTGATCGCGCTCTGGGACCGGCTGGTCGAGGACCGCCTCTTCTTCGACTGCGGCGCCTCGCGCAACGCCTGGAAGCACGAGGGCAAGAAGACGCTCGCCTACGAGATCGCCGAGCAGACGGCCTTCACGCCGCCCGACGTCGTGGTGGCGCCGGTCGCGGTCGGCGAGACGTTCATCGCCACCGCGCGCGGCTTCCGCGAGATGCGCGAGGCGGGCCTGATCGCGCGCGCGCCGATGATGGTCGCGGCGCAGGCGGCGCGCGCCAACGCCGTCGTCCGCGCCTTCCGCGACGGGACGGCCGTCACGCCGCTCAAGATCGGCTACACGGTGGCCGAGGGCCTCGCCGCCGGCAATCCCGGCAAGAAGGGCGACTGGGTCCTGCGCCTCCTGCGCGAGGGCGAGGGCCTCGCCGGCGACGCCGAGGACGCGGAGATCATGGAGGCCCAGCGGTGCCTGGCGCGCACCGAGGGCGTGTGGGCGGGGCCGACGGGCGTCGCCACGCTCGCCGTGCTCATGCGCCTGCTCGCCGCCCGGCGGCTCGATCCGGCCCAGACCATCTGCGCGATCATCAGCGAGACCGGGCTCAAGACCGAGGCCGAGCCGCCGAGCCGCGCGGGCACCGCCTTCGACTACGACTCGCTCCGGCGCCTCGTCACCGAGCGCCTCGCCGCGCCGTAGCCCGCCGCCGGATGCCGCTGCCGCGCCGCTTCTACCTGCGTCCGGCGCGCGCCGTCGCCCGCGATCTCCTGGGCTGCGTCCTGGTCGCCCGCCGCGGCGCCACGATCACCGCGGGGCGGATCGTCGAGACCGAGGCGTACCTCGGCCCCGAGGACCGGGCCTCGCACGCGGCGTTCCGGCCGGGGAGCCGCGCGCTCTTCTACGGCGAGGGTGGGTTCGCCTACGTCTACCTGAACTACGGCACGCACCGCTGTCTGAACGCGATCGCCGGACGCGCCGGCCATCCCGGCTGCGTGCTCATCCGGGCGCTGGAGCCGATCATGGGGCGGCGGGCGATGGCGCGGCGACGCGGCGTGCCCGCCGACTCGCCACGGCTCGCGAGCGGCCCCGGCAACCTGACGCGCGCCCTCGGCCTCACGCTGCGCGACAACCGCGCCGACCTCACGCGCGGGCGCCTGACGATCGAGCCGCCCCTGGAGCCGCGCGACTTCCGTATCGCCGCGGGGCCCCGCGTCGGCATCACCCGCGCGCGGGACCTGCGCGCTAGAGCGGGTACGGCACCAGCTCGCGCGCGATCTCGACCTGGCCGCCGAAGCGCTTGCGCGCCTCGTCGGCCATCGCCTCCACTTCGTCGTGGTAGTCGGCCTCGATGTGGGTCAGGATGAGCCGGCGCACGCCCGCGCGCGCCGCGATCTCCCCCGCCTCGCCCGCCGTCGCGTGCGCGCCGAAGCGGCCGCGGTCGCGGTCGGGGAACGTCGCCTCGTGGATCAGCGTGTCGGCGCCGCGCGCGAGGGCCACGACCGCCTCGCAGGGCTGGGTGTCCGACGAGTAGACGACGCTCCGGCCCCGCAGCGCATCCACCCTCACCGCGACGTTCGGCATCGCGCCGTGCGCGACGGGCGCGGTGCTCACGGCCAGCGGGCCCAGCGCGAGCGCGCGGGCGCCGGGCGCGGGATCGAGCGCGCGCACCACGAGCGGGAACGTCCCGGGGCGCTCGAGCAGGTTGAACAGCCCGAGCAGCGTCCGCAGCGGCTCGACGTGCTCGGGGTGGCCGAGCACCGTGAGCGGCGCCGCGCGCTGCATCAGCATCAGGTTCTGGACCAGGGACGGCAGCCCGTAGGCGTGGTCGGGATGGAGGTGCGTGATGAGCACGTACGCGAGGGCGAGCGGGTCCACGCCGGCGCGCCGGAGCTTCCGCACCGGGCTCCCGCCGCAGTCCACCAGCAGCGCGCCCTCGTTGACGACGAAGACGAGCGCCGTGGTGTCGCGCGCGGGCGACGGGATGGCGCCCGAGGTGCCCAGGAACGCGAAGTGCACCTACCGCTCCCTGGCGAGGGCGCCGGGGTCGAAGAGCGCGTCGGGCAGGTTCGTGTTGACGGCCACGGAGCGGACCGTGATGAGCACGACGAGCTTACCGTCCACGAACGCCTCCTGCCGGTACGGGAAGTGGAACCCGCCCGGGAGCGGCCGGTGCTCGGAGAACGCCACGTCCACGACCCCGGGCCCTTTCGGCAGCCGCTCGCGCGTGATGAAGCGCAGCACGCCGCGCTCCGCGTCGAGCCAGACGGCGGGCGTGTCGTGCTCGCCCGGCCGCGCGCCGATCACCGTCACGGCGCGCCCGCCGACGCGCGTGGTGTGGGTGACGTCGTCCCGGACGCCGAGCGCGCGCCACTCGGCCAGCAGGTCGGCGGCGCTCCGCCGGAAGGGCACGAGGAGGTGCGTGCGGTCGCTCCCGCGCCCGCCCGCCGGCACCTCGTAGGTCTTGCCGTCGGCCTGGCGGATCCACGCCTGGTCGCCGACGGCCAGGCGCACCTCGCGCCGGCCCTCGACGGTCTGCTCGACGCGCTGGCGCCGGGGCAGCTTGAAGAACACCTGCTGCTCGCCCGTCGAATGCGGGTGCCGGCCGTCGGGGTGATAGAGCGTCAGGGTCTGGCGGATGACGAGGTCGGCGATCCGGACGTCGGCCAGCCGCGCCACGAAGGCCTCGACGGCGGCCCGGGCGTCCTGGGCGGCGCCGGGGGGCGCCGCCGCGCCGAGGCCGGCCAGCAGCGCGAGGAGGGCGATCAGGCGACCCACGGCGTTGTTATTTTGACACTCGTCGCAAGGCTTCGGTAAGATAAATAGAAACGCAAAGGAGTCCTCTTGCCCATCGTGGACACAGTCGGCACAGGCGTGCTCGCTCTCGTTCTGAACGCGGGCCCGGTCGCGAAGTTCGTCCTGATCGTGCTCCTGCTCTTCTCGATCGCGAGCTGGGGGCTCATCGTGGACAAGTGGTGGCAGTTCCGCCGCGTCCGCCGGCAGACGCTCCAGTTCCTCAAGATCTTCCGCGAGGGACGGCGGCCGTCGGTCGTGCACGGCGCGGCGCGGACGCTCCGGGACAGCCCGCTGGCCCAGCTCTACTCGGCGGCGTACGGGGAGGTCTCGCGCGGGCCCGACGCGCTCGACGCGGCGCTCGACGACGTGGACGAGGGCCTCGGGCCCGAGCGCCTGGAGGCGGTGAACCGCGCGATGCGGCGCACCGCCAGCCACGAGGTCGCCCAGCTCGAGCGCTACCTCGGCTTCCTGGCCACCACCGCCAGCGCCTGCCCGTTCATCGGCCTCTTCGGCACGGTCTGGGGCATCATGGCGGCCTTCCACGGCATCGGCACCCAGGGCTCGGCGAGCCTCGCCGTCGTCGCGCCGGGCATCTCCGAGGCGCTCATCGCCACGGCCGCGGGCCTCGGCGCCGCCATCCCCGCCGTCATCGGCTACAACTACTTCGTCAACCGCGTGAAGCACTGGGCGACGGAGATGGAGGGCTTCACGCTCGACCTGCTGAACCTCCTCTCGCGTCCCGCGCCGAAGGTCGGCCGCACGGGGCGAGATGGCCTTTAACGTCGGGGACGGCGGTGACAACCGGCGGATCGGCGCCAACCTCGCCGAGATCAACATCGTCCCGCTCGTTGACGTCGTCCTGGTCCTCCTGCTGATCTTCATGCTCACCGCGCCGATGATGTACCGCGGCATCGACGTGAACCTCCCGAAGGCCGCCGCCAAGCCGACGGCCGTCGAGGAGCGCCTGGTCCTGACGGTCACCAAGGACCAGGCGCTCTTCCTCAACGACAAGCGCGTGGCGCCCGCGGGGCTCGAGGTGGCGCTGCGCCAGGCCTTCGCCAGCCGCACCGAGAAGACGCTCTACCTCAAGGCCGACGCCGGGCTCCAGTACGGCGCCGTCATCGAGACGATGGACCGCGTGCGGCGCGCGGGGATCGAGCGCCTCGGCATGGTCACCGAGCCGGCGCGGGAGCGCTGACATCGCCACGGCGGCGACGGCCGTGCTCAGGATGCGTGGCCGCCTGCACCTCGGGCCCGCCCTCCGGCAGCTCCGGCTGCCCCTGCGCAGCACGCTGCTGTCGGCGGTCTTCCACGTGGCGTTCTTCGGCACCCTGTTCTACGCGGCGCACGTCTGGCGCGAGAACCAGCCGAAGACCTACGTCGTGAACCTCGTGCCGGCGGTCGCGGCCGTGGGCTCGCCGCAGGGCCGGCCGTCGCTGCCACCCCGCCCGGAGGAGCTGCCGCAGCGGCCCGCGCGCGCGAGCGCGACGGAGCTGCCGCAGCGCGAGGCGCCGCGCGAGCTGCCGGCGCGCGACCGGGGCCGCGACGCGCTCGCGCTGCCCGAGCGGAGCCTGCCGCCGCGCGCGGCGCTCCCGCGCGCCGGCGACAAGGAGCTGCCGCCGGCGGCGAGCGCGCCCGCCCGCGCCGCGGCGCCGCCCGCGGCGGCCCCGACGGCGGCCGCGCCGCGGGACGAGGCGCCGGCGCCGCCCCAGCCGCTCGGCCAGCGCGCGGGCTCGGCGGCGGGCGCCGGGGCGCTCACGCTCAACGTCGGCGACTTCCCGTACGCGTGGTACATCCGGCAGATCCACCAGAAGATCCAGGAGCAGTGGCACGGCCGCGCGATCCCCGGCCAGCAGCCCGCGGTGGTCTTCGAGATCGGCCGCGGCGGCCAGCTCCTGCGCGCGGCCATCGACAAGACGTCGGGCAACCCCTACTACGACCAGGCGGCCCTCCGGGCGATCAACAACGCCCATCCGTTCCCGCCGCTCCCGGCGGACTTCGCCAAGCCCGTCCTGACGGTCGGCCTGCAGTTCGCCTACGACCCGACGGCGGGACGCTGACCGCGTGACGCGCGCCGCCCTCGCCCTCCTGCTCGCCGCGCTGGTGCTGGCGGGCGGTCTCCTCCCCTGGCTCCCGGTGCCCGAGGGCCGGGCGCAGGGCGTGGACGTGTACATCAACGTCACCGGCGGCGGGACGAAGAAGCTCAACATCGCGATCCCCGAGTTCGCGGTCGTGGCGGGCGCCGACGCGACCGGCGCCGCGAAGCTCCTGGCGAGCGTCGCCGGCAACGACCTCACGCTCTCGGGACTCTTCAGCGTCGTGGCCGCCACCGGCGCGATCCCGCCCAACAACCCCGAGGCCCTCAAGCAGTCGTGGACCGAGTTCGCCGCGGCCGGCGCTCACGCCGGCGTGCACGGGCTGCTCGCGGTCCGCGGGGAGCGGCTCGAGGCCGAGATGCGGCTCTACGACCTCACCTCGCCCGAGCACCGGCTGATCGCCACCAAGAAGTTCGAGGGCGCGCTGCGCGAGCCGCGCCGGGTCGCCCACCGGGTCGCCGACGAGATCGTGCTGCAGTTCACCGGCGAGCTGGGCGTCGCCGACACGAAGATCGCCTACGTCGTGGGGCCCCGGGGCGCCAAAGAGATCGCCATGGCGGACTACGACGGCGCGAACTCCGCGCCGGTGACGCGGAACGGCTCGATCAACCTCATGCCGGTGTGGAGTCCCGACGCCCGGTCGCTCGCGTTCACGTCGTTCGCGCAGGGCTACCCGGACCTCTATCGCGCCTTCCCGTTCGAGCGGCGGCCCGTCCAGACGCTGGCGGCGTTCGCCGGCATCAACTCGTCGCCCTCCTGGAGCCCCGACGGCCGCTTCCTGGCGATGACGCTCTCCAAGGACGGCAACCCGGAGATCTACGTCCTCACCGTCGCGACCGGCGTGCTCCGCCGGCTGACCCGGCACGCCGGCATCGACACCGAGCCGGCGTGGGCGCCGACCGGCCAGCAGCTCGCGTTCGTGTCGGACCGGAACGGCGCGCCGAACATCTTCGTGATGGACGCCGAGGGCTCGAGCGGCCGGCGGCTGACGTCGGGGGGCTTCCACACCCAGCCCCGCTGGTCGCCCAAGGGCGACGCGATCCTCTACACCCAGCGGCAGGGCACCCACGACCTCTGGGCGATCGGGCCCGACGGCTCGAACCCGCGCCGGCTCACCGCCGGCCCCGGCGACAACCAGGGCGGGAGTTGGGCGCCCAACGGCCGCCACGTGGCGTTCCAGTCCAATCGCGCCGGGCGGTGGCGGGTGTTCATGATGCTCCTCGACGGCACCCCGCCGACGCAGGTCACGCCGGGGCCCGGCGAGTTCACAAGTCCTTCGTGGTCTCCGAGGCTGCCGTGATAGGATTGGGACCTGCGCACACATTCTGCTCGCGGAGGCGAAAAGGAGGCGTCATGGTAAGGCGTGCTGCATCTCTCACGGTGATGTCGCTGCTTGTGTTCGGCGTGGTTCTCGCCGGCTGCGCGAAGCGCCCCGCGACAACCCAGGCGTCAGCGCCGGCACCGACCGCGCCTCCGGCCGCCGCCGCGGCGCCTTCGACGCCCGCACCCGCACCCGCGCCGGCGCCCGTCGCCGCCGCGCCGAGTCAACCCATGATCGCGGCGCCCGCCGCGCCGGCCACGACCGCCCGGCCGGTGCCGAAGGAGTTCATGGCGATCGCGGACCTGAAGGACATCT
>JACPCH010000148.1 GCA_016179875.1 Candidatus Rokuibacteriota bacterium | reverse complement strand
GCGCAGGCGGGGCAGCTGGTCCGTGACGTGGTCCATGCCGAGGAGCGCGCGCAGCGAGTTGGCGTAGCCGATCGGCGCGAGCGCGCGGTACTCCCGGTAGAACTCGTCGCGCGCCGCGGGGTCGAGGGCCAGCCGCGCCGAGACGTTCGGGTTCTCGGCCATCGCGTACTCGGCCATCGCGTCCATGCCCTGGGTCAGCGTGATCTCGATCGAGCGCGCGCGCATGACGATGTTCTGCCAGGAGAGCGGCAGCCCCGCCGCCGACGACGAGTTGGTGACGATCAGCGAGCTGACGCGCGCGGGGAAGCGCAGGGCGAACCGCGTCGCGATGCCCGCGCCCAGCGAGAGGCCGCCCACGTGCGCCCGGCGGATCCCGAGGTGGTCGAGCACGGCCTTGAGGTCGAGGGCCCACCGCGCGAACGAGTACCGGGCGGGGTCCTCCGGGCTGTCCGAGCGTGCGTGGCCGCGCGGCTCCCACAGGACCAGGCGATGGCGCGCGGCGAGGGCGGCCCGGTTGACGTCCCACATGTCGGCGTTGCCGCCGATCCCGTAGGCGAGCGCGAGCGGCGTGCCCGTGCCGTGCGCCTCGTAGTAGATCCGCACGCGATCGTCGGTCCGGACGTGGGGCATGGCCGCATTTTACGGCCCCCGCCCGGGGCCGCCTTCCTTCTTGACAGCCGCGGGGCGGTTCAGTATTTTTGAACCGCTCTTAAGTGGGGCTAAATCATGAGACTACGCCTCGGCCTGACCGTCAACGGCGAGACCCGCGAGGTCCTCGTCCCCGTCCACAAGACCCTCCTCGAGGTGCTGCGCGAGGACCTCGGACTCACCGGGACCAAGCACGGGTGCGAGCTGGGCGAGTGCGGCACCTGCACCGTGCTGGTGGACGGTTCGCCCGTGCTCTCGTGCCTCGCGCTGCCGGTCGAGCTGGAGGACCGGCGGATCACGACGGTGGAGGGGATGGCCGACGGCGGGCGCCTGCACCCGCTCCAGCAGGCCTTCGCCGAGCTGGGCGCCGCCCAGTGCGGGTACTGCACCCCCGGCATCCTCCTGACCGCGCAGGCGCTGCTGACGGCCGAGCCCGGCCCGACCCGCGACCGCATCAAGGAGGCGCTCGCCGGGAACCTCTGCCGCTGCACCGGCTACACGAAGATCCTCGACGCGGTCGAGCTGGCCGCGCTCCGCATCACCCGACAGGGAGTCGCACCATGAGCAAGAATCAGTTCTCGGTGATCGGCCAGTCGCTTCCGAAGATCGACGCCTGGGCCAAGGTCACCGGCGAGACGCGCTACGCCGACGACCTGTTCCTGCCGCGCATGGCGTACGCCAAGCTGCTGCGGAGCGCCCACGCCCACGCGCGCCTCCGCGCCATCGACGTCTCGCGCGCGAGGGCGCTGCCGGGCGTGTACGCGGTGCTCACGGGCGCCGATCTCCCGCCCGTGAAGTTCGGCATCCTGCCCGTCTCGCAGGACGAGGAGGTGCTCTGCACGGAGAAGGTCCGCATGGTCGGCGACCCGGTGGCGGCCGTCGCCGCCGTGGACGAGGAGACGGCCGAGCAGGCGTGCCGGCTGATCGCGGTGGACTACGAGCCGCTCCCCGCGCTCATGTCCATCGAGGAGTCCCTGGCGCATCCGGACGTCCGCATCCACGAGTACGGCGACGGGCCGAACGTGCACAAGAACATCGCGCTCCAGTTCGGCGACCCGGAGGCGGCGTTCGCGCGGGCCGACCTGGTCCGCGAAGACGTCTTCTTTTACGAGGGCAACACGCACCTGCCGATGGAGCAGCACGCCGCGGTGGCCCAGTGGGGCGCCGACGGCAAGCTCACGCTCTGGTCCTCGACGCAGACCCCCCACTACGTCCACCGCGTGCTCGGCAGGGTCCTCGACCTGCCGGCCGCGCACGTCCGCGTGATCGCGGCGCCCGTCGGCGGCGGCTTCGGCGGCAAGACCGACCCCTTCGCCCACGAGATCGCCGCCTGCCACCTCTCGCGGCGCATCGGGCGGCCGGTGAAGATCACGCTCACGCGCGAGGAGGTCTTCTACACCCATCGCGGGCGCCATCCCGTGCTCCTGTGGATCAAGACCGGGTTCACGACGCAGGGCGACATCACGGGCTGCCACCTGAAGACCTGGCTCGACGGCGGCGCCTACGGCTCCTACGGCGTGGCCTCGACGTTCTACACGGGCGTGATCAACCCGGTGACGTACAAGATGCCCGTCTACAAGTTCGAGTCCGCGCGCGTCTTCACCAACAAGCCGCCGTGCGGCCCCAAGCGCGGCCACGGCACGCCCCAGCCGCGCTTCGCGCTGGAAGTGCAGATCGACAAGGCGGCCGAGCAGCTCGGCCTCGACCCCGCCGCGATGCGGAAGCGGATCGCCACCGAGCCGTTCACGAAGACGGCGAATCACCTGACCGTCACCACGACCGGCCTCGCCGAGTGCATCGACAAGGTCGTCGAGGCCTCCGGCTGGCTCGGCAAGCGGGGCGGGCGCCCCGCCCGGGGGCCGCGCCGGCGCGGCATCGGGCTCGCCTGCTCGGCCTACATGACGGGCGCCGGCACCGCCATCTACTGGAACGACATGCCCCACTCGGGCGTGCTCGCCCGCGCCGACCGGAGCGGCAGCGTCGCCGTGCTCTGCGGCGCGACCGACATCGGGCAGGGCTCAGACTCGATCCTCGCGTACCTCACCGCGGAGGTCCTCGGCCTCGCGCCGAAGGACGTCCACGTGCACCCGGCGGACACGGCGCTCACGCCGGTGGACCTCGGCTCCTACTCCTCGCGCGTGACGCTCATGTGCGGCATGGCCGCCATCCAGGCCGCCGAGCGGCTCAAGACGGCGCTGTTCAAGGCCGTGGCCCCGAAGCTCGAGGTGGGCCCGGGCGCCCTGGTGGCGCGCGACGGCAAGATCGGCGTGCCGGAGGACTGGGACAAGGCGGTGTCGTTCGCGCGGGCCGTCGAGCTGGGCGAGGCGATGCACGGCGTGCTCGCGTTCCCGGGCGCCTACGCGCCGCCCAAGCGCGCCGGCAAGTTCAAGGGCGGCGGCGTCGGGCCCTCGCCCTGCTACTCGTTCTCGGCGTGCGTCATCGAGCTGACGGTGGACGAGGAGACGGGCGAGATCGAGGTGCACGACGTCTGGATCGGCCACGACGTGGGGCGCGCGCTCAACCCGCTGCTCGTCGAGGGCCAGGTCGAGGGCTCGGTCTACATGGGCCTCGGCGAGGCGCTGATGGAGGAGCAGGTGTTCCGGAAGCATCTCCACAAGGCGCCGTCGATGCTCGACTACAAGAGCCTCACGACGCTCGAGATGCCCGAGGTCCACACGCTCCTCGTCGAGACCGACGACCCCGAGGGGCCGTTCGGCGCCAAGGAGGCGGGCCAGGGCCCGCTCCTGCCCGTCATGCCCGCCATCGCCAACGCCGTGTACCACGCGGTCGGCGTGCGGATCGACGAGGTGCCGATCACGCCGGACAAGATCGTCAAGGCGCTCGAGGCGAGGCGGCAGGGGAAGCCCGCCCGCGTCGGGCCCGACCGGATCCCGGTCTTCGCGTTCAAGGAGCCGGTGGTGGTCGAGTCGGCCTTCGGCCAGCCGGCCGACGCGATCGTGACGCGCCCCTTCCAGCCATGATGCGGCTGCCGCCGTTCACGTACGTGGCGCCGCGGACGCTGGCCGACGCGGTCACGGCGCTGGCCGAGCACGGCCCGGCGGCGATGCTCGTCGCCGGCGGGACCGACCTCTACCCGAACATGAAGCGCCGCCAGTTCGAGCCGACGGTGCTCGTCGGCCTGCGCGGCCTCCGCGAGCTCCAGGGCGTCCGGGGCTCGGGGCGGGACGGCTTCACGATCGGCGCGGGCACGACGCTGTCGGCCGTCGCCGCGCATCCCGGGATCGCGCGCGAGTTTCCCGCGCTGGCCACCGCGGCCGGGCTCGTCTCCTCGCCCCAGCTCCGCAACATGGGGACGCTCGGCGGCAACGTGTGCGTGGACACGCGCTGCAACTACTACAACCAGTCCTACGAGTGGCGCCGCGCGATCGGCTTCTGCATGAAGAAGGACGGCGACGTCTGCCTCGTCGCGCCCGGGAGCCCGCGCTGCTGGGCGGTGTCGTCCTCGGACACCGCGCCGGTGCTGGTGAGCCTGGATGCGCGGCTGAGACTCGTGGGGCGCGACGGCGAGAGGACGATCCCGATCGGCGCGCTCTACCGGGACGACGGCATCCAGTACCTCGCCCGGCGGCCCGACGAGATCCTGACCGACATCGTGCTGCCGGCGGCCGACGGCTGGAAGTCGGCGTACCTCAAGCTCCGGCGGCGCGGCTCGTTCGACTTCCCGGTGCTCGGCGTCGCCGTCGCCGTGAAGCTCGAGGGAGACGTGGTGCGGAACGCGCGGATCGTGCTCGGCGCCGTGGCCTCGACGCCGCGGCCGGCCGAGAAGGCGGCGGCGGCGCTGGTGGGCCAGCGGCTCACGCCCGAGCTGATCGCGAGGGTGGCCGCCCTCGCCGCCGGGCCGTCCAAGCCGCTGGACAACACGGACTTCACGCACCCGTACCGCAAGAAGGTCACGCGCGTGTTCGTGGCGCGCGCGCTCCGCGCGATCGCCGGGCTCGGCGGCGGCGCCGCCGTGGAGGAGGTCGCGTGACCGCGCTCGGCGGGCGCATCAAGGCGCTTCGCGCGGAGCGGGAGCTCCAGCAGCGGCAGCTCGCCGAGAAGGCGGACCTCACGCCGAGCATGGTGTCGCAGATCGAGTCGGGCCGGCTCACCCCCTCGCTCCACACGCTCGGCAAGATCGCGGCCGGCCTCGGCGTCCCGATCGCCACGCTCTTCGACGGCCAGCCGGCGGGCTCGATCGTGGTCTCGCGCCGGCGCGACTACCCGGTGGTGTCGTTCGACGGCTCCACCGAGCGGTGGGCGGTGCTCGGCGCCGGGCTGTTCCAGGGCAAGATCCGCGCGGTCGTCGCCACGCTCGGCCCGAAGGGCCGCAGCGTCAACACCGAACGGGTGATCATCAAGCCCGGCCAGCTGAAGCTCTTCTACGTGCTGAAGGGCCGGGTGGCGCTGCACTACAACGGCGATCGGCACGTGCTGCAGGCGGGCGACAGCGCCCTCCTCGACGGCGGCACCCCGCACGGCTGGGAGAACCTCGGCACGAAGACGGCCCAGGCGCTCTGGGTCATCCTGGGATAGGAGCCATGGCGGACACCCGCGACCACGGGCCGGTGGACTTCCGGACGGAGCCGGCGAAGTACCGGCACTGGAGGCTCTCCTTCGACGGGCCGGTCGCCACGCTCGCCATGGACGTCAAGGAGGACGGCGGCCTCCGGCCCGGCTACGAGCTGAAGCTGAACTCCTACGACCTCGGCGTGGACCTCGAGCTGTACGACGCCGTGCAGCGCCTGCGCCTCGAGCACCCCGAGGTGGGCGCGGTCGTCGTCACCTCCGGCAAGGAGCGGGTCTTCTGCGCCGGCGCCAACATCCGCATGCTCAGCCAGTCGGCCCACGGCTGGAAGGTGAACTTCTGCAAGTTCACCAACGAGACGCGCAACGCGATCGAGGAGGCCACCGCCGAGTCGCGCCAGACCTGGCTCACGGCGGTCACCGGCCCCTGCGCGGGCGGCGGCTACGAGCTGGCGCTGGCCACCGACTGGATCGTCATGGCCGACGACGGCAACACCGCGGTGTCGCTCCCCGAGGTGCCGCTGCTGGCCGTGCTGCCCGGCACCGGCGGGCTCACGCGGCTGGTGGACAAGCGCCGGGTGCGCCGCGACCGCGCCGACTTCTTCTGCACGACCGAGGAGGGCGTCAAGGGCCGGCGGGCGGTGGAGTGGGGGCTCGTGGATGAGGTGGTGCCCCGCTCGAAGCTCGACGAGACCGTGCGCGGGCGAGCCCGGGAGCTGGCGGCCCGCACCGACCGCCCGGCGGGCGTGCCGGGGATCGTGCTGGCGCCGCTCGCCCGGACGCTCGAGGGCGACCGCATCACCTATTCCACCGTCGCCTGCGCGATCGACCGCGAGCGCGGGCTCGCCGAGATCACGGTGAACGCGCCGGCCGCCGCCCCGCCGGCGGAGGCGGCGGGCGTCCACGCGCAGGGCTGCGCGTTCTGGCCGCTCGCGCTCGCCCGCGAGCTCGACGACCTGATCCTCCACCTGCGGACGAACGAGGAGGCGATCGGCGTCTGGGTGCTCCGGACGGCCGGTCGCGCCGACCTCGTGGAGGCCTGCGACCGGCTGCTGGCCGCCCACACGGACGACTGGCTCCTGCGCGAGATCCGGCTCTATCTCCGGCGCACGTGGAAGCGCCTCGACGTGTCCTCGCGCTCGATCTTCGCGCTGATCGAGCCCGGCTCGTGCTTCGCCGGCACGCTCCTCGAGCTGGCGCTGGCGGCCGACCGCTCGTACATGCTCGACGGGACGCGCGCCGGCGATGCCCGGGGGCGCGCCACGCTCAGGCTCACCGGGATGAACTTCGGCGCATACGCGATGGTCAACGGCCTCACGCGCCTCGGGAGCCGCTTCCTGGCCGAGCCAGGCCGGGTGGAGAAGCTCCGGGCGCGCATCGGCGAGGACCTCGACGCGGCGGCGGCGGCCGAGGCCGGGCTCGTCACGTTCACCCCCGACGACATCGACTGGGACGACGAGGTCCGGCTCGCGCTCGAGGAGCGCGCGGCGTTCTCGCCCGACGCGCTCACCGGGATGGAGGCCTCGCTCCGGTTCGGCGGCCCCGAGACGATCGAGAGCAAGATCTTCGCGCGCCTCACGGCCTGGCAGAACTGGATCTTCCAGCGCCCCAACGCCGTCGGGGCCAAGGGCGCGCTCCAGGTCTACGGGACGGGGCAGCGGAGCGAGTTCGACCGAAGGAGAGTGTGATGGCCGGCATCGACTACCTGGAGCGCATCCCGAACAACGTCAACCTCGCCGAGAACCGCCGGCTCCAGCGCGCCCTCGAGGAGTGGCAGCCGAAGTTCCTGGACTGGTGGCAGGAGATGGGGCCGCACGGCTACCAGGCGAAGGAGGCCTACCTCCGCACCGCGGTGAGCGTGGACGCGCAGGGGTGGGCGCAGTTCGGGTACGTGAAGATGCCCGAGTACCGCTGGGGCATCTTCCTGGCCGAGCCGGAGCCCGCGCGGCGGATCAACTTCGGCGATCACAAGGGGAGTCCCGCGTGGCAGGAGGTGCCGGGCGAGTGCCGCGGCGTCCTGCGCCGGCTCATCGTCACCCAGGGCGACACCGAGCCCGCCTCGGTCGAGCAGCAGCGTCACCTCGGCCGCACCTGCCC
>JACPCH010000073.1 GCA_016179875.1 Candidatus Rokuibacteriota bacterium | reverse complement strand
GTACGCGCTCGACCGCGACGGGTGCGTCCGGCCGCTCGAGGCGCCGGGGATCGGCGTCGAGGTGGACGAGCGCTTCCTCGCGAAATACCCCGTGATCGAAGGCCCCTCGTATGTCTGATCCCGACCGGCTGGCCGCGCTGATGGGGTCCGACACGCCCCACGCGGTGCTCGACCTCCGCGAGCGGGCGGCGTACGAGCGCGGCCACGTCTACCGCGCGACGCCGCTCCCACGCCGGCTCCTCGAGTTCCGGCTGCCGCAGCTGGTGACGGCGCCGGGCACGCCGATCGTCCTGTGCGACGAGGACGGGCGGCTCGCCGCGCTGGCCCGGCCGACGCTCGCCGCGATGGGCTACACGGACGTCCGCGCCCTCGCCGGGGGGCTCGCCGCCTGGCGCGCCGCCGGCCGGCCGCTCGTCCAGGGCCTCAACGTGCCGAGCAAGGTCTTCGGCGAGCGCGCGCTCCACGCGATGAAGACGCCCCAGATCGGGCCGCGCGAGCTCGAAGCGCGCATCGCGCGCGGCGACGATCTCGTGATCGTGGACGCGCGCACGCCCGAGGAGTACGCGCGCGGCTGCATCCCGGGCGCGATCAGCGTGCCGGGCGGCGAGCTGGTGCTCCGCATCGCCGAGCTGGTCGAGCGGCCGGACACGACGATCGTCGTCCACTGCGGCGGCCGCACGCGCTCCTACCTCGGCGCCGAGTCGCTCCGCCGCATGAAGCTCCCGAACCCGGTCGTCGCCCTCGAGAACGGCACGATGGGCTGGACGCTCGCCGGGCTCGAGCTGGAGCGCGGCGCCGCGCGCTGGGCCCCGCCCGTCACCGCGCGCGGCCGCGCCGCCGGGGCGCTGGCCGCCAAGCGCGTGGCCGCCGAGGACGGCGTGAGCTTCGTCACGCCCGACGAGCTGCGCGATCTCCAGGCGCGCCGCGAGCGGGAGAACCTCTACGTCCTCGACGTGCGCACGGCGGACGAGTACGCGGCCGGCCACGTGGCGGGCGCGGTGTGGGCGCCGGGCGGCCAGGCCGTCCAGGCCACCGACGAGTACGTCGCCGTCCGCGCCGCGCGGATCGTCCTCGCCTGCGATGGCCTCGCGCGCTCGGTGCTGACGGCCTCGTGGCTGCGCCGCATGGGCCACCCGCGGGTCGCGGTGCTGGCGGGCGGCCTCGGCGCGTGGGAGCAGGCCGGCGGCGCGCTCGAGCGCGGGCGGCCCGCGCCGGCGCCGTCGGGCCTCGACGCCGCGCGCGCGTCGGCGCGCCGCGTCCGGCCCGGCGACCTCGGCGACGCGCTGGCGCTCGACGTGGACCAGAGCGACGCCTACGCCCGCGGCCACGTGCCGGGCGCCGGCTGGCTCTGCCGGAGCCGGCTCGAGCTGACGATCGGCGCCGTCGCGCCGGACCGCGCGCGGCCCGTCGTCGTCACCTGCGGCGACGGTCTGGCCTCGACGCTCGCCGCCGCGACGCTCGCCGCGCTCGGCTACCCGGCGGTCGCGGTCCTCGACGGCGGCACGCGCGCGTGGGCCGAGGCCGGCCGGCCGCTCGAGCGCGGGGCGACGCGGCTCCTCGACGAGCCGGACGACGTCGTGCCGAAACCCTACGAGCGCGGGCGCGAGGCGATGGAGCGCTATCTCCGCTGGGAGGAGCACCTCGACGACGAGGGCCGGAGCCCCCACGAGCTGCTCCCGCGCGCCCGACCCTAGACGACCCCGGCCGCGAGGGCCGCCGCCAGCAGCACCAGCAGCACGCCGACGAGCCAGCGGATCGCCCGCATCGTGACCTTCGGCAGCAGCCGCGCGCCGGCGAACGACCCGACGAACGCCGCCGCGGTCGCCGCCCCGACCAGCGTCCACCCGCCCCGCGCCGCCAGCACGCCGCCGAAGTCGCGCGAGACGAACCCCGCGGAGTAGGTCGCCAGTCGCGCCACATCCACGAGAACGGCGATGACCGTCCCCGTCGCGACGAACGCCTTCGCGTCGAGCCCGAGCTTCGTGAGGAATGCCGCGCGGAGCGCGCCCTGGTGGCCCGAGAGCCCGCCGAAGAACCCCGAGAGCGCCGCGCCGAGCGGGAGCCAGCGGCGCGGCAGCGTCATGCGCTCGAGCGCGGGCACGAGGTCGAGGACGGCGAACGCGACCATGAGCGCCGCGATCACCAGCTTGACCGGCGTGACCTCGTGGGGCCGGCCGTCGAGCGTCCACCGCGCGAGCGCCGGGAGCGTCGCCATCGTGTTGAGCAGCGCGGCGCCGCCGAGCGCGGCGAGCGCGGCGGGCGGACCGAAGACGATGACCACGCTCCGGTCGGCGTGCCGGGCGAGCAGGGCGAGCTTGAACAGGTTGTTGGCGAGGTGCACGACGGCCGTCGCGGCGACGGCGACCGCCACCGGAAAGAAGAGGGCGAAGGCCGGCAGGAGCAGCGTGCCGAGGCCGAAGCCCGAGAAGAGCGTGAGCCCGGCCGCGGCGAGCGCCGTGCCGCACACGACGAGATAGATCATGCGGGGAGACTATACGCGACTCGCGCGGTACAATCACCCGACATGGACGCGCTCGTCACGACCGGCTGGCTCGCCGCCCACCTCGGCAAGCGCGACGTGCGCGTGGTGGACGGCTCCTGGCACATGCCGCAGCTCCGGCGCGACCCGCGCGCCGAGTTCGCGCAGGCGCACATCCCGGGCGCGGTGTTCTTCGACATCGACGCGATCGCCGACACGCGCTCGCCGCTCCCGCACATGCTGCCCGACGCGAGGACCTTCGCCGCGCGCGTCGGCGCGCTGGGCATCGGCCGCCGCGACCGCGTGGTCGTGTACGACACGCGCGGCGTCGTGAGCGCCGCGCGCGTGTGGTGGACCTTCCGCGCCTTCGGCCACGACGCGGTGGCCGTCCTCGACGGCGGCCTGCCGAAGTGGCGGGCCGAGGGGCGCGCCGTGGCGTCGGGCCTGCCGGCGCCCCGGGTGCGCACGTTCACGGCGCGGCTCCGGAAGCGCCTCGTGCGCGACCTCGCGCAGATCCGCGCCAACATCAAGACCCGCCGCGAGCAGGTGCTCGACGCCCGCTCGCACGGGCGCTTCACCGCCACCGAGCCCGAGCCGCGTCCGGGCCTGCGCGGCGGCCACATCCCGGGCAGCCTCAACCTGCCCTACGACCGGCTGTACCGCCCGGACGGCACGCTCCTGCGGCGCGAAGACCTGGGCGCCGCGTTCGCGCAGGCGGGCATCGATCTCACGAAGCCCGTCGCGACCACCTGCGGCTCCGGCGTCACGGCCGCGGTGCTGGCGCTCGCCCTGCATCTGCTCGGCCACGATCGGGTCGCGCTGTACGATGGCTCCTGGACGGAGTGGGGCGGGCGCGCCGGCACCCCCGTGGAGACCTGAGGGGGACCCCGATGGCGACGGAGACCTACACGCTGACCCCGGCCTGACGGCCGATGGCCGAGCGCTTCGCCGGCCAGGTCACCGCCCCGGACTTCCCCGCGGATGCCGAGTGGCTCAACACCGACCGGCCGCTCGGCCTCCGCGACCTCCGCGGCAAGATCGTTCTCCTCGACTTCTGGACGTTCTGTTGAATCAACTGCCTCCACGTGCTTCCGCAGTTGCGGAAGCTCGAGCGGAAGTGGAGCCGGGAGCTGGCCGTCGTCGGCGTCCACTCGCCCAAGTTCCTGAGCGAGCGCGAGACGGATTCGGTGCGCGCGGCGATCCTGCGCCTCGAGGTCGGCCACCCCGTCGTCAACGACCGCGATTTCCGGATCTGGCAGGCGTACGCCGTCCGCGCGTGGCCGACGCTGATGTTCGTCGACCCGCGGGGCCGGGTCATCGGCAAGCACGAGGGCGAGTTCCGCCTCGAGCCCTTCGACGAGCTGCTCCGCCGGATGGTGGAGGAGTTCGACGCCGCCGGCTGGCTGGACCGCCGGCCGCTGCCGTTCGAGCGGGAGCGACGCCCGGACCCCACGCCGCTCAGGTTCCCGGGCAAGGTGCTCGCCGACGAGGCGGGCGGGCGCCTGTTCGTCAGCGACACCGGCGGTCACCGCATCGTCGTGGCGGATCTCGAGGGACGGGTGAGACAGGTCGTCGGGAGCGGCGCCCCGGGGCTCGCCGACGGGCCGCTCGCCGAGGCGGCCTTCTATCAACCGCAGGGCCTGGCGCTCGACGGCGACACGCTCTACGTCGCCGACACCGAGAACCACGCGCTCCGTGCCGTGGACCTGGCGGCCGGCCGGGTGCGGACGATCGCGGGCACGGGCGCCCAGCTTGTCGGCCCGCGCGTCGGCGGGCCGCCGCTCTCCACGGCGCTCTCCTCGCCCTGGGATCTGGCGATCGTCGCCGGCACGCTCTACGTCGCGATGGCCGGCACGCACCAGCTCTGGGCCCTGCCGCCGGGCGGCGAGCGCGTCGCGCCCCACACCGGCGACGGCCGCGAGGCGCTCGAGGACGGGCCGCTCCAAGCGGCGTCCATGAACCAGCCGAGCGGGCTCGCGACGAACGGCCGCCAGCTCTACGTCGCCGACAGCGAGGCGAGCGCGGTCCGCGTCGTGGACCCGCGGCCGGGCGGCGCGATCCGCACGATCGTGGGCGAGGGCCTCTTCGAGTTCGGCGACCGCGACGGCGTCGGCCGCGCCGCGGTGCGCCTGCAGCATCCGCTCGGCGTCGCCTGGCACGAGGGCGTCGTGTACGTCGCCGACACCTACAACCACAAGCTCAAGCGGCTCGACCCGAAGACCGGCGAGTGCCGCACGCTGGCGGGCTCCGGCGAGGCCGGGCACGCCGACGGCCCGGCGGCCGCCGCGCGCTTCAGCGAGCCGAGCGGCGTGAGCGCGGCGGGGAGCCGCCTCTTCGTCGCCGACACCAACAACCACGCGGTACGGGTGGCGAGCCTCGACCGCGGGGAGGTCACGACGCTCGCCTTCCGGGGGCTCGCGCCTCCCGATCAGTCGCAGTAGAGTTCGACGGTGTAGCCGTTGGGGTCCTCGACGTAGATCGCGGTGCGGCCGCGCCGGCCCGTCACCCTGGCGCCGGCGCGCCGGAGCCGCGCCCGCGCCGCCTTCCACCGCGCGGGCGGCAGCCGGAGGCCGATGTGGTCGAGCCCGCCGGCCGCCGGGTCGAACCCGTGCCGCGTCGCGACGAAGTTCAGGAGGTCGCCGCCGCCCGGCGTCTCGAGGAAGAGCATGCCGCGATGCGGGAACGCGATCCGGAGCCCGAGGACGTCCACGTAGAACCGCTCGGTGCGCGCGAGGTCGACCGTGCGGAGGGCGACGTGCCGAAGCCCTCGATTCATCGGGCGCCATCATATACCATCGCCCTGCCCGGATTTCGGGCGAGGAGGCGCCATGCGGGGCCAGGAGGCATTCGCCGCGCTGCCGGTCGGGAAGAAGGTCACCGTGCGCAAGACGGTCTCCGAGTCGGACGTCTATCTGTTCGCCGGACTCACCGGCGACCTCTCGCCGAACCACGTGGACGAGGCGTACATGCGCACGACGACGTACGGGCGGCGCATCGCCCACGGCGCGCTCCTCGTCGGCTTGATGTCGAACGCCTCGACGAAGATCATCACCGACCTGCCCGGCACGATCGTCTCGTACGGCTACGACCGCATCCGCTTTCCCGCCCCGTGCTTCCTCGGCGACACGGTGACCGTGACGTACGAGATCGTCGAGCGCGACGAGGCGGCCCGGAAGACCTTCGCGCGCGTCACCTGCACGACCGAGCGCGGCGACGTCGTGGCCGCCGCCACCCACATCCTCAAGGTGGTGGAGTAGTGGCCGAGCGCCCGCCGCTCGCGATCCTCGCCGGCGTGCGCGTGCTCAGCTTCACCCAGTTCCTCCTCGGCCCCTCGGGTGTCCAGTTGCTCGCCGACCTCGGCGCCGACGTCGTCAAGATCGAGCCGCCGGGCGGCCGGCTCTGGGAGCGCAACTGGTCGGGCTGCAACCTCTACCTGAACGGCGAGAGCGCATTCTTCCTGCTCGCCCACCGGAACCAGCGGAGCCTGACCCTCGATCTCAAGAAGCCCGCCGCCACCGCCGTGGCGCGCCGCTTGATTCAGGGCGCGGACGTAGTGGTCCAGAACTTCCGGCCGGGCGTGATGGCCCGCTTCGGCCTCGACTGGGAGACGCTGACGGCGCTCAATCCCCGGCTCGTCTACGTCTCGGCCTCGGGCTACGGCGAGTCGAGCCCGTACCGCGACCGGCCTGGACAGGACCTCCTGATGCAGGCGTTCTCGGGGCTCGCCCACATCTCGGGGCGCGCCGGCCAGCCGCCGACGCCCGTCGGCACCGCGGTGGTGGACCAGCACGGCGCGGCGCTGCTGGCGCTCGGCGTGCTGGCGGCGCTCCTCGAGCGCCAGCGCACCGGCCGGGGGCTCCACGTGGAGGTCAGCATGCTGCGCGCCGCGCTCGACCTCCAGCGCGAGATCCTCGGCTACTACCTGAACGGCGCGCGCCTCGAGAAGAGCCCGACGCCGCTCGCCAGCACCTTCCATCCGCCGCCCTACGGGTGCTACGCGACGCGGGACGGCTGGCTCGTGCTCTCGATGTCGCCGCTCGCCGGGCTGGCGGACGCGCTGCCGCTCCCCGAGCTGAAACGCTACGCGGGCGTCACCTGGAACTTCGAGGAGCGCGAGGAGATCGCGCGCCTGCTCGAGCCCGCGCTCCGGCGGCGTACGACCGACGAGTGGCTCGCCACGCTCGTGCCGCGCGGCGTCTGGGCCGCGAAGGTCCAGGACTACGACGCGACGTTCGCCGATCCGGCCGTGCAGGCCGCCGACGTCGTGGAGGAGATCACGCACCCCGTCGCCGGCCGCGTGAAGCTCCTGCGCTTCCCGCTCGAGTTCTCCACGGGCCGGGCGACGGTCCACCGCGCGCCGCCGACCGTCGGCCAGCACGCCGACGAGATCCTGCGCGAGGTCGGGTACGGCGACGACGAGATCCGGCGCTTGCGGCACGACGGCGCGGTCTGACCGGGGAGCCGTGAACGCGACGACCAGGGCGATCGGGGAGGACTGAGGCCATGGTGAGGATGCTCGACGGGATGGAGCGGCTGCTGCGCGGCGAGGTCGAGCCGCCGCCGGCCGCGCAGCTGCTTCGGATGGCGCTGGCGTCCTTCGCGCCCGGCGAGGCGGTCGTCGAGCTGCGCGCGGACGGGCGCCACGCCAACCCCATGGGGACCGTCCAGGGAGGCGTCCTGGCCGCGCTCGCCGACGCGGCGATGGGCTGGGCCTACATGACGACGCTCGGCGAGGGCGAGACCTACACGACGCTCGAGATGAAGATCAACTTCCTCAAGCCCGTGTGGGCGGCGACGCTGACGGCCAGGGCGCGCGTGCGCAAGGCGGGCCGCACCGTCGGCCTCGTCGAGTGCGACGTGCTCGACGGCGACGGCAAGCCGGCGGCCTACG
>JACPCH010000072.1:5957-13335 GCA_016179875.1 Candidatus Rokuibacteriota bacterium | reverse complement strand
GCCCATCTTCAGGGCCACCACGGGCTTGCCGGCGGCGGTCAGGCGCGCGGCGGCGGCGCGGAACCGTGCGCCGTCGCGGATGCCCTCGGCGACGAGCGCCACGGCGCGGGTGCGCGGGTCCTCGGCGAAGTACTCGAGGCACTCGGACACCGTCACGCCGAGCTCGTTGCCGGTCGAGACCATCGCGCTCACGCCGATCCGCCGGTCGAACGCCCGGTTGACGACGATGCCGGCGAGCGCCCCGCTCTGCGAGGCGACGCCGAGCGCGCCGGGGACCAGCGGCTCGAGCCCGCCCGCGGGCGAGAACGTCAGCGGCACGCGCGCCCAGCAGTTGATGAAGCCGAGCATGTTCGGCCCCAGCACGGTGATCCCCGCCGCCTCGGCCACGGCGCGCAGCGCCGCCTGGCGCCGGCGGCCGGCGGCGTCCGTCTCGGCGAAGCCCGCGGTGAGGACGACGGCGTTCGGGATGCCGAGACGCGCCATCTCCTCGAGGACCCCCAGCACCTGCGGCCCCGACACGCCGACCCAGACCACGTCGGGCCGCTCGGGCAGCGCCGCCAGCGCGGGATACGTCCGGAGCCCGCCGATCTCGCCGTGGCGCGGGTTCACCGGGTAGATGGCGCCGGGGAAGCCGTGCCGCTGGAGATAGACGAGCGGGCGCGCGCCCGGGCGGCCGAGGTCGGCGGGGACGCCGACCAGGGCGATGCGCCGCGGCGCGAGCAGCCGGGCCAGGCGGGACGTCACGCGGTGACGGGAACGAGCCGGCGGTACACGTCGAGGTAGCCGTCGATCTCGCGCGCCTCCGGGTAGCGCGCGAGGACGAGCGCGCGCCCGGCGGCGCCCAGCCGCGCGCGCAGCGCCGGGTCGGCCGCGAGCCGCTCGGCGTTGGCCGCGAGCTCGGCCTCGTCGCGGAACAGGAGGCCGGTCACGCCGTCCTCGACGAGCGAGCGGTTGCCCTCGACGTCCGACGCGAGCACCGCGCGGCCGAGCGCCAGCGATTCCAGGATCGAGTTGGCCATGCCGCCCTCGGAGCGCGAGCAGTTCAGCACGACGTCGGCCTGCTCGAGGAGCGAGGCCATCTGCGCGTGAGGCACGGCGCCGACGTGGCGGGCCCACGGCCGCGCGGCCAGCGCGCGGAGGAGCGCGTCCCCCTCGTCGGGGTCGAGGATCGGTCCCGCGTAGAGCAGGCGGACCTCGGGCCGCCGCGCCACCACCCGGTCGAGCGGGCCGAGCGGCAGCCGGGGACGCTTCACCTCGCGGAGGCCGGCGGGGAACACGAAGAGGACGCGTCCGGGCGGGAGCGGCCAGCGCGCGGACAGGTCGAAGCGCTCCCCGCGCGCGAGCGACACGGCCTGCGGCACCACCACGATCCGGGCGCGGAGATCCGGCAGCGCGCCCGCGACGCGCTCGGCGATCGACGCGTGGAACACGGTCAGCCGCGCGGCGCTCTCCAGCACGCGGCGCACCGCGGGCGCCCGCTCCGGGTCGAAGAGGTCCAGGTTCGCGTCGGTGCCGGTCAGCGTGACCACGAGCGGAAGCTCGGCGCGGCGGGCGAGGCGGAGCGCGAGCGGCCCGACGCGCCAGGCGTGGAAGGCGTGGACGAGCGCGGGCCGGGAGGCCTCCACCTCGGCCTCGACCGCGGCCTCGGGCGTCACGGAGAGATCCCACACGCGGAGCTCGACGCCCCGCGCGCGGAGGCCCCGGGCCACGCGCGCGACCGTCACGGCGTTGCCGCGCACCGAGGGCGGGGCGAACGGCGTCAGCAGCGCGACCCGGCCGGGCATCGGCCCGAGCATACCGGGCCGCCCGGGTCGCGTCCAGCGGGAGCGTGAATCCCTCGCGCCGGCGCGGACATCTGCCTATAATGAGCGCGATGTCGGAGTATGGAGCATCCGGACCGTCTTCGATCGAGTGCCGGCAGATCGCCGAGCTGCTCGGCGACTATCTCGACGGCACCCTCCCCCAACAGACGCGCGAGCTGCTCGACTGGCACATCGAGGGATGCGGACCATGCGTGGCCTTCGTCAACACCTATCGCGGCACGATCAACGCCGCCGCCAAGCTGCGCGAGATCGAGATCCCCGGCGAGCTGAAGCAGCGGCTGCTCGCCGTCCTCCGCTCGCAACGCGCCTCACACCAGGCGCGCCCGTAGATACGCGCTGAGCGCGTCCACCAGCGTCACGATCAGATAGATCGCGAGGATCAGCGTCAGGAGCTGGTGCTCGTGGAACAGGCTGATGGCCACGTGGATGCGCTGGCCGAGGCCGCCGGCCCCGACGAAGCCCATCATCGCCGCGGCGCGGATGTTGACCTCCCACCGGTAGAGCGTGTAGGACACGAACTGGGGCAACGCCTGCGGTAGCACGCCGTACACCAGCACCTGGAAGCGGGTCGCGCCCGTCGCCTGGAGCGCCTCCAGGGGCGCCGGGTCCACGTCCTCCAGCACCTCGCCGAAGAGCTTGCCGAGCACGCCGCCGGTGTGGAAGCCGAGCGCGAGCACGCCCGGGAACGGCCCGAGCCCCACCATGAACACGAAGATCAGCGCCCAGACGATTTCCGGGATCGTCCGGAGCACGCGGAGCGTCGCCTTGCCGGCGGCGTACAGGGCCACGCGCCGCGCCCGGGCGCCCGGGCCGGGCGGCCGGCCCTCGAAGAGGATGCCGCGGTACAGGAGCGTCCGCGTCGCCAGGAGCGAGAGCGGCGCCGCGATGCCCACCGACAGGAGCGAGCCGATCAGCGAGATCGCGAACGTCTCGACCGCGCCGCTCGCCGCGTCGCGGAGCGCGTGCGCCGACAGGTCGGGCGGGAAGAGCTTCCGGACGTAGGCCGCGATCTGGCCGAGCCCCTCGGGGCCGAAGAGCGCCGCCGGGTCCACGCCCGTGCCGTGCCACGACCAGACCAGGAGCGCGGCGAAGCCGGCCCCCGCCCAGAGTGGGAACGCGCGGGCCGGGCGGGCCGGCGCCGGGCGCGCCATCAGGCGAGCCTCGCGCGGATCCGGCCGCTGATCCAGTCCACGCCCGCGACGAGCGCGAAGAGGATCGCCAGGAGCGTCAGGACCTCGTCGAACTGGAACATCCGCATCGACAGCTCGATCTGCTGCCCGAGCCCGCCGGCGCCGACGAAGCCGAGGATCGCCGAGGCGCGGATCGCGCACTCCCACCGGTAGAGCGTGTAGGCGACGACGTTCGGCAGCGCCTGCGGCACGAGGCCGTAGAGGATCACGCCCGGCTTGCCGGCCCCCGCCGCGTGCAGCGTCTCCAGCGGCCGCGGGCTCATGGTCTCGAGGATCTCGGAGTACACCTTGCCCAGCATCCCGCCGTAGGCGACGCCGATCGCGAGGACCCCGGGGAACGGCCCGAGCCCGACCGCGCGGACGAACATGAACGCCCAGACGTACTCGGGGATCGAGCGGAGGACCGAGAGGGTGGCCCGCGAGAGCGCGTAGGGGACGAAGCCCAGCGTCCAGCGTCCGCTTCGGCTCGTGCGCTCGTGGAGGATGCCGCGCCACGTGAGCGACGAGGTCGCGAGGAGGCCCAGGGGAAGGCCGATCAGCACGGCGATCGCCGTCCCCATCACGGAGATCTGGATCGTCTCGAGGGCGGGCCGGGCCATGAGCCCGAGGAAGTCGCGCGAGAGCTTGGGCGGGAACGCGCCGCGAACGAACCGCGCGACGTTGGCGAGGGCCTCCCCCTCGACGAAGCGGCGCGGGTCCACCTGGGCTTCCCGCAGCGAGAAGACGACGCTCGCCAGGAGGACGGCGCCGAAGACGTACGGGAAGACCGACCTACTCGGCGAAGCCGGGAAGCGGTCGACAGGCGCCGCCGAAGGGCCTCGTGCCATCCTGGAGCCGCTCGAGCTGGAGCTCGTCGTCCCGGTGACCGGCGTAGAGCTCGGCCAGGAGCTCCCTGGTCACCCTGGCCGGCGCCAGATCGAAGTGGATCCGGCCGTCCCGGATCCCGACGATGCGCGGGAAGTAGGCGAGCGCCAGCTCGACGCTATGGAGATTCATGAGGAGCGTCTTGCGCCGCTCGTGGGAGAGATCCCGGAGCAGCGACACGATCGTCACGGCGAGCGACGGGTCCACCGAGGACACCGGCTCGTCGGCCAGGATGACGTCGGGATTCTGGACGAGCACGCGCGCGATGGCCACGCGCTGCTGCTGGCCGCCCGACAGCTCGTCGGTGCGCGCCCACAGCTTCTCGGGCATCCCCACCTGCTCGAGGGCCCGCGCCGCCTCCTCGGCGCCCCGCGGCCGCACCAGCGAGGCGAGCGCCGTCGCGGTGGACCAGCGCCCGAGGTTGCCCGCGAGCACGTTGTGGACCACCCGCAGCCGGCCCACGAGGTTCTGCCGCTGGTAGATGGTGCCGATCCGCGTCCGGGCGCGCCGGAGCTCCGCGTCCGAGAGCCCCGCGACGTCCCGGCCGTCGAGCACGAGCGTGCCCGCGGTCGGGCGCAGCGTGAGGTTGAGGATCCGGAAGAGCGTGGTCTTCCCCGCCCCGCTCGGGCCGACGAAGGCCACGTGCTCGCCGCGGCCGACCGCGAGCGAGACGCCGTCGAGGGCGGCCTCGCCGCCGGCGAAGACCTTGCGGATGCCGCGGAGCTCGTACATTACTACTTGATCAGGCCCGCCGAGATGGCCGCGTCCTCCGTGCCCTTCCAGTCGGCGTCGTTCGCCCGGATGTACTTCGTCGTCCGGTGGAGGTCGAGGAGCTTGCGGTGCGCGGGTTCGCCGTAATCGAGCTTCAGGAACGCGGCGATGAGCTTGTCCTGGATCCCCCGGTCGAGCTCGCCGCGCGCCGTCCAGACGTAGTCCACGTAGGGCGGCGTCGTGTAGAAGACGCTCACCCTGGCCGGATCGACCTTCTTGGTCTGGACGAGCTTGTCCCAGACGAGGAAGTTCAGGGCGCCCGCGTCGACCTTGCCCGACTCGACCCAGAGGGCCGTCGCGTCGTGGGCGCCGGAGAAGGCGACCTGCTTCAGGTCCTTCTCGGCCGTGAGCTTCGCCTGGAGCAGGAAGTAGCGCGGCATCAGGTGGCCGGAGGTCGAGGAGACCGAGCCGAAGGCGAAGGTCTTGCCCCTGAGGTCGTCGAGGCCCTTGATGCCCGCGCCGGGCCGGGCGATGAAGACCGACTTGAACTCGGCGTCCTCCTGGCGGAGGACGAGGCGCCGGGCGGTGCCGTTGGTGCGGCGCACCGCCTGCACCGACGTGAAGCCGCCGTACCACACCAGATCGAGCTTCTTCGCCGCGAGCCCCTCGACGGTCGCCGCGTAGTCCACGACCGGCGTGAACCGGACCTTCATGCCCAGTTCCCTCGCGAGGTAGTCGGCGAAGGGCGCGTAGATGCGGAGGAGCTCGTTCGGGTTCTCGTCGGGGATCGCCGAGATCCGGAGCACCTCGGGGACGTCGGCGCCCGTCGGGCCCGGCGCGGCGAGGGCCAGGGCCAGCATGAGGAGGGTCACGGCCCCCAGCGCGGCGGTCAGGCATCGCATGGATTCACGCCTCCAGCGGGAGTAGTGGACAACCCGATCTTGAGATGCGCCTGAGCCTATCGGGATTCGCGCTGAATGCAAATCGGCCAGGCCGATAGAGCCGCGCGCGAACGATCGGGCGACGACGTGGATCGGCGGCGCGGCGCTAGCGGCTGACGCGGATCACGGGCTCGGCGAGCACCGAGCCGATCTCCCAGCACTCCTCCCCGCGACGCCCGAAGTCGGCGACGACGTCGCCGGCGCGGGCGGGGGCGACCGAGAAGAGCAGGCCGCCCGAGGTCTCCGCCTCGCTGAGGAGCGAGGCGAGGAAGCCGGGCACGGCGGGGTCGATCGTGAGGCGCGGCCCGAAGACGGCGTCCACGTGGCGGCGGTTGCGCTTCATGCCGCCGCTCCAGTGCCCGGCCTCCGCCAGCGCGCGCGTGCCCGGCAGGAGCGGCAGCGCCGAAGCCGCCAGCTCGAGCCCAGCGCCGGACGCCTCCACCATCTCGCCGGCGTGGCCGAGGAGGCCGAAGCCGCTGATGTCGGTGGCGCCGCGGACGCCGTGGGCGCGCGCGACGTCCACGGCCCCGCGGTTCAGCCGCAGCATGCTGGCGACCGCGCCCGCCAGCACGTCGGCCGGCGCGGCGCCGTCCTTGGCGGCCGTGGCGATCACGCCGGTGCCGAGCGGCTTGGACAGGAACACGCGCTCCCCCGGGGCGAGCCCGCCCTTGATGAGGATGCGGTCGGGGTGCACGCGGCCGGTGACGCAGAGGCCGTACTTCGGCTCGGGGTCCACCACGGTGTGACCGCCCGCGATGACGCCGCCCGCCTCGGCGACCTTCTCGCTCCCGCCGCGGAACACCTCGGTGATGATCGCCTTCGAGAACTCGCGCGGGAAGCCCGCCACCGCGAGCGCGAACAGCACCTCGCCGCCCATCGCGTAGACGTCGGACATCGCGTTGGCGGCGGCGACGGCGCCCCAGGTCCACGGGTCGTCCACCACGGGCGGGAAGAAGTCCACCGTCTCGACGATCGCGAGGTCGGGTCCGAGACGCCAGACCGCCGCATCGTCGGCCGCCCCGAGGCCGACGAGCAGGTCGGGGTGGGCGCGCCCCGCGGGCTTGAGCGCCGCCAGCACCTCCTGGAGATCTCCAGGAGCCATCTTCGACGCTCAGCCGGCGCAGGCGGCGTACGAGGTGAGCCGGACCTCCGTGTGGGTGTGCTCGGCCATGGTCGCGGGTTAAGACGCCCGCTCGGGCGCCTGGGATTCGACGAACTCGACGAAGGCCTGGGCGAGGGGCGAGCGCGAGCGCTCGCGGTGGGTCACCAGGTAGAAGGCGCGCGCGACCTTGAGGTCCTTCACGCGCAGGCACGCCAGGAGGCTCGCGCGGCACTCGTCCTCGACCGCGCGCTTGGAGATCAGCGCGATGCCGACGCCGGCCCGCACCGCCTGCTTGATCGCCTGGGTCGAGCCCATCTCGCCGGCCACGCGGAAGGCGGCGAGGTCGGTGCCGTGCTCGCCGAGCGCGCGCTCGAGCGCCTCGCGCGAGCCCGAGCCGCGCTCGCGCACGAGGAGCGGCTCGCCGCGGACGTCGGCGAGCGCGACGGACTTCCGGCCCGCCCACGGATGGTCGGCCGGCACGACGAGCACCAGCTCGTCCGCCATGAGCTCGCGCGCGGCGAGGGTCCGCCCGTGGGGGCGCGCGCCGACGACGCCGACCTCGGCGCGTCCCTCCTCGACCCAGTCGATCACCTGGCGGCTGTCGCCGATGAGCAGCGCGATCGAGATGTCGGGGAACTTGGCCTTGAACTGCCCGATGAGCGCCGGCAGGACGTACTCGCCCGGGATCGTCGAGCCGCCGACGACGAGCTCGCCCCCCATCCGGCCCTGGAACTGGTCGAGCGCCTG
>JACPCH010000072.1:0-5950 GCA_016179875.1 Candidatus Rokuibacteriota bacterium | reverse complement strand
CGGACGTGCTCGGAGATCGTGGGCTGCGTCAGGTGCAGGGCGTCGGCGGCGCGGGAGAAGCTGCCCAGCTCGGCCACCTTCGCGAAGATCTCGAGGCGGCGCAGGTCCATCAGGGCCGGGCCGTCGGGGCGCGGACGGTCAGTGGCAGCCGCAGCCGCCGCCGCAGCACCCGCCGCCGCCCGTCATCGCGGACGGCTGGACGGTCCCGGCGGTCTTCATCCCGAAGACCGAGAGCTTGCGCATCACCTGCGCGCTCTGGCACGCCGGGCAGGCCACGGCGGTCGTGGTGGAGGGCACGTATTTCTCGAACTCCCGGTCGCAGCCCTTGCAGCGGTACTCGTAGATCGGCACGCCTTACTGTAGCTCTTCACGAACTCCTCGGCGTTCTCCTCCAGGATGTCGTCGATCTCGTCGAGGAGCTTGTCGATGTCTTCCTTGATCTTCTTGCCCTTCTTGGCCAGCTCCGGGTTCGCGGCCGCCCCGTCGCCGCCTTCCGCGGGCTTGCTGGGCCGGGTCTCCTTCTTCTTCTGCTCAGCCATCTGGCCCTCCATCGGGCACTGGACCGTGGGATGCCACGCCTCGGACCAACGCTACCGGCATTCTACCATTCAAGGGCCATTTCACCGCGGCCCGCGCTACGGGCGGCGGAAGTGCTTGCTCAGGGTCAGCGTCTGGTGCTGGTAGGACGACTCGAGCCCCACCCCGTACACGCGCGCCGGGCGCGACCGGAGCCGCTCGAACCAGACCTTGAACGACGTCTGGCCGTCGTAGACCATGAACGGCACCTCCCGGGCCCGCACCTCCATCACCACCCGGGTGCCCAGAACGCTCCCGTCGCCGAACCCGAAGCCCGGGTCGAAGAACCCGGCGTAGTGGGTGCGGATCTCGCCGGCGCCCGCGTCGTACACGACCATCTCGGCGGCGAAGTCGGGCGGTACCCGGATCCGCTCCTTGGACACGAGGATGTAGAAGCGGTTGGCCTCGAGGATGTAGGCGTCGCGGGCCGGGCGCTTGATCGGCTCCCAGAACTCGGCGGGGTCGTAGTGGCCGATCCGCGCCAGGTCCACCGCCGGGGGGTTCGGGTGGGCGCGGTAGCCGACGATCCCGTCCGTGAGCCGGCCCGAGAGGTCGATCCCCATGCAGAGCCCGTCGTTGAAGACGGCGCGCTCGGCGGGGATCGGCCCGTCGTCGTCGTAGAGCAGCGGTGTCGCGTGGTACAGCCGCTCGAGCTCGGCGTCGGACATGGTCGTCGGGCCCGCGAGCAGGCGGAGCTGATTGAGCGAGAGCCCGGCGTGCACGCGCACCGGGAAGGACTGGGGGGAGACCTCGAGGTAGAGCGTCCCGCGGTAACCCGCGTGGATCTCGTCGAAGCGGGGCGTGCCGTCGGTGATCACGCGGGTGAAGATGTCGAGGCGCCCGGTCGTGCTCTTCGGGTTCGAGCGGCCGCGCACGTGAGGCGGCAGCACGAGCGACTCGAGGAGCGGCACGAGGTACACCGACCCGCGCTGCAGGGTCGCCCCGCCGACGAGGGACAGCCGGTCGATGACGAGATCGCCGTCGACGACGTCGCGCCCGCCGAGCCTCGTCTGCACCGTCTCGCGAAAGGGCAGGAAGCTGGCGCGCAGCTGGTAGGCCTCGGCGCCGAGGCGAAGGTCCAGGCTGGCCGGCTGGAATTGCTGGTCCTCGATCCCGGCGGGGGCGCGGATCCACCCCTCGTCCACCGCGGCGCGCAGCTCGTGATCGGGCAGGACGCCGTCGCTCATGCCGTCCCCTTAGCACCCCCCCCGGAGCCCGTCAAGGCGCGCGCCGCCGCGTGAACCAGAAGGCGCCCGCCCCGAGCGCGCAGAACACCACGGACGCCAGGAACGCGCCCCGGTACGACCGCGTGACGTCGTGCACCCAGCCGCCGAACCATGGGCCGACCGCGGCGCCGACGCCGTTGCCGAGGTTGAGCACGCCGTAGATCAGGCCGAAGCGGCGGCCGGCGAAGAGGTCCGAGGCCATCGCCGTGATGATCGGCCCGCGCGCGCCGAACCCGAGGCCGAACAGCACCGCGTACCCGACGAGCCAGCCCGCCCGCGGCGAGCCCTCGAGGGCGAGCAGGGCGAGAGCGCCACCCGCCGTGCAGCCGAACGAGATCGTCGCCGAGAGCGGGCCGCCGAAGCGGTCGGCGGCGAGGCCGAACCCGATGCGGCCCGCGCTCGACATCAGCCCCATCAGGCCGAAGATCGTCGCGGCGAACAGCGGCGCAAACCCGAGGTCGATCGCGAAGGCGACCTGGTGGGTGAACACCGGGAAGACCGCGAGCGGGGTGAAGAAGTACGCGAGCCAGAGCGCCCAGAACTCGCGCGTCCCGAGCGCGTCGCGGAGCGTCGCGTCGGCGGGGACCGAGGTGCGAGGGGGCGGGGCCGGGCGCGGCGGAGCCCCGCGCGCGCCGGGCCCCGGCTCGGCCGGTGCGTCGCGCAGGCCCAGCAGGACGAGGGGCAGCAGCACCGCGAAGGCGCCGGCGCCGAGCAGCGCGCTCGCCGCCCGCCAGCCGAGCGCGCCGATGAGCCACTGCGCCAGGGGCCCCACCGCGAACACGCCCGCGCCCATGCCCGAGAACGCGACGCCGGCCGCGCGCCCGCGGCGCTCCGCGAACCACCGCGACAGGAGCACGCCCATCGGCACCCAGCCGAGCGCGACCAGCCCGGTGGCCCCGAGCACGCCCGTGTAGAGGTAGAGCTGCCAGGGCGCCGCCACCGTGGCGCCGAGGACGAAGGCGGCGGAGAGCAGGACCACCCCCACCACGATCACGCGCCGTGGCCCCACGCGGTCCACGAGGACGCCGGCCACCGGCGCCAGCAGCCCCTGGACCACCGTGGACACCGACATCGCGCCCGCCGTGAGCCCGCGCGACCAGCCGAATTCCTCGACGAGCGGCAGCAGGAAGACCGAGAAGGAGAAGAAGAGCCCGTACGCGACCGCGAGCGTCAGCCAGACGACCCCGATGGTGGTGCGCGGCGAGATGGCCCGAAAAATCTAGAGCGTCCGGCTGATCGCGCCCGTGGTGTCCACGTCGAACGCTCGCGCGGTGCCGCCGAGGCCGGCGCGTTGCAGCGCGGCCTCCATCGCGCGGGCCACCGGCGCCGCGTCCCCGGCCGTCACGGCCAGGGCCGACGGGCCCGCGCCGCTGAGCACGCAGCCGAGCGCTCCGGCGGCGCGCGCGGCGGCGGCGACGGCGGTGAGCCACGGGAAGAGCCGGAGCCGGTAGGGCTGGTGCAGGCGGTCCTCGAGCGCGACGGCGAGCGCCGCGGGCCGGCCGGCCTGGAGGCTCGCGAGGAGCAGCGCCACGCGCTGGACGTTGAACACCGCGTCCGCCCGCGGCACCGACGCCGGCAGGACCGCGCGCGCCTCCGCGGTCGCGCTCGTCGCCTCCGGGATCAGCGCGACCCAGCGGAGCGCGGCGGGCACCGGCAGCGCGATCGCGGTCACCGCGTCGCCCGCGGCGCACGACACCGTGAGCCCCCCGAGGAGCGCGGCCGCGACGTTGTCCGGGTGGCCCTCGGCGCGCGCCGCCAGCGCCAGCAGCGCGTCCTTGGACAGCGGCCCGCCGAGCAGCGCGTTGCCGGCGACGAGGCCGCCGACCCACGCCGCCGCGCTCGAGCCGAGCCCGCGCGCGGTCGGCACGCGGTTCACGCAGCGGAGCTCGCAGCCCCGGAACGGGCGGCCGGCCGCCTCGTAGGCCAGGCGCACGCCGCGCGCGACGACGTTGTCGGCGCTCTTCGGCAGGCGCGCCGCCCCCTCGCCCTCGATCGCGACGCTCACGCGGTCGGCCTCGGCCGCGCTGATCTCGTTGTGGAGGGCCAGCGCGAGTCCGAGGGCGTCGAAGCCCGGGCCCAGGTTGGCCGACGTCGCGGGGACGGTGACGTGGACGCGCACGCGGCTCTAGAGCCGCCGGAGCAGCCAGTCGGGCGTGAGCGAGATCGTCCAGGCGTTGAGCACGACGTAGTAGTTCGTGAAGACGAGGACGCCCACGACGATGAGGATCACCCCCGCGGCGCGCTCGACCACGGGGATGAACGGCCGGTACCGCTTGAAGAAGCGCAGGAACGGCCCGAGCGCCAGCGCCGAGAGCAGGAACGGGACGCCGAGCCCCGCCGAGTAGGCGACGAGCAGGCCGACGCCCCGCCCGACCGTCTCGGCGGTGCCGGCCAGCGACAGGATCGCGCCCAGGATGGGCCCGACGCACGGGGTCCAGCCGATCGCGAAGGTGACGCCGACGGCGAGCGAGCCCAGGTACCCCGCGGGCTTCTCGCGGATCTGCCACTGCGTGGTGCGCCCGAGCAGCGCGAGCTTGAGGACCCCGGCGATGTAGAGGCCGAAGAGCACGATCAGCGCGCCGCCGACCCTTCGGATGACGTCGCGGTAGTCGAGCAGGAACTGGCCGACCGCGCTGAACGACGCGCCCAGCGCGACGAACACCATCGAGAAGCCCAGGACGAACGCGACCGCGTGGAGGAGGACGCGGCGGCGCACGGCGGCGGAGAGGTCGGCGGTGAGGTCCGCCACCGACATGCCCGTGATGAACGAGATGTAGGAGGGAAACAGCGGCAGCACGCACGGCGACAGGAACGAGAAGAGCCCCGCGCTGAAGGCGACCGCGACGCCGAGCCCCTGGCCCATCAACGGCGCAGGAACCCCTCGACGAGCGAGTGGGAGGCGTCGTTGTCCCACGCCCGGGGGCCGAGGGCCAGCGCCGCCAGGTGGCCCTGGCGGTCCACGAAGAAGCTGGAGGGCAGCGCGCGGACGCCGTAGGCGTTCGCCAGATCCATGGTCGGGTCGAGCCCGACGCGGAACGTGAGCTTGTACCGGTCGAGGAACGGCTTCACCTTGTCGGGCGCCGCGTCCACCGAGACCGCGAGCAGCACGAAGCCCTGGTCGCGGTGGTGGCGGTGCAGGCGCTCCATCGCCGGCATCTCCTCGCGGCACGGCGGGCACCACGTCGCCCAGAAGTTGATCATCACCAGCTTGCCGCGCTCCGCCGAGAGCTTGAAACGCTGGCCGCCCACCATCGGCACCGCAAAGTCCTCCGCGAGCCTCGTCCGCGACGGCCGGATCAGGTCGAGCTCGCGCACCGCCTCCTCGAGGGCCAGCGCCCGCCCGGCGCGCGGCTTGAGCGCGACCGGCGGCGCGACGGCGGGCGCGCCGCCCGCCGTCGGGGCCGCGACGCGCGGCTCGACGCCGCCGGCCTCGGGCGTCGGCCGGAGCATCGGGTACACGGCCGCGCCGACGCCGGCGAGGCCGCCGAGCGCCAGCAGGGCGAGCACGAGCGCGCGTCTCATCGGTTCTCCCGAAGTATACCGTCTCCGGTGTGAACGATCCGTAAACACTTGGTATAGTGGGGCGCATTCCCAGCGAGGAGGCGACATCCCGACGTGGGGACGCATCCTGTTCGACGCCAAGGACACCCTCGACCACGCCCCCCACTGGGCGATCTTCCCCGGCACGGCGATCTTCCTCGCCGTCCTCTCCATCAACTATATCGGCGACGGACTGAGGGATGCCCTCGATCCGAGAAAGGTGCTGGCGTCATGACGGTGGTGCGCTACGAGCGGGACGGGCGGCTCGGTCGGGTCACGCTGAACCGGCCCGAGAAGCTCAACGCGATCGACGAGGAGATGCCGCGGGCGCTGGCCGCCGCCGTGGCGGACGCGAACCGGGACCCGGCCGTCCACGTGATCGTGCTCGCCGGCGCCGGGCGCGCGTTCTGCGCGGGCTACGACCTCGAGCGCTACGCGGAAGCGCCCGGGCCGCAGCGCTGGAGCCAGGCGATGCCCTGGGACCCGATGCGCGACTACGCGGGCATGAGCGAGAACACGCAGTGCTTCATGAGCCTCTGGCGGAGCCTCAAGCCCGTCGTGTGCAAGGTCCACGGCTACGCCGTCGCGGGCGGGAGCGACATCGCCCT
>JACPCH010000071.1 GCA_016179875.1 Candidatus Rokuibacteriota bacterium | reverse complement strand
GCCGGCCAGTGGACGATGCCGTACTACCTCTCGGGCGCGATCTACGCGCTCACCTTCCTCGCCTTCCTCGCCTACTTCCTCCGCTTCGAGCCCGCCCGCTCCGGCGCCGCGGAGTCCGTCTCGGCGTGAGGCGCCTGGCTCCGCAGGGGGGACGGCCCGCAATCCTCCCGCGCGCAGGTAGGGCGTGGCGCACGATCTCCGAGGCGGCGAGCTCCGCGGCGGTGCCGCGCCCGACGATCTCCCCCTGCTGCAGCAAGAATCCGTGGTCGGCGATCTCGAGGGTCTTGCGGGCGTTCTGCTCGACGAGGAAGACCGTCGTGCCTGTCACCCCTCCTATTGGTTCGTTCCACGGCTGTTCACCGCATGTGCCGCCGGACCCGGCGCCCCAGCGTAGTGATCGCGGCGATAGAGCATCAAGACGATCATGCCGAGCAGCATCGTGACGTGGGTCGAGGCCGGCAGCGTGCTTACCGCGAGCCACGGGTAGGCGATCACGCCGAGCTGAACCAGCGCTGCGACTGCCCCGGGAGGCGCGAGCATCGCGCAGGTCATTTCTGCACACTGCCGCCACGAGTGGGCTTGGTAGTAGCGCATCAACGCAACCATCGGCACCGTCATGAAGACGGCCATGCCGGCAAGCCACAGGAACGGGGTCTCGGTCCGCAGCGCCAGATAGCCGGTGGACGTTAATTAGATCATCTCCTCTGCGGCACCTAAGCCGGGATGAGCGGCTCGTCCTCGTAGCGGTCGTGGTGGCGGAGCCACGCCATGGTGGAGGACAGGCCCGCCTCATCCCGGCCCTTGGGCACGAGGTCAAGGAGGTGGTAGGCGCCGTTGAGCATGTCGAGCCCCCGCGCATAGCACGAGTAGGTGTGATAGATGGCGCCGTCGGCGTCCTTGGCGAAGACGCTGAGGCCCGGGGCCTCGGGGACCGGGAAGGACCGCGTCTCGTAGTTGTAGTACGCCTGCGCCCGTTCGAGTTCCTCAGGCCTGAAGGAGACGTGATAGTCGCGGTTGAAGTCGGTGTGGAGCGACGACACCCACTTGACGCGCCAGCCCATGCGGCGGCGGTACGCCTCGAGGGTCGCGATTGTCGCCCGCGAGACGAGGACGAAGGTGACGTCGCGGTGGTTCAGGTGAACGGTGACGCCGTCGAAGTTGTCCACCCAGAACGAGCAGCTCTTGCAGCCCTCCTCCCAGCTGGGGTCGAACATGAAGTGCTGGACGATGAGCTGGCTGCGTCCCTCGAAGAGGTCCGCCAGCGACTCTTGGCCGTTCGGCCCGTCGAATGCGTAGGGCTTGTCCACCTTCACCCAGGGCAGGTCCCGGCGCTCCCGGCTCAGCTGATCGCGGAGCCGCGTGAGCTCCTTCTCCCGGGCCAGGTGCTGCCGGCGGGCGCCGATCCACTCCTCGCGCGAGACGACTCGGTGCGTGGTCATCGCAGCCTCCTTCCCGGCGGCCCGATCACATCGGGTAGCCCTTCAATCCCTGGATCCCCTTGAGGCAAGAGGTCTCCCCGCAGTGCATCGCGGCGTTGACGACCAGCGCGTTCACGATGAACGCCACCGGCTGCTGGCCGAGCCCGAGGACGGAGAGATCCAGGGAGCGCGCGAGCCCCTCCGGGGTCAGGGAGGCCACGTATTCCTCGGTGGCCGCGTACACCGCTTGCCCGTAGCGCTGCAGCACCGGCATATCGATCTTGGCCTGCCGGCTCCATGCCTTGAGGTCCCCGGCGCCGGGCCCGAGCGGGGGCAGCTCGCTCATGCCCGTCCGGCCCGCCCAGGTCGTCGCCGCCACCAGATCCTTCCCGCGCAGGAGCCGCTGCACGGCCATGTCCTCGCTGGTGACCACGTGGGCGTAGTTCGCGGCGATGCTGAAGGCGCGGCCCGCTCGTCGCGGGGCCCGCGCAGGTTTCGGCGGCTCACCGCGAGCGGCCGGGGCTGCGGTAGCGGAGCCGGGGCTGCCAGCCGGCCGGACCTTCCGGGAGGAGATCGAGCACGTGCCACAGCGAGCAGAAATCGTCCCCCGGGGCCCAGGCCGCCTCGGAGAGGCGGACGATGCGGTTCGGCTCTCGCCGGAACGCCGAGATGCCCGGCAGCCACCCCCCGGACCGGGAGCGATAGCCCATATCCTGGGCAAAGGTCGTGCCCCGGTGGCTCACCATCGGGAATCGCCAGCCGCGACTGCGCGCAAACCGCGCCTGGACGGGGGGCGGGTCCGGGCTCGAGACGACGAACGCCGCGCGGCTCCGCAGATGCTCGTAGAGCCCGTTGTAGCCGTCGGCCCAGAGCGTGCAGTACGGGCACGACGATCCCATGTTGTGGATGACGAAGAGATCCCGCTTGGCGCCGAACAGCTCGGAGAGCCGCTTCGGGCCCCGGGCCGTGGAGAAGGTGTAGTCGTCGACCGGCTCGGGCTCGATGCGGTGCTGCACGTCGCGCATCTTCTTGCGGAGCGCGGCGATCCGCTTGCGGTACGCGCGGAGCCGCCGTGATCCTTCCGCGTATCTCATCGCTTCTTCGCCGCTCCTTTCCTCGCCCGCCGGCCGGCCCTCCGGCGCTGACGCTCGAGTGTCTTGAGCCATCGCGCCAGCGTGTCGAACTGCGCCTGCCAGTACCGGCTGTACTCGTTCATCCACACCGCCGCCGCGAACATCGGCCCGACCTCGAGGCTGCAACGCGCGACGCGGCCGGTGCGCTCCTGCTGCACGAGGCCCGCCTGCACCAGCACCTGCACGTGGCGCGAGACGGCCTGGAGCGAGATGTCGAAGGGCGCCGCCAGCTCCGAGACGAGCAGCCGCTTCTCGCCCAGTCGCTTCAGGATGGCCCGCCGGCCGGGGTCGGAGAGGGCGAAGAAGACGCGATCGAGCAGTTCCTCGCGGGGATCCTCGACGTCGGCGGCGAAGGGCAGGGGTCTGATCGCCGGCTCCATGCCCGGAAGACTATCAATGAACTGGTTGATAGTCAACTGGTCGCTTGATATTGACCCGCGTCGAGCTCAGGCCCTCAAGTAGGCGTGGCGCACGATCTCGGAGGCGGCCAGCTCCGCCGCGCTCCCGCGGCCCACGATCTCGCCCTTCTGGATGAGGAAGCCGTGGTGGGCGATCTCGAGCGTCTTGCGCGCGTTCTGCTCGACCAGGAACACGGTGGTGCCGCTCCGGTTGATGGTCTGCACCATCGCGAAGAGCTGCTCGACGAGCACCGGCGCGAGCCCGAGCGACGGCTCGTCGAGCAGCAGGAGCCTCGGCCGGCCCATGAGCGCGCGGCCCACGGCCAGCATCGCCTGCTCGCCGCCCGACATCGTCGCGGCGCGCTGCCCGCGGCGCTCGGCGAGCCGCGGGAACAGCGCGAACACGCGGTCGAGGCGCTCGCCCAGGTCCGCCGGCGTCCACTCGACGAAGGCGCCCATGCGGAGGTTCTCCTCGACCGTCATCCGCGGAAACACGCGGCGCCCCTCGGGCACGACGCCGATGCCGCGCTCGACGATCTGGTGGGTGCGGAGCCGGTCGAGGCGCTGGCCCTCGAAGCGGATCTCGCCCGCCACCGGCGTCACGATGCCGAGGATCGTCCGGATCAGCGTGGTCTTGCCCGCGCCGTTCGGGCCGAGCAGGCACGCGATCCGGCCCGGCGCGACCTCCAGCGACACGTCGCGCAGCATCGTGATCGCGCCGTAGCGCGTCGAGACGCCGGCCAGCTCAAGCACGGGCCGTCTCCCGGCCCAGGTACGCCTCGCGCACCTCGGGGTGGGCGGCGACGGCGGCGAACGGCCCCTCGGCGATCTTCCGGCCGTAGTTGAACGCCACGACCCGCCGGCTCACGCCCTCGATGACGAACATGTCGTGCTCGATGACGATCACGGAGAGCCCCGGCATCTCCTCGCGCACGATCTGGAGGTCCCGCATCAGCTCGGCCGTCTCCTCGGGGTTCATCCCGGCCGACGGCTCGTCGAGCAGCAGGAGCTTCGGCCGCGAGGCGAGGGCGCGGCAGATCTCGACCCGGCGCCGGTCGATCTGCGGGAGCTGGCCGACGCGCTCGAACCCGCGCGCCGGCAGGTCGCGGTTGAAGAGCGCGAGCAGGTGCGAGGCCCGCTCGAGCGCCTCGCCCATCTCGGCGAGCAGCTTCCCGCGACGGAACACGCTGTCCAGCAGGCCGGTGCGGCGTCCGGCCTGCATGCCGATCAGGATGTTGTCGAACGCCGACAGCGCGAGGCAGAGCCGGCTCGACTGGAACGTGCGGGCGATCCCGAGCCGGGCGATCGCGTGGGCCTCGAGCCCGGCCAGCTCGCGCCCCGCGAACCGGATCTCGCCCGCCGCCGCGGCGTAGAGCCCCGTGAGCGCGTTGAAGAGCGTGGTCTTGCCCGAGCCGTTCGGGCCGATGACGCCGAGCGTCTCGCCCGCGTCCACGCCGACGTCCACGGCGTCGAGCGCGACCAGCCCGCCGAAGCTCACCGTGAGCCCCTTCACCTCCAGCAGACTCACCGGTATCTCCGGATCGCCGCCGGCCAGAGCCCCTGCGGCCGGTAGAGCAGCATCACCACGATGACCAGGCCGTAGAGCAGCAGCCGGTACTCGTGCAGGAAGCGGAAGCGCTCGGGCAGCGGCAGCAGCAGGCACGCGCCGAGGACGACGCCGGGGATCGAGTCCACGCCGCCGATGATGATGACCGAGAGCATGACGAGCGAGTAGCCGAAGTCGAAGTCGGGCGGCGAGACGAAGCCGACCATGACCGCGTAGAGCGCGCCGCCGAGCCCGATGAAGAAGTTGCCGATGCAGAAGGCGAGGAGCTTGCCCCGCGTGATGGACACGCCGCAGCAGCGCGCGGCGATCTCGTCGTCGCGGAGCGTGTTGAGCGTGAGGCCCAGCCACGAGTCGTGCAGCCGGCGCAGGACGAGCGTCGTCAGCGACGCCATGACCAGGGCCGCGTAGTAGAAGTTCGCGTGCGCGGGCAGCTCGACGCCGAGCAGGGACGGCTTCGCGGTGAACGGCCACCCGAAGAGCCGGAGCGTCGGGATGTTCTTGATCCCCTGGGGGCCGCCCGTGAACTCGAAGTTGTTCATCAGGATGTTGAAGATGAACACGAACGCGATCGTGACGAGCGCCAGGTAGTGGCCGCGCGTCTTCAAGATCGGAACGAAGAGCAGCGTGCCCACGATCACGGCGACCCACGGCGCCGCCAGCACGGCGAGCCACGCCGGCCAGCCGGCCGTCACGGTGAGCAGGCCGACCGAATAGCCGCCGAGGCCCGCGAACGCCGCGCCGGCCAGATTGAGGACGCCCGCGGTGCCGATCTGGAGATTCAGGCCCTGGCCGATCGTGACGTAGAGCAGCGCGAGGGCCGCCACGAAGGTCCAGTAGGGGCTCGCCCGCAGCGCGAGCGGCAGGGCCAGCGCCAGGAGCGCGCCGCCGGCCAGCGCCGCCCGGCGGTGCGCGACGAAGGCGGCGACCAGCGCGCGGCGGAGCCCGGGGCGGAGACGCAGGCCGACGGCCGCCGCGACGATCGCGAGGCCCGTGGCCGCGAGCGGCAGCGGGCGCTCGGCCAGGATGCCCGCGACGACGAGGGCGAAGACCGCGAGCTCGGCGGCCCAGACCAGAACTAGAGCCATTTCACCGCTCGCCTCGTCGGAGGCACCGCCTCGGCTCGCACTGCGGCATCAGACGCGCTCCACGCTCTTCTCGCCGAGGATGCCGCTCGGCTTGAAGACGAGGAACAGCATGACGACGGCGAAGGCGACGACGTCGCGGAACTCGGAGCCCCGCGGGATCAGCGCGGCGGCCGTCGTCTGGAGCACCCCGAAGAGCAGGCCGCCGACGATGGCGCCGTAGACGTTGCCGAGGCCGCCGATGGCGGCGGCGGAGAAGCCGATCACGCCGCCGGTGATCCCCATGATGAAGTGGATCTCGCTGTAGTAGAGGCCGGACAGGATGCCGGCCACGGCGGCGAGCGCCGAGCCCAGGAAGAACGTCGCGTCCACGGTCCGGTCGAGGTTCACGCCCATCATCTGGGCGGCCTCGGGGTCCTGGGCGACGGCGCGGATGGCGGCGCCCATGCGCGTGCGGTTGATGATGCGATCCACGGCGATCATCGCCGCGAAGCCGATGGCGAGGATCGCGAGGTTCTCGTAGCGGATCGCCACGCCGCCGACCTCGACACCGCCCTGCGGCAGGAGCTGGGGGAACGGCTTCGGGTCGGCGCCGCGCGGGTAGAAGATCAGCACGCTCTCGCGGAGCACGAGCCCGAGCGAGAGCGTGGCCAGCAGCGTCATGAGCGGCGACGAGCGCGCGAGCGGCTTGACGCAGACGCGCTCGGCCGCCACGCCGACGAGGCCCGTGACGAGCATCGCGGCGGCGAAGGCCAGCGGCAGGGCCAGCGCCGCGCCCGCCACCCCGGCCGCCTTGAGCCCGAGCAGGGCGGAGAGCCCGGCGAAGGCGCCGAGCATGAAGATGTCGCCGTGCGAGAAGTGGATCACGTCGAGCACGCCGAAGAACAGCGTGAACCCGACCGCGATCAGCGCGTACATCACCCCCAGCATGACGCCGTTCAGCGCCTGCTGGAGGAGCAGCTCGAGGGGCGGCACGCGCGGGGCGCCGCTTACATCTTCTTGAACTTCAGCCCGGGCAGCGTGCGCTTGCCCGAGGCGTACTCGGAGTCCTCCCAGAGCACCCACTTGCCGTCCTGGCTCACGTACTTGGAGATGAGCGGGACGGTGTTCTGGCCGTGCTCGTCGAACTCAACGGGGCCGATGATCGTGCCCGCGTTCTTCGTGCGCTTGAGCCGCTGGGCGACCTTCGCGCGGTCCGGACCGACCGCCTCGATGGCGTCGATGACCAGGTTGGCCGCGACGTAGGCGAACGGCCCGTAGGCCTCCGACGGCTCCTTGAAGCCGCCCTTCGCGTACGCCTCCAGGAACTTCCGGCCGCCGGGGAGCTTCTCGGTCGGCGCGCCCTCGACGAAGCAGAGGGTGCCCTCGGCCGCGGCGGCCGCCGTCTCGTTGAACGTGTCGGACTTGATGCCGCTGGTGCCCTGGAACTGGGCGCGGATGCCGAGCTTGTCCATCTGCACCTTGACCCGCACGCCGTCGGGCGTGAGCCCGCCGTACCAGACGACCTCGGGCTTGTCGCCCTTGGCCCGCGTGAGCTCCGCGGTGTAGTCCTTCTGGTCCTTGGCGGTCCCCTGGGTCGACAGGATCTTGCCGCCCGCCTTCTCGAGGAACTCGCCGAACCACTTGGCGTGGGCGCGGCCGTAGTCGGTGGTGTCGTGGATCAGCGCGAAGGTCTTGAAGCCGAGCGTCTTCACCGCGAAGTCGGCGGCGACGTTGTTCTGGTTGATCATCGTGCCGTTGACGCGCGTGATCTCGACGTGCTGGTGGCTGTAGGTGATCTCGGGCAGTACCGCGCCCCACACCATCGCCGGCATGCCGGCCTTGTGGTAGGTGTCCACCGTGGCGATCGCCGTCACCGAGCAGTAGTGCGTGATCCCGGCCACGATCGCCGGGTCCGACGTCGCCTTGAGCGCCGCCTGCACCGCGACCGTCGGCTTGCACTCGTCGTCGAGCACCTCGGTCTCGTAGCGGTACTTCGACTTCGGGTCGGCGTTCCGCTCCTGCACGGCCAGCAGGAACGAGTTCCGGCCGCCGAGGCCGTTCGACGCGGTCCCGCCCGTCAGCGGCCCGATGAACGCGAGCTTGACGGTCTTCTTCTGGGCGAAGCCGGCGGCGGGCGCGAGGGCGATTCCGACACCGAGCGCGGTAGCGCCCTGCAGCAATTCACGACGGCTCAGGTGGTTCATGAGGATCCTCCATGGCTTGAGGGGCTCTGCGCGGACGCGTCGAAGGGTAGCGGCATTCGCGGCGAAAGTAAACCGTGGCCGACGAGGGCCGAGCGGGCGTGTCAGGAGGCCCCGCGCCGCGTCTCCTGAGCGCGCGCGAGGCCGAGCAGGATCACGCCGAGACCCACGGGCCGCGCGAAGCCCGCGACGTACCAGCTCACGCCGTAGCGGAACGGGTGGATCAGGAAGCCCGCGAGGCCGAAGAGCCAGATCAGCGTGGCGAGGACGAGGCACCGCGCGAACGGGTCCGCCTCGCGGCCGGCGAGCACTCTCCGGCCCGCCCAGAGCGCGCCGAACGCCGCCAGGCCGTTGACGATGCCGCCGGCCGCGATCGCGAACGGCGCGAGGCGGCCGGGCCGCATCACGAGCGACGGCAGCACCGGCCGGATCTCGGGGACCACGAGGGCGAGGAGGAGCCCGAGCGCCAGGAAGCCCACGCCGACCCAGAAGCGCGCGCGCTCGGAGAGCGCGAGCCGCCCGGCCGGCGCCCGGAGCGCGAGCCCCGCCCCGACGAACGCGGCGAGGTAGCTGAGGAAGAAGAAGTACGGCGCGATCCCGGGGTTCACGCCCGGCGTGCCGGGGTAATCGGGCTGGGTGAGGATGTGCGCGAGGCCGAGGAGCGCCGCCAGCCAGCAGACGGGCCCGAGCACCGCCGAGCGGCGGTCGGCGTGGAGACGATGCCGCTTCAGGCAGAGGTACGCGACGGCGACGGCCGCGAGCACGAAGGGCGTGTCGAAGACGGGCACCGCGTACGGGATCGGGAAGCGGTACGGCGCCAGGAGCGGCGTGAACAGCAGCACGACTTCGTAGGCCGCGCCGATCAGGACGACGAGCGGCAGAGCGACCGCGCGCACGCCCCGACTCTAGCAGGGTCGGCGCCGGCCGCGTTCCGGAATCGAGAGCGGTTTCCGGAAATGGCGCTCAGGCTACGATAGCGGCATGCCGCGCGTCGTCACGCCGCTCGCGAGCTGGTTTCCGTCCGACGCCGCGATCGCGCGCTTCCGCCGGCGCGCCCTGGGCGTCGCGCCGGTGGTGCTGGCCCCACGGGATCGCGCCTGGCGCTCGATCGTGCCGCGCTTCGCCGAGTGTGTGGCGATGGCCGCCGCCGGCCTGCCGTTCCAGATCGCCGCCGACCGGCGCTACGACCGCTCGGGCGATCCGGCGAAGCTCCGGCGGGCCCTCGGCGCCGGCGCGACGGTGTACCTGCCGCAGATCCACCAGGCGCTGCCGCGCCTCGCGCGCCTGATCGTCACCACGACGGCGCCGTGGACGCGTTCTGGCTCCAGCTCGAGGGCCGGCGGACGGTGACGATCGGCCCGCGGGTCCGGCCGGGCACGCCCGAGGACCTCCGGGGCGGCGTGCCGCGGCACGGGCGCGTCGGCTGGAGAACGCTCGAGCTTCCGCCGGGCACGCTCTTCCACCTGCCGCCGTTCACGCCCCACGAGGTCGTCTGCCACGGCCGTTCCCTCGCGGTCACGCTCACCTGGCGGCGCCGCGCCGGACCGGCCCTGCGTCCGGGCACGCGCGCCCACGCGGCGGGGCTCGCCGAGTGGGACGTGGCCTCCGGGCGCGTGGCGGCGATGCCGCAGCGGAGCGCCCGCTCGCTCTGGACCCAGGTGCCCGCCGCCGCCGGGCCGCTCGACCGCGCGCGCCGCCGTTTTTCGCTCCAGCTCGCCGGAGGCACGACGCTCGTGCTCCCGGCCCGGCTGCGCGCCCTGGCCGCGCGGCTCGAGCTGATGCCGCGCCTCGACGGGGTGCGCGCGCTCGACGGCCTGGCGCCGCTCGTCGCGCGCGGCCTCCTCGGCCCCGAGGACCTGCCGCTCCGCATCCTCCCCGACCGCCCGCGCGCGCTCGACGGCTGGCGCTTCGCGTAGTACTCTCCGCCTCATGTCGGAGCTGACGCGCGACCTGCGGATCGCGGGCTTCCGCCCGCTCATCCCGCCGGCGATCCTGCTCGAGGAGCTGCCGCTCTCGGACCGGGGCTCCGAGACCGTCGCGCGGGGCCGGCGCGAGATCATCCGCGTCCTCACCGGCGAGGACGACCGCCTCGTCGTGGTCGTGGGCCCGTGCTCGATCCACGACCCGGCGGCCGCGCTCGACTACGCGCGGCGCCTCCGGGCCCTCGCCGACGAGCACGCGCGCGACCTCTGCCTCGTCATGCGCGTGTACTTCGAGAAGCCGCGGACGACCGTCGGCTGGAAGGGGCTCATCAACGACCCGAAGCTCGACGGCAGCTTCGCCATCAACGACGGCCTGCGCCTGGCCCGCCGGGTGCTGCTCGACCTCGCGGAGCTCGGGCTGCCGGCGGGCTCGGAGTTCCTCGACCCGATCTCGCCCCAGTTCACCTCCGACCTCGTCTCGTGGGGCGCGATCGGCGCGCGCACGACCGAGAGCCAGGTGCACCGCGAGCTGGCCTCGGGCCTCTCGATGCCGGTCGGCTTCAAGAACGGCACCGACGGCGGCGTCCAGATCGCGATCGACGCCGTGCGCGCCGCGGCGCACCCGCACCGCTTCCTCGGCGTCACCGAGCAGGGCCTGTCGGCGATCTTCTCCACGCGGGGCAACTCCGACTGCCACGTGATCCTGCGCGGCGGCGCGACCGGCCCCAACCACGACGCGGCGAGCGTGCAGAAGACCGCGCAGGCGCTGCGCGACGCCGGGCTCCCGCCGCGCCTCATGATCGACACGAGCCACGGCAACAGCGACAAGGACTACCGGCGCCAGCCCCTGGTGGCGGCCGACATCGCCGCCCAGCTCGCGCAGGGCGAGCGCGCCATCTTCGGCGTCATGATGGAGAGCTTCCTCGTGGACGGCCGGCAGGACCTCGTGGAGCCCGCCCGGCTCCG
>JACPCH010000070.1 GCA_016179875.1 Candidatus Rokuibacteriota bacterium | reverse complement strand
CGGATCTGGCGCGCGGATTCCGTCACCTCGCCGCGCCTGGTGGCCCACGCGTCGGCGAGCGCCTCGAGCAGCCGCGGGAACCCGGGCAGTCCGTGGCGGTCCGCCGGCGGGAAGTAGGTGCCGCCGTAAAACGGCGCGCCGTCGGGCGTGAGGAAGACCGTCATCGGCCAGCCGCCGTGGCCGGTCATGGACTGGACCGCCTGCATGTAGATCTGGTCCACGTCGGGCCGCTCCTCGCGGTCCACCTTGACGCTGACGAAGTGGCGGTTCATGAGCGCGGCGATCTCGGCGTTCTCGAACGACTCGTGCTCCATGACGTGGCACCAGTGGCACGCCGAGTAACCGACGGACAGGAGCACGGGCTTGTCCTCGGCGCGGGCGCGGGCGAACGCCTCCTCGCCCCACGCGTACCAGTCCACCGGGTTGTCCTTGTGCTGCAGGAGGTACGGGCTCGTCTCGCGGGCGAGGCGGTTCGGCACGGCGTCTCCGGCTAGCGGGTGAACGGCAGCGCGGCGACTCGCGCGCGAAGGAGCGTGGCGCCGGCGCGCACCTCGAGCGCGGTCCCCGGCTCGGCATGCGCACGCCGGACGAAGGCGAGCGCGATCGGCCGGCCGAGCCCGAGCGAGCGCGTCGCACTCGTCACGCGGCCGACGGCGACGCCGTCGACGAGCACCTCGGCGCCGGGCTCCGGCACGACGTCGCCGTCGAGGACGAGGCCCGCGAGCAGGCGGTTCACGTGGCCGCGGTCGCGGATCCGCACGACGACCTCCTGCCCCGGGTAGCAGCCCTTGGTGTACGAGAGGAGCCCGGCGTTCGGGATCTCGGGCAGGAGCACCGTGTCGTCCACGTCGCGGCCGAGGACCGGCGTGCCGGCCTCGATGCGCAGCGACTCGAGCGCCGTCGCGCCCACCGGGCGCGCGCCCGCGGAGGCGAGCGCGTCCCGCACGCGAGCCGCCCCGGCGGCCGGCGCCAGCACCCACACCTCGGCCTCGCCGGTCTCGCCCGCGCCGCGCGCGAGCCGCACGCCGGTCCCGTCGAGGGCGCCGGCCACGTGGGACCACGCCCGCTCGCCGGGCGCCGCGCCGAGCGCGCGCCCGGCGAGCGCGGGCGCGGCGGGTCCCGCGACGAGCAGGAGCGCGGTCTCCGGGGAGACGTCGGCGAGCGCGACCTTCTCGGCGAAGAGGTAATGATCGAGCGCCTCGAGCGTCTTCTGCGCGGTGCCCGGCGGGAGCAGGAGCAGGATGCGGTCCTCGAGCACGAGGACGTCGAGCATCACCTGGACCTTGCCGTGCACGTCGAGCAGCGTGGCCGCGCACCCCTGCCCCGGCCCCAGCGCCTTGACGTCGTTGGAGAGGAGCGCGTGCAGGAAGTTCACGCGGTCGCGCCCGGTCGCCTCGACCACGCCCCAGTCGCGGCGGTCGATCAGCCCGGCGCGCTCGCGGACGGCCGCGTACTCCGCGGCGGCGTCACCGTAGTCGGGCGGGAGGTCGTTCGCCATCGCGGTCATTCTACCGCGTGGCGTGGAGCCGCGCCGCCGCGAGCTTCGTATGCATGCGTCGATCCTATCCCACGCGCGCCGGGGCGGCGCGAGGGCCCGTGCTACACTGCGCGCCATGCGGCGCCCGGACCGGCGCACGATCCGCACGTTCCAGCGCCGGCTCCTCGCCTGGTACGCGGCGCACGGCCGCGACCTGCCCTGGCGGCGGACGCGCGACGGCTACCGCGTGCTCGTCTCGGAGATCATGCTGCAGCAGACGCAGGTGGACCGCGTGCTGCCGAAGTACCGCGAGTTCCTGCGCCGCTACCCCACGGTGCAGGAGCTCGCCGCCGCCGACGTGAACGAGGTCCGCCGGCTCTGGTACCCGCTCGGCTACAACGTCCGGCCCGTGCGCCTGCACGCGATCGCGCGCGAGACGGTGGCGCGTTACCACGGGCGGCTCCCCGCGGACGAGCGCGCCCTGCGCGCGCTGCCGGGGATCGGCCGCTACACCGCCGGGGCGATCCGCGCGTTCGCCCACGGCCACGACGCGGCGATCCTCGACACCAACGTGCGGCGCGTGCTCGGGCGCGTCTTCCTCGGCCCGCGCCGGCTCGCCCGCGTGCGCGGCCAGAAGGCCTGGTGGGACCTCGCCGAGGCGCTCGTGCCCCGCGGGCGCGCCTACGACTTCAACCAGGCGCTCATGGATTTCGGCGCCACGTGGTGCACGCCGCGCAAGCCCCGGTGCGCGCCCTGCCCGATGCGCGCCTTCTGCGCCGCCTACGCGCCGCTCCGGAGGGCCGGCGATGGCGCGGCTCGCCGGTAAGGCCGCGCTCGTCGCCGGCGGCGGCACCGGCATCGGCCGGGCGACGGCCGCGCTGTTCGCCGCCGAGGGCGCGCGCGTCGCGGTGTTCGGCCGGCGCGAGGCGCCGCTGGCGGAGACCGTTGACGCCATCCGCAAGGCCGGCGGCGAGGCGCTCGCCGTGACCGGCGACGTCGGCAGCGAGACCGACGTGTTCCGCTTCGTGACGACGGCGTGGTCCGCCTGGGGGCGCGTGGACGTCGCGGTGAACTCGGCCGGGATCCGCCTGCGGGCGCCGATCGCGCAGATCAGCGCGGCCGACTTCGCCGAGGTGCTGCGCGTCAATCTGGTGGGCGCGTTCCTGCTGACCAAGGCCGTCGCGCCGGCGATGAGGGCGAGCGGCGGCGGCAGCATCGTCCACATCGGCTCGGCGATGGGCACCGCGGCCACGGCGGATTTCTCGCCGTACGTCGCGTCGAAGGCCGGCCTCCATCAGTTCGCGCGCGCCGCCGCCATCGAGCTGGTCGGCGACCGGATCCGCGTCAACGTGGTCGCGCCCGGCACGATCGCCACCGACATCGGCCAGCAGATCCCCGCGTTCCGCGCGCGCATGCTCGAGCACCGGATCCCGATCGGCCGTCTGGGCCGCGTGGAGGACGTCGCACACGCCTGCCTCTACCTCGCGGCCGACACCGCCGCCTACGTCACCGGCGCGATCCTCGCCGTGGACGGCGGCTGGACCGCGGCGTAGAGGGGGCCGGGCATGCCGCTCGTCATCGAGGTCGCCGCCGCGCTCATCCGGGACGAGGCCGGGCGCTACCTCATCACCCAGCGGCGGCGCGGCTCGCATCTGGAAGGGCTCTGGGAGTTCCCGGGCGGCAAGCGCGAGGCGGGCGAGTCGCCGGAGGTCGCGCTCGCGCGCGAGCTGACCGAGGAGCTCTCGGCCAGCTTTCGCGTCGGCGAGCTGGCGGAGACCATCCGCTGGGAGTATCCCGACCGGATCGTCGTGCTCAACTTCTACCGGTGCCGCCACGAGTCCGGGACGATCGAGCCACGCGAGTCGCAGTCCATGGCGTGGGTGGCGCCCGAGCGTCTGGACGAGTTCGCGTTCCCGCCGGCCGACCGCCAGATGATCTCCCGCCTGCGCGCCGGCGCCTGACAGCATGGGGGGCCTCGACGGGCGCGGGGCGAGTCGGCCGTCCGCCCCAGACGCCTGAGCCGGACGCCTCATTCATCGCGCCCGCCCGGCGGGCGCGCGCCGATCCCGCTATCATCACGGCAGGAGGCCCCGCCATGAATCGACGCGACCACGGGCGCTCGCTCCTGCAACAGTGGGACGCCGCGAAGCCGGCGAACTTCTACGACGACGACCGCTACCTGCGCGCGGCGCTCGCGCGGCGCGTCGGGGCCGAACGGCTCGCGCGCTTCGCCCCGGCCCTGCGCCAGGCCGGCGCCGACGCCGCGGGGCCGGTGAGCCGCGCCGCGGCGGTCCTCGACCGCCCCGAGCACCTGCCGAGGATCGAGGCGTGGAGCCCGCTCGGCGAGCGGACGGCGAACGTGCTCTCTCACCCCGCCCACCACGAGGTCGGGCGCCTGGTGTGGCGGTCGGGCGTCCTCTCCGTCCTCGGCGAGCCCGGCAACGTCGCCGTCCACGCGGCGCTCACCTACCTCTTCGGGATGAACGGCGAGGTGCCGCACCTCTGCTCGATCGCCTGCACCGCCGGCCTCGTCAAGGCGATCCAGCGCGCCGGCGGCGATCTCATGCGACGCGAGTGGCTGCCGCGCCTGCTCGACCCGGACTACGACCGGCGCTGGCACGGCGCCCAGTTCGTCACGGAGGTCCAGGGCGGCTCCGACGTCGGCGCCAACGCGTGCGTCGCCCGCCCGGTCGCGGACCGGGACGGCGTGTGGCGGCTCAGCGGCGAGAAGTGGTTCTGCTCGAACGTGGGCGCCGACCTCTACGCGGTGAGCGCGCGGCCCGAGGGCGCGCCGGACGGCACCGCCGGCGTCGCCCTCTTCGTCGTCCCGCGCCGCCTGGAGGACGGCCGCCCCAACGGCGTCTTCATCCGGCGCCTCAAGGACAAGCTCGGCACGCGCACGCTGCCGACGGCCGAGGTGGACTTCCAGGACGCGCTCGCCTGGCCGCTCGGCCGGCCCGAGGACGGCTTCAAGCTGTTGATGGGCGTGATCATCAACACCTCGCGCCTGGCCGTCGCGATCGGCGCCTGCGCGATGATGCGGCGCGCCTGGGTGGAGGCCTGGCACTACGCGCGGGTGCGCGAGGCCTTCGGGCGCCGGCTCGTCGAGTTCCCGGCGGTGCGCCAGCAGCTCGCCGAGATGCGCGCGCTCGGCGCCGCCGGCCTGGCCTCCACGCTCTTCGTGGCGGCGCTCGAGGACCGGCTGACGCTCGCCGGCGTCCACCCGGAGGACGATCCGCTCTTCCGCACCGCCGTCACCGTCAACAAGTACGTCTGCTCCGTGGACGCCGGCCTCGTCGTGCACCACGCGATCGAGATCCTCGGGGGCAACGGCACGATCGAGGACTTCAGCCCGCTGCCGCGCTTCTATCGCGAGGTGCCGGTCCAGGAGAGCTGGGAGGGGCCGCACAACACGCTCATGGCGCAGGTCCTCCGCGACGGCCTCCGCTCGAAGATGCACGACGCGCTGCTGGCGGCGACCCAGGACGTCCTGCTCGGCGTGCCGGGCACGGCGCCGGCGCCGGTGCGCGACCGGGCGCTGGGCGCGCTCGAGGACGTCCGCGGCGGCTTCGCGGCTCTTCTACGATCGGACGCGGAGACGGCCGGCTTGCACGTCCGCGCCCTCGTCGGGCGGATGGCGCGGCTCAACCAGGCGGCGCTCCTGCTCGACGACGCCGCGCGCGCCGGCGCGACGGAGGGGCTCGGGTGGCTCGGGGCGGCGGCGGAGCTGGTGCTGGACCGCTGGGCGGCGACGGGCTACGAGCCGGCGCGCGATCCGGGCTACGGCGCGCTGATCGGCCGGGTGCTGGCGGGGTGAGCGGCGGCGCTACTTGAGGTTCTGGACGAGCGTGTCCTGCGTGTCCGAGATCCTCTTCATGATGCTGCTGAGGGTGCTGATGAACTTGGAGCGGCGGTCGATCATCATCTGAAGCCGGAGCGACGTTATCTCGCTCATCTCGTTCATCGAGTCGAGCTTGCCCTTGAGCTCGTCCTGGAGCGCGCGCAAATCCCGGATCGTGGCGACGTCCTGCTGGGCGAAGGCAACGCGCGCGCGGGCCGCGGCCAGGGCCGGCTGGACTTCCGCGAGCGCCGCGCGGCCGACGCCGCACTGGGGCGGCCGGCAGGGGTCGCCGTCGCGCTTGCCGGCGTTCTGCGCCACGTCCTTGCTGACCTTGCCGATCAGGTCGCGCAGCTTCTGCTTCGCCGCGTTCGCCGCCTTCATCTCGGCCATGATCGCCTTGAGGTCTTCCTCGGCGTCGCGGGCCGCCTGCATCATCACGAGCATCACCAGCGCCTCGATGTCCATGTCGGCGACGGTCTGGCCCGCGAAGCGCGAGTGAGCCGCGGCTCGCACCGCGGCGGCGTCGAACGTGCCCGCCCGCGCCGAGCGCCCGGCCTTCCGGCCTTCGGCCTCGACCCAGGACCGGACGGACGGCTGGAGCCCCGCGGCGAGCTTCGCGTGGAGCGCCTCGGCGCCTGCGGGCAGCTCCGCCGCGCCCCCGATCGCCGGCGGACCGGCGAGAGCCAGCAGCAGCGGCGTGGCGCGCAGGAGCGACGCGAGTCTCATACGGCCACGTTACCACGCGCGCGCCCGCGCCCCCGGGGGTAGAATCTGGGCTCCATGAGCGTGCCCCGGACGGCGAGCGTGGTGATCATCGGCGGCGGCGTGGTCGGCTGCAGCATCGCCTACCAGCTGGCGCGCCGCGGCCTGCGCGACGTCGTCGTCGTCGAGCGCGAGGCGGTCGGCGCCGGCACCACCAGCAAGGCGGCCGGCGGTATCCGCGTGCAGTTCCCGACCGAGACGGAGATCCGCTTCTCCCTCGAGTCCGTCCGGGTCTTCGAGCGCTTCCGCGACGAGTTCGGCGTGGACCCCGGCTACACGCGGATCGGCTACCTCTATCTCCTGTCCGAGGAGCGGCATCTGCGCGGATTCGAGAAGCGGATCGCCCTCCAGCGGAGCCTCGGCGCCGACGTGCGCGTGCTGACGCCCGACGACGCGCGGAAGCTCGTCCCCGCGCTCCGCGTGGACGACCTGATCGCCGCGGTGTGGGGCCCCCAGGACGGCATGGCGGGCCCCGCCGAGGTCACGAACGCCTTCGCCCGGCGCGCGCGCGAGCTGGGCGCGCGGATCGAGGAGGGCGTCGAGGTCACGGCGCTCGAGCGGGCGAACGGGCGCGTCACCGGCGTGACGACCTCGCACGGCGCGATCGCGACGCCGATCGCCGTCAACGCGGCGGGGCCCGCGGCGGCGCGCGTCGGCCGGCTCGCCGGCGTCGAGCTGCCGGTGCTCCCGCGCCGGCGCCACATCTTCTTCACCGAGCCGTTCCCGGAGCTCCCGGGCCCGGTGCCGCTGACCAGCGACGTGACCAGCGGCTTCTACTTCAGGAAGGAGCTGGAGCAGGTCCTGCTGAGCCCGGGCGACGTCGAGGACATCGGCGAGGACGTCCAGGTCCCGATGGACTGGGGCAAGGTCGAGGAGACGGTGCAGAAGGCGCTCCACCGCCTGCCGCTCATCGCCGACGCGAAGATCGCCGGAGGCTGGGCGGGGCTCCGGCCGCTGACGCCCGACGACCACGCGATCATCGGCTGGGCACCGGGGGTCGAGGGCTTCTTCCTCGCCGTGGGCTTCGGCGGCCACGGCTTCCAGCACTCACCCGCGACCGGGCTCCACGTCGCCGAGTGGCTCGCCGACGGCACGTCCTCGCTGGATCTCTCGCTCTTCGACCCGGGCCGCTTCCGATGAAGATCGCCGACCTGCGCGTGATCCTCGCCGACATCCCCGTCACGCGCCCGCACGAGATGTCCTTCACCACGCTCCACGCCGTGAACTTCGCCTTCGTGCGCCTGGAGACCGACGACGGCCTCGTGGGCTGGGGCGAGGCCGCGTGCCTCGGCGGCCCCACCTGGAGCGAGGAGTCGGCGGAGTCGGTCGCGGTCACGCTCGAG
>JACPCH010000026.1 GCA_016179875.1 Candidatus Rokuibacteriota bacterium | reverse complement strand
GGCCGTGTCGAAGGCGTAGAGCGCGTTGACGAGCTCCATGACCGCGCTGATCGCCGTGTTGAAGTGGAAGTCGCGCTCGAGGTCGTCGGTCACTCTCCGGAGTGTGTCGTGGATCGTCCGCTTGAAGGCACGCCCCAGCGCGGTAGTCTGGGCCGGAACGGTGGTGGCGCGGGGGGGCGCCTCGCCCCCCCCGTCCTCAAACGACACGAAGGCCTTCCGGCGGACGATCCACGACACAATCCGGAGAGTGACCGACGACCTCGAGCACGACTTCCACTTCAACACGGCGATCAGCGCGGTCATGGAGCTCGTCAACGCGCTCTACGCCTTCGACACGGCCTCGCTCGACGGCGTGCCCGGCGGGGAGCGCGCCCGCCTCCTGCGCGAGGCGGTCGAGACGGTCCTGAAGCTCCTCGGGCCCTTCTGCCCGCACGTCAGCGAAGAGCTGTGGGCGCAGCTCGGCCACCGCGAGGGCGTCTTCGCGCAGGGCTGGCCCGTGGCCGACCCCGAGGCGTTGCGCACGCGGGAGGTCACCGTGGTCGTCCAGGTGGACGGCAAGGTGCGCGGCCGCCTCGTGGTGGACGTGGACGCGGCCGAGGAGCGCGTGCGCCAGCTGGCGCTCGGCGACGAGAAGGTGCGGCCCTGGCTCGCGGCGCGCCGGGTCGCGAAGGTGGTCGTGGTGCCCAACCGGCTCGTGAACATCGTGACGCGGACGTGAGCCGCGGCGGCCGCGCGCTCCTGCTGGCCGCGCTGGCCGGCCTCGCCGCCGGCTGCGGCTACTCGCTCCGCGGCAACCTGCCCGACCACATCCAGACGGTCGCCGTCCCCGTCTTCGCCAACAAGACGGGCGAGCCGGCGGTGGAGGGCGCGCTCACCCGCGCCGTCGTCCAGGCCTTCTCGACGAACGGCCGCCTCCGCGTGGTGACGCCAGAGCAGGCCGACGCGATCCTCGAGGGCGAGATCATCGGCTACGACATCCAGGCGCTCGCCTTCGACGCGCAGGCCAACGCGCGCCAGTACCGGCTGATCGTGACGCTGAACCTCCGCTTCCGCGACGTCCGGCGCAACACGGTGCTGTTCGAGCAGGCCCGCCTCCAGGAGAAGGCGGACTTCCGGGTCCTCGGCGCGGCCTCGCAGACCATCGCGCGCGAGGAGTCGGCGCTCGGCGCGGCGGCGGTGGACATCGCGCGCGCGATCGTCAGCCTGGCCGTCGACCGGTTCTAGCGCTGGACTACGCGGCCTTCCTCCGCCAGGCCGAGCACGACGACCCGCCCCCCGTCGCCCTGCTCCACGGCGGCGACGTGCAGCTCCTCGACGACGCGCTCGCCGCCCTCACGCGCCGCCTCTTCCCCGACGCCGCCGAGCGCCTGGCCGGCCGCGAGGTCTTCGACGCCGCCGAGACGCCGGTGGACGCGATCGTGCAGGCCGCCGAGACGCTGCCCTTCATGACCGGGCGCCGCCTGGTCGTCGTGCGCCGCTGCCAGGGGCTCGCCGCGCGAGACGCCGACCGGCTCGCCGCCTACGTCCGGGCGCCCAACCCGACGACGTGCCTGCTGCTCCTCGCCGACGAGCCGCTCGCCGCGAGCCGCGAGCGGCGCCAGGACCACTGGCTCCTGGCGGCGGTGCCCGCCGCGGCGGCGGTCCCGCTGCCGGCGCGCGAGGGCCGGAGCCTCGAGGGCTGGCTCCGTGAGCGCGCCGCCGCCGAGGGGCTCGCGCTGTCCGAGGAGGCGGCGCGCCTGCTCGTCGAGTGGGTGGGGGACGACGGCGCGAGCCTGCTCGGCGAGGCCCGCAAGGCCGCGCTCGCGGCGGGCACCGACAACCGCACGGTCGGCGTGCGCGAGGTGACGGCCGTGGTCGGCGAGCACCGCCTGAGCGACGTCTTCGACCTGACTCGCGCCGTCGCGCGCCGGGACGTCGGCACGGCCCTCCGCACGCTCGACCGCCTGCTCGCCACCGAAGAGCCGATGCGCCTGCTCTGGCTCCTCGCCGGCGACGCGCGGGCCGCGTGGGGGGTCGCGCACCTGCGCGCGCGGGGTCAGACGACCGAGCAGATCGCGCGCGCCCTGCGCCGGCCTCCGGGCGCCGTCGAGGCGATCGGCCGCGCCGTGACCGGCACCCCGGCGCGTGTGCTCGCGGTGCGGCTCAGGCGCTGCTGGGAGGTGGAGCGCCGCCTGAAGTCGAGCGCCGACGCGCGGGCGGAGCTGGCGGCGCTGGTCGCCGACCTGTGTGCGGAGAGGTGAGGGCCGCCCGGACCGCCCGCCTCGCCGTCCTGCTCGCGGGCGTCGCCGCCCTGGCGCCGGGCGGGCGCGCCGGCGCCGGCCCCGCCCCCGCGTGTCCCGAGTGCCTGCGCGCCGGCGCCGCCAGCGTCGCGCTGCGCGTGCCGGCCGGCACGCCGCTCGGCGGCTACGGCGCGCTGGCCCGCCGCCTCCTGGTCCCCGACGTCCTCGGGCGCCATCCCCACGCGTTCTGGTTCAAGCCCGCCGCGGGCGCGCGCGACGCGCCGCGGGCGCGGGCCGTGGTGCTCGAGCTGCCGTCGCGCCGCCTCGTGTGGGTCAGCGTGGACCTCGTCGCCGTGGACCGCGACTTCACGCACGAGGTGGCGCGCCGCCTGAGCCGGTCGGCCGCGCGCCCGGCGACGCTGATCCTGTCGGCCTCGCACACCCACTCGGGCCCGGGCGCCTTCATCGGCTCGCGGCTCATGGGCTGGCTCGCCCTCGACCGCTTCGACGCCGAGGTGCGGGACGCCCTCGTGGAGAGCGTCGCGGCCGCGGTCCGTCAGGCCGACGTCGCGGCGCGCCCCGCCCTCGTCGGAGCGGCGGCGGTCACGGCGCCGCCGCTCACGCGGGGCCGGCTCGGGCGCGAGCTCGACCCGGAGATCGTGGTCGTGAAGCTCACGACGCCCGACGGGGCCCCGATCGCGCTGCTGTGGAATTACGCGATCCACGGGACGGCGCTCGGCCCGAAGAACCTCCGGCTCTCGGGCGACGTCATGGGCGTGGCCTCCGCGGAGCTGGAGCGGCGGTTCGGCGCGCCCGTGCTCTTCGTGAACGGCGCGGTGGGCGACGTGAGCCCGGCGGGCCACGGCGAGGCGGCGGCGGCGCGGATCGGACGGGCGCTGGCGGACGCGGTGCAGGCCGGCTGGGAGCGGGCGCGGGCGGCCCCGGCGGCGTCGATCGAGATCGCGCGACGGCGCGTCGCGCTGCCGTCGCCCTGGCTGTCGCTTCGCAACTGCACCGGACGGTGGATGCCGCGCTTCGTCACCGCGCCGCTCGGGAGCGCGTTCCCGGCCGACGCCGACCTCACGGCGGTGGCCCTCGGCGACGTCGCGTGGATCACCGTGCCGGGCGAGCTCCAGGCCGCGCTCGGCCTGGCGATCAAGCGCGAGGGCCGCGATCTTTTCGCGCAGACCTTCATCGCGGGGCTCTCCAACGACTACCTCGGCTACTTCGTGGCGCCGGCCGACTACGACCGGCCGGCCTACGTGACGTGCGCGACGCTGTACGGGCCCAAGGCCGGGGAGTGCCTCGCGAGCACGGCGGCCGAGCTGCTCTATCAGCTGCGGGGCCGGGACCGGCCCCTGACGCGCCTGCCCGGACCGTGCGACTTCACGCCGAACGCCCGATGACCGCGGGCGCGGAGCTAACGGGCGGCGAGGGAGCGGGCGAGCGCCGACTTCTTGCGGGCGGCGGTGTTGCGGTGGAGGATGCCCTTCGAGACGGCCCGGTCGAGCGCACGGATCGCCTCGAGGACCGCCGCCGGGCGGGTGGCCGCCTCGGCCGCGCGTGCGGCCTTGACCACGCCCCGGACCTTCGAGCGCACCGCGCGGTTCCGCAGGCGCCGGCGCTCGTTTTGCCGGATGCGCTTCTTGGCCGATTTGATCTTCGCCACAGAGGATCTCCTTTCGTCCTGACGACCCGTGCATCATGCCGTATCGACGGGGGGATTTCAAGGTGAGCGGCGGCGAGCGGCAGATCGTCCGGGCGCTCGGCTCGGTCGGGAGCGCCACACTCGCGAGCCGGATCCTCGGCTTCGGGCGCGACATGGTGGTCGCCCTCGCGTTCGGCGCCGGGCCCGTCACCGACGCCTTCCTCGTGGCCTTCCGGATCCCGAACATCCTGCGCCGCCTCCTCGCCGAGGGCGCCCTCTCGACCGCGATGATCCCGGTGTTCACCGAGTACCTGGTCACCCGCCCGCGGCCCGAGGTGCGCCGCATGCTCCGGGCCGTGGTCGCGCTCGCGCTGGTGACGCTCGGCGCGACGACGGCGCTCGGCATCGCCGGCGCGCCGTGGATCCTCGCCGCGCTCGCGCCGGGGTTCGCGGCCAACCCCGCCCAGGCCGCGCTCGCCGTGTCGCTGACCCGGGTGATGTTCCCGTACCTGGTCCTCGTCGGTCTCGCGGCCATCGCCACGGGGATCCTGAACGCCCAGGGACGCTTCGCTGCGAGCGCCCTCGGCCCGGCCGTGCTCAACGTCGGCATGATCGCCGCCGTGCTGGCGCTCGCCACGCGTGTGGACCCGCCGATCCTGTCGCTCGCGCTCGGCGTCCTGGCCGGCGGCGTCGGCCAGCTCCTGGTCCAGCTGCCGGGCCTGCGCGCCGAGGGCTTCCTGGTGGGGCCCTCGGCCGAGCTCCGCCACCCGGCGCTCGGCCGGATCGCCCGCCTGCTCCTGCCGTCGGTCTTCGGCCTCGCGGCCGTGCAGGTGATGGTGTTCGTCAACACGCTGCTGGCCTCGCTGCTGGCCCCGGGCTCGATCTCGTACCTCTATTACGCCGACCGCGTGATGGAGTTCCCGCTCGGGATCTTCGGCATCGCGCTGGCGACGGCGTCGCTGCCGACGATGGCCCGCCAGGCGGCGGCCGGCGACACGCGCGGCGTCGCGGCCACGCTGAACGTCGCGCTCCGCCTGGCCGTCTACGTGTGCGTGCCGGCGACGGTGGGCCTGCTGGTCCTCGACCGCGAGATCGTGCGGATCCTCTTCGAGCGCGGGCGCTTCGGCGGCCCCGACACCGTCGCGACCGCCCAGGCGCTCGTCGGCTACGCGGTCGGCCTCGTCGGCTTCGCCGGCTCGCGCATCGCGGCCCAGACCTTCTACGCGATCGGCCAGCCCGGGACGGCGGTGCGCCTGGGCGCGCTGGCGGTGGGCGCCAACGCCGTGGCCGCCGTGGCCCTGATGCAGCCGCTGGGCCACGCGGGCCTGGCGCTCGCCGCGTCGCTCGGCGCCTGGGTGAATCTGGCGGCGCTCCTCGTCGCCGCCCGCCGCCGCTTCGGGCCGCTGGGGGGCCGCGCGCTGCTCGTCTCGAGCGCCCGCACGCTCGCGGCCGCGCTGCCGCTGCCGTTCTGGTGCTGGGTGAACCTCCGGCTCACGCGCCCCGCGCCCCGGGACCCGGTCTGGCTCCACGCGGCCTGGCTCGGCTACGTCGTCGCGGGCGGGGCGCTCCTCTTCTGGCTCGCCAGCACGCTGCTGCGCTCGCCGGAGCGGCGCACGCTGATCGCGGCGCTCCGGCGCTGACGCCTCGACCGGCGCCGCGCGCCCCGGCGTTGGGTGGGAGCGGCGGCCAGTGCTATACTGCGAGGTGGTCACTCTATGACCGGCGCCGTCGTTGAGTACCTTGGGGCCCTGCAGGCGGAGCAGGGGGCGGCCCGAAACACTCTGAGCGCCTACCGCCGCGACCTCGCCGACTTCCTCGCCTTCCTCGAGCGCCAGCGCCGTCCGCTCCGCGATGCCGCGGCCGACGACGTCGTGACCTGGATCGAGCACCTGCGCCGCCGCGGGCTCCGGCCCGCCAGCGTGGCGCGCCGCGTCTCCGCCGTGCGGGGGCTGTACCGCCACCTGGTGCGCGAGGGCGGCGCCGCCGGCGACCCGACGGAGCACGTCGAGGTGCCCCGCGGCGGCCGGCCGCTGCCGCGCACGCTCTCGCGCGACGCGGCGACGGCGCTGGTGGAAGCGCCCGACGTCACGGGGCCGCGGGGCGTGAGGGACCGCGCGCTGCTCGAGCTGCTCTACGCCACCGGCATGCGCGCCTCGGAGTGTCTCGACCTGCGGCTCGACGACCTGAACCTCACCGCGGGCTACGTGGTGTGCACGGGCAAGGGCCGGAAGCAGCGGCTCGTGCCGGTGGGCGCCGAGGCCTCCGCGTGGGTGACGCGCTACCTCCGCGAGGCGCGCCCGCGCTTCACGCGCGCGCGCGACGCGGGCCGGCTCTTCGTGAACCCGCGCGGCGGACCGCTCTCGCGCCAGTCGCTCTGGGCGATCGTGCGGCGGGCGGCGGCCGCGGCCGGCGTCCGGAAGCGCGTGTCGCCCCACACGCTCCGCCATTCCTTCGCGACTCACCTCCTCGAGGGCGGCGCCGACCTTCGCTCGGTGCAGGTGATGCTCGGCCACGCCGACATCGGCACCACGCAGATCTACACCCACCTGCCGACGTCCGCCCTGACGCGGATGTACCGGCGCTTCCACCCGCGGGCGTGAGCGTGGCCCGCCGCGCGCACGCCTATCCGAACGTCCGGGTGGACGCGGCCGGGCTCGTGGACGTGGCCGTCGCCCCGGCGTCGCCGACGATCGCGGTCGGCGCCGCGCTCCGGCTGGCCCGCACGCGCGCCGCCGGGGCGATCGTCGCCGGCGAGCGCTGGGTGCTGCGCGAAGACCTCGCGCGCGCCGCCGCGCTCGGCCTCGGCGACCTGCCGGCGGCGGAGCTGGCGCGGGCGCTGCCGGTGGTGGACGCGCGCGCGGACGAGGTGGCGGTGCGGCGCGCGCTGGCCGACGGCGCGCCGATGGTCGCCGTGCGCGACCGGCGCGGCCCGGTGGGCGCCGTGGCCCGGCCCGCGGCGGCGCGCCGGCCCGAGCCGGTCGCCTCCGCGGCGGCGCGGGTGGCGCGCCACGTGCCGGCGGACGCGCTGCGGCTGCTGGCCGAGGCCGCGCGCCTGGCCGGGGCCCACGGCGCAAGCGCGTTCGCCGTCGGCGGCCTGGTGCGCGACGTGTGGCGCGAGGCGCCGGGGGCGCGCCGCGATCTCGACCTGGTGGTCGAGGGCGACGGCGCCGCGGTGGCGCGCGCGCTCGCGGCGGCGCTCGGCGGGCGCCTGGTCGAGCATGCCCGGTTCCTCACCGCCTCGATCGACGCGCCGGGCTTCGGGCGCGTGGACGTGACCACGTCGCGCACGGAGCGCTACGAGGCCCCGGGCGCGCTGCCGCGCGTGCTGCCCGCGGGCATCGGCCAGGATCTCGCGCGCCGCGACTTCACCGTCAACGCGATGGCCCTCGAGCTCGCCTCGGGCACCTTCGGCCTGCTCGATCCGTGGGGCGGCCGGCTCGACCTCGCGCGACGTCGCCTGCGGGTCCTGCACCCGCTCTCGTACGTCGAGGACCCGACGCGCGTGTTCCGGGCCGCCCGCTACGCCGCGCGGCTCGGCCTCACGCCCGACCGCGCGACCCGCGCGGCGCTGGCGCTCGCGCTCCGTCTGCTGCCGTACCCCGCGCTCTCGGGCCAGCGGCTCGCCGCGGAGCTGGAGCGCATGCTCGCGGAGCCGTGCGCGTCCAGCGCCCTGACGAGCCTCGGGCGCGCCGGCGCCTTCCGGCTCCTGGCGTCGGGGTACCGCTTCACCGCGGCGGCGCGGCGCCGCGTCGGGGAGCTGCCGGCGGCGCTCGCCTGGGCGAGGGGACGCGGGCTCGCCGTGGACCAGGTCGGGCTGGCGACGCTGGCGCTGGTCGGCGGCCAGCGGCCGGCGGTGGCCGCGGCCGCGCTGGCCCGCGTCTCGCCGCCCGGCGAGCCGCGCGACCGGCTCGAGCGCGCGCTCGACGCCTCCCGCACCCTCGCCGCGCGGCTCGGCGCGGCCGCCACGCCGAGCGCGCGGGCCCGGCACCTGCGCGGCCTCGCGCCGGTCGAGCTCGCGTGGCACTGGCTGGCCGGCGATCAAGCCGTCCGCGCCACCCTCGACTGGTTCACGGGCGTCGCCGGCGGGCCCGCGGCGCTGACGGGCGGCGACGTGATCGCCCTCGGGGTCCCGCGGGGCCCGGCGGTGGCGCGGGTGCTCGCCGCGGTCCGGGACGCGCGCCTGGACGGCACGATCACGACCCGCGCGATGGAAGAAGAGCACGTCCGACACTGGCTGGCGAAAGGAGGCTGAGTTGACCACGAAATACATCTTCGTGACCGGCGGCGTCGTGTCGTCCCTCGGCAAGGGACTGGCGGCGGCGTCGATCGGGTCGCTCCTCGAGGCGCGGGGCTTCCGGGTCACGCTCCAGAAGATGGACCCGTACATCAACGTGGACGCGGGCACGATGAGCCCCTACCAGCACGGCGAGGTGTTCGTCACCGACGACGGCGGGGAGACCGACCTGGACCTCGGGCACTACGAGCGCTTCACCTCGGCGCGCGTCACCCGCGACCACAACGTGACGACCGGCAAGGTGTACTTCTCCGTCATCCAGAAGGAGCGCCGGGGCGACTACCTCGGGCGGACGGTGCAGGTGATCCCGCACATCACCGACGAGATCAAGGCGTCGATCCGCCGCGTCGCGGCGGGCGCCGACGTCGTCATCGTGGAGGTCGGCGGCACCGTCGGCGACATCGAGGGCCTGCCGTTCCTGGAGGCGATCCGCCAGTTCAAGAAGGACGTCGGGCGGGAGAACGTGATCTACGTTCACCTCACGCTGGTGCCCTTCATGCAGGCGGCGGCGGAGCTCAAGACCAAGGCCACCCAGCACTCGGTGAAGGAGCTGCGCGCGATCGGGATCCAACCCGACATCCTGCTCTGCCGCACCGACCGGTTCCTGCCGCCGGCCATCAAGTCCAAGATCGCGCTCTTCTGCGACGTCGAGGAGGAGGCCGTCATCACCGCCAAGGACGTCGAGACGATCTACGAGGTCCCGCTCGTGTTCCACAAGGAGGGGCTCGACGGGATCGTGGTGAAGCTCCTCGGGCTCGAGCCGCGGCCGACCGACCTCGCGCGCTGGGAGGACGTGGTGCGGAAGGTCAAGGCGCCGCGCGCGACGACGCACATCGCGGTCGTCGGCAAGTACGTCGAGCTGCGCGATTCCTACAAGAGCCTGGCCGAGGCGCTGACCCACGGCGGCATCGCCAACGAGGCGCGCGTGGAGGTGCGCTGGGCGGACGCCGAGGCGATCGAGCGGGACGGCGCCGAGGCGCTGTTCGCGGACGTCCACGGCATCCTGGTGCCGGGCGGCTTCGGCGACCGGGGCATCGAGGGGAAGATCGCGGCCGTGCGCTACGCCCGCGAGCACCGGGTGCCGTACCTCGGCATCTGCCTCGGCATGCAGGTGGCGGTCATCGAGTACGCCCGCCACGTCTGCGGGCTCGCGGGCGCGAACTCCTCGGAGTTCGCCGCGGACGCGGCGCATCCGGTGATCGACCTCCTGCCCGAGCAGCGCGCGGTCGCCGACAAGGGCGGCACCATGCGGCTCGGGCTCTACCCGGTCGTCCTCGCCGAGGGCAGCCTCGCCTCGCGGCTCTACGGGCAGGGGATCGTCCACGAGCGGCACCGGCACCGCTACGAGGTCAACAACGAGTACCTGCCCAAGCTCGAGAAGAACGGCCTCCGGATCTCGGGCATCTGGGCCGAGAAGCAGCTCGTCGAGATCGTCGAGATCCCCGAGCACCCGTTCTTCGTCGCCGGCCAGTTCCACCCGGAGTTCCGGTCCCGGCCCTGGGAGCCGCATCCCCTGTTCGCCGGCTTCATCGCCGCGGCCCTCGAGCACGGGAGCGCATGACCACCGTCGAGGTCCGGGTGGGGCCGATCCGCATCGGCGGCGGCGCGCCGCTCGTGCTGATCGGCGGCCCCTGCGCGATCGAGAGCGAGAAGCACGCGCTCCGGACGGCCGAGCGGCTGGCCGCCATCGCCGCCGGCCGCGGCGTGCCGTTCATCTACAAGTCGTCCTACGACAAGGCCAACCGGTCGTCGGTGCACGCCTACCGGGGCCCCGGCCTGGTCGAGGGCCTGCGCATCTTGAGAAAGGTCCGCGACACCCTCGCGCTCCCGGTGCTGTCGGACGTCCACCAGGTCTCGGAGGTGGCGCCGGCGGCCGAGGTGCTCGACGTGCTCCAGATCCCCGCGTTCCTGTGCCGGCAGACCGACCTCGTGCTGGAGGTGGCGCGCACCGGCAAGCCCGTCAACGTGAAGAAGGGCCAGTTCCTCGCGCCGCGCGACATGAAGAACGTGGTGGACAAGATCCTCTCGGCCGGCAACCGCTCGATCCTCCTGACCGAGCGCGGGACGTCGTTCGGCTACAACAACCTGGTGGTGGACCTGCGCGGCCTCGCCGACATGCGCGAGCTCGGCTACCCGGTGGTGTTCGACGCGACCCACTCGGTGCAGCGCCCGGGCGGGGCGGGCGACCGCTCGGGCGGGGAGCGCAAGTACGTGCCGGCGCTCGCGCGCGCCGCGGTCGCCTTCGGCATCGACGCGCTCTTCATGGAGATGCACGAGGACCCGGACCGGACGCTGCCCGACGGCCGCCCGCTGTCCGACGGGCCCAACATGCTGCGGATCGACGACCTGCCGCGCCTGCTCGGCGAGCTCGTGGCGATCCGGGCGGCGGTGGGCGCGTGAGCCGCCTCCGCCGGCTCGCCGAGCGCGTGTTCCGCCTCGAGGCGGAGGCGATCCTCGGCCTGATCGCGAAGCTCGACGAACGCTTCGACCGGGCGGTGGCGCTGCTCCACGGCTGCCCGGGCCGGGTCATCGTGACCGGCATGGGCAAGTCCGGGCTGATCGGCCGCAAGATCGCGGCGACGCTCGCCTCCACCGGCACGCCGGCGTACTTCCTTCATCCGGCCGAGGGCGTCCACGGCGACCTCGGCATGGTCGCCCGTGGCGACGTCGTGCTCGCGCTCTCGAACTCCGGGGAGACCGACGAGGTCCTCGCGATCCTGCCGCCGCTCAAGCGGCTGGGCGTGCCGATCGTGCTGCTCACCGGCAATCCCGGCTCCACGCTCGCCCGCCAGGCCGAGGTCGTGCTCGACGTGAGCGTGGCCGAGGAGGCGTGCCCGATGAACCTGGCGCCGACCTCGAGCACGACGGCGGCGCTGGCCGCCGGCGACGCGCTGGCCATGGCGCTGCTCGAGCTGCGCGGCCTCCGCCCCGAGGACTACGCGGCGCTCCACCCGCGCGGCACCCTGGGCTGGCGCGCGCTCTTCCGGGTGGCGGACCTCATGCACACGGGCGACGCCGTCCCGGTGGCGCGCGAGGACACCCCGCTCACGGACGCGATCGTGGAGATGACGAAGAAGCGCCTCGGGATGACCACCGTCGTGGACGCCGCGGACCGGCTCGTGGGCGTCATCACGGACGGCGACCTCCGGCGCCTGCACCTGCGCGCGACCTCGTTCGACGGGCTCACGGCCGGGCAGGTCGTCACGCGGCAGCCGAAGACGATTCGCGCCGACGAGCTCGCCGCCAAGGCCCTCGAGGTGATGGAGTCGTGGGCGATCACGAGCCTCGTCATCGCGGACGGCGCCGGGCGGCCCGAGGGCGTCATCCACATGCACGACATCCTGCGCGCGAAGATCGTCTGACCGCGTTTTCGTTTCCCCGTCCCCTCGGGCTGTGATAGGCTGGTACCGATTTTGCAGGGATCGTGAACGCTCATGAAATCACGCAAATCCGCAAAAGGTATGGCCCACGCGGTGCTCGCCGTCGTGGCGATCTTCGTCGTCGCGGTGGCGGCGACGCTGGTCGTGAACGCCCGCCTGGCCCGGGTCGAGACCCTCGGGCCGGCCGCCTCCAGCGCCGACCTCAGGATCAAGGAGGCCCAGATCGAGGAGGAGGCGCACGGGGTGCGCTGGCGCCTCAAGGCCGACCAGGCGCTGATCTTCGAGGACGAGGGGCGGACGCACCTGAAGCGGGTCCACGTCAACGTGTTCGAGCGCGAGCGGTCCTGGACGATCGTGGGCGACGAGGGCGATCTCTATCAGGCCTCGAAGAACGTCGAGGTCCGGCGCAACGTCGTCGTGACCTCGAGCGACGGGCTCCGGCTCGAGACGACCGTGCTCCGCTGGCAGGGGGAGGAGCGGCGGCTCTGGACCGACGCGCCGGTGCGGATGGCGCGCGAGGGCACGGTGGTGGACGGCAGCGCGCTCGACGTCCGGATGGGGGACGAGGCGACGACGATCCGGGGCCGGGTGCGCGCGACGTTCGTCAAGGGGCCGGCCGGGCGATGAGCGGCGTCGCGCGTGCGCTCGCGCTCCTCGCGGTCCTCGGCGTCCTGGCCGCGCCGGCCGCGGCCCAGCAGACGGGGGGCCGCCCGTCGGCGAAGGCCCGCGACGACCGCAGCCAGCCGCTCACGGTGGACGCCGACACGATGGAGCGTTTCGGCAAGGAGGGCCTGGTCATCTTCACGGGCAACGTCGTGGCCCGCCAGGACAACTCGGTCCAGTACGCCGGCCGGATGGAGGTCTACCTCGACGAGAAGGGGGATCGCGTCCTCCGAACGGTGTCGACGGGCGCGGTGAGGATCATCACCAAGGACTGCCGCACGGCGACCGCCCGGCGCGCCGAGTACTTCGACCTCGAGCAGCGGGTGGTGCTGCTCGGCAACGCGCGCGTCTGGCAGGAGGACAACGTCGTCAGCGGCGAGACGATCACGATCTACCTCTCCCAGGACCGGTCGGTCGTCCAGGGCGGCAAGCAGGAGCGGGTCAAGGCCGTGTTCTACCCGCGCGACGAGAAGGCCAACGGCGGGGGCGCGGCCCGGCGCCCGGCCGACGGCTGCAAGAACTGAGGGCGCGCGGTGGAAGGACTCGTCGCCCAGGGCCTGGTGAAGTGGTTCAAGCAGCGCAAGGTCGTGGACGACGTCTCGCTCGACATCCAGCGCGGCGAGGTCGTGGGGCTGCTCGGGCCGAACGGCGCCGGGAAGACGACCTCCTTCTACATGATGGTGGGGCTCCTGCCGGCCGAGGGCGGTCGGATCTTCCTGGAGGGCGAGGAGATCACCGGCCTGCCCATGTACCAGCGGTGCCGGATGGGCGTCGGCTACCTGCCGCAGGAATCGTCGGTCTTCCGCAAGCTGACGGTCGAGGAGAACCTGCTCGCGATCCTCGAGACGCTCGATCTCTCCGGCCCGGAGCGGCGGGCCCGCGCGAAGGAGCTCCTGGCCGAGCTCGACCTCACGGCGCTCGCGCCCTATGCGGCCTACACGCTGTCGGGCGGCGAGCGCCGCCGGCTCGAGATCACGCGCGCGCTGGTGACCTCGCCGCAGTACCTCCTGCTCGACGAGCCGTTCACCGGCATCGACCCGATCGCGATCGGCGACATCCAGGAGATCGTGGGCCGCCTGCGCGCCAAGGGCATCGGCATCCTCATCACCGACCACAACGTGCGCGAGACGCTCGCCATCACCGACCGCGCCTACATCCTCTACGACGGCCGGATCCTGGTGTCCGGCACCGCGTCCGAGATCGCCCACAACCCCGTCGCCCGGGAGATCTACCTGGGCGAGCGCTTCGCGCTCTAGGGTCGCGGAGCCGACCCGCCATGGCCATGGAAGCCCGCCTCTCCCTCCGGCAGAGCCAGCGCGTCGTGATGACGCCGCTCCTGCAGCAGGCGATCCAGCTGCTGCAGCTCTCGACGCTGGAGCTCCAGGAGGTGGTGCAGAAGGAATTGCTCGAGAACCCGCTCCTCGAGGAGGTCACGCCCGAGACCGCCGACGCCCCCGACGGGCCGGCCACGGCCGACACGCCCCCGGCGCCGACCGTCGAGCCCCTCGCGGCCGAGCCGCCGCCGGCCGGCGAGCGCCAGACCGACGAGCTGCCGTTCGACATCAACGCCGTGATGTTCGACGACCACGAGGAGCGCTCGCTCGTCGCCCAGGAGGACCGCGACGACCTGCCGTTCGACAACATCGTGCGCTCGACGACGTCGCTGGCCGACCACCTCGAGGAGCAGCTCGGCTTCGCCGCCGAGGACCCGGCCGTCCGCCGCATCGGGCAGCAGATCATCGGCAACCTCGACGAGGACGGCTACCTCCGCGCGGAGCTCGACGACATCGCCGGCCGCTGCGAGGCGACCGTCGAGGAGGTCGCCCGGGTGCTCGCGCTCGTGCAGACCTTCGACCCGTCCGGCATCGCGGCGCGCTCGATCCCGGAGTGCCTGCTGATCCAGCTCCGGAGCGACCCGAATCCCGACCCGGTGTCGGTGGAGATCGTCGAGCAGCACTTCGACGACCTGTCCCGGCGCCGCTACCCGGACATCGCGCGCGCGCTCAAGCTGCCGCTCGACCGGGTCATGGAGTCGGTCGAGGAGATCATGGGACTCGAGCCGAAGCCCGGCCGGCGCTTCGGCGGCGGCGACTCGCGCTACATCGTGCCCGACGTCATGGTCTACAAGATCGGCGGCGACTACACCGTGGTCCTCAACGAGGAGGGCATCCCGCGGCTGCGCGTGAACTCGCTCTACCGGTCGCTCCTCCGGAGCTCGGGCGACGAGGCGCGCCAGTACGTCGAGCAGAAGCTCAAGAGCGCGGTCTGGCTCATCAAGTCGGTGGACCAGCGCCAGCGCACCCTGCGCAAGGTGACGCAGTCGATCGTCAAGTTCCAGCGCGAGTTCCTCGACAAGGGGCTCGCGCACCTGCGCCCGCTGTCGCTGCGCGACGTCGGCGAGGACATCAGCATGCACGAGTCCACGATCAGCCGCGTCACCACCAACAAGTACGTCGAGACGCCCCAGGGCCTGTTCGAGCTGAAGTTCTTCTTCCACAGCGGCATCGCCTCCGACGACGGCGAGATGAAGTCGTCGGTCTCGGTGAAGAAGATGATCCAGGATCTGCTGGCCGCCGAGGACGCCGCCAAGCCGCTGTCGGACCACGACGTCGCGCAGCGGCTCAAGGGGGAGGGGCTCACGATCGCGCGGCGCACGGTGGCGAAGTACCGCGAGGAGCTCGGCATCCTGCCCTCGCACCAGCGGCGCCTGGCGCCGCGGAAGCGCTGATGCCGGACGAGCCGCTGTCGTTCGTCGTCATCACCGGCCTCTCCGGCGCCGGCAAGAGCTACGCGATCAAGTGCTTCGAGGACATGGGGTACTTCTGCGTGGACAACCTGCCGACGACGCTCATCCCGACCTTCGCCGACCTCGCCGCGCGCTCGACGCAGGCCCTCCGGCGGGTGGCGCTCGGCGTGGACGTGCGGGAAGGGGAGTACCTCTCGCACCTGCTCGAGGCGCTCGCCGAGCTGCGCGCGCGGGGCCACGCGGTCGAGGTGCTCTTCCTCGAGGCGAACGAAGAGGTGCTGGTGCGGCGCTACCGCGAGACCCGGCGCCGCCACCCGCTGGCCCGCGAGGGTAGCGTGCCCGACGGCATCCGCGCCGAGCGCAAGGCCCTGTCCCACATGCGCGAGGTGGCCGACCGCGTGGTGGACACCACCGCCCTCACGGTCCACCAGCTCAAGGACCGGCTGGTCGAGCTCTACGGCGCGCCCAAGACGCGGGCGGGCCTGGCCCCGACGCTGGTGTCGTTCGGGTTCAAGCACGGCGCCCCGTTCGACGCCGACCTCGTCTTCGACGTCCGCTTCCTGCCGAACCCGCACTTCGTCGAGGCGCTCCGCCCGCTCGACGGCCGGGACGAGCGCGTGCGCCGGTTCGTCCTGGCCGAGGCCGACGGCCAGGAGCTCCTGCGGCGGCTCGCGGACTTCCTCGGGTTCGTGCTGCCGCGCTACGAGCGCGAGGGCAAGGCCTACCTGACGATCGCCGTGGGCTGCACCGGCGGCAAGCACCGCTCGGTCGTGCTCGTCGAGGAGCTCGGGCGGGCGCTGGGCGGCCTCGGCTACGCGCCGACCGTCGTGCACCGGGATCTGGAGCGCGAGTAAGGGTCCGTGAGCCATGACCGGCTGGCGTTCTGCTTCGGCGTCCACAACCACCAGCCGGTCGGGAACTTCGACCACGTGCTGGCCGAGGCGACCGAGCGCGCCTACCACCCGTTCCTCGAGCGGCTCCGGGCGCGGCCCGAGGTGCGCCTCACGGTCCACTGCTCCGGGAGCCTCCTCGAGTGGCTCCGTGAGCGTGCGCCGCGGACCTTCGACCTCCTCGGCGCCCTGGCCGGCCGCGGCCAGGCCGAGCTCCTGACCGGCGGGTTCTTCGAGCCGGTTCTCGCCGTCCTGCCCGACCACGACAAGCGCGGCCAGATCGAACGGCTGTCGGAGTTCTTGCGCGCGCACTTCGGGGTGCGGCCGCGCGGCATGTGGCTGGCCGAACGCGTGTGGGAGCCGCACCTGCCGCGGGCGCTGGCCGCGGCCGGCGTCGAGTACGTGCTGGTGGACGACAGCCACTTCGCCCTGGCCGGGCTCGACCCGGACGCGCTGGGCGGGTACTACCTCACGGAGGAGCAGGGCGCCGCCGTCCGCGTCTTCCCCATCAGCCAGCGCCTGCGCTACCTGGTCCCGTTCGCCGAGGTCGATGCGAGTCTCGAGTACCTGGCGGCGCGCCGCGGCAGCGTCGCCGCGCTCACGATGGTGGACGACGGCGAGAAGTTCGGGGTCTGGCCGGGCACCCACGCGCACGTCTACGAGAAGGGCTGGCTCGACCGGTTCTTCGACCGGCTGCTCGCGGCGGAGTGGCTCGAGCTCACCACCCTCGGCGACGTGGCGGATCGCCTGCCGGCCACCGGCCGCGTCTACCTGCCGGCCGCGTCCTACCGCGAGATGGGCGAGTGGGCGCTCCCCGTCGAGGCCGGGCGCGCGCTCGAGGAGGCCAAGCGCGCCCTCGGCGGGCTCGCCGGCGGCGAGCGGGTCGCGGCGCTGCTGCGCGGTGGCTTCTGGCGGAACTTCCTCGTCAAGTATCCGGAGGTCGCCGACACCTACTGGAAGATGCTCCGGCTCTCGCGCGCGATCCAGGCGGCGCGGGACGCCGCGCCGCGGGACGTGCGTCTGGCCGAGGCCCAGGCGCAGCTCTGGCGCGGCCAGGCCAACGACGCCTACTGGCACGGCGTGTTCGGCGGCTGCTACCTGCCTCACCTGCGACGCGCGGTGAAGTCCGCCCTGCTCGCCGCCGAGCGGCGGCTCGCCGAGGCGGGCGGCCCGCCCGTCACGGCGGCGCACGCGGACGGCAACGGCGACGGGCGCCGCGAGGTGTTCGTGCGGACGCCCGAGCTCGCGGTGACGGTGCTGCCGGAGCAGGGTGGGACGCTCGCCGAGCTCGGCTACCTGCCGAAGGCCCTCGACGTCGCGGACGTCCTGGCCCGGCGCCCCGAGGCCTACCACGACCAGCTACGCGCCCGCGAGTCCACCCCGGATCCGGCCGCGAGCGTGCGCACGATCCACGAGCCGCCCGCCGCCCGCGAGGCGGGCCTCGACGCGCTGCTCGCCTACGACGACTTCCGCCGGGTCTCGCTCCTCGACGGTCTGTTCGGGCCCGCGGGCGCGCTCGATCCGGTGGCCCCGTGGCGCGCGGCGCGCGTGGCGTTCGGCGCCGCGCGCTTCGACTGCGCCGTGGACGCGGGCCCCGACGCGGTCACGGTCACCCTCGCGCGCCGCGCCGCCGAGCCGGGCCTCGTCGACGTCGAGAAGCGCCTCGTCATCCGCGGCGCCTCGGTCGAAGCGCGGTATCGCCTGCGGCCGGGCGACGGCGCCGCGCTCGCCGGGCGCTGGGCGGTGCAGTGGAACCTCGCGCTCACGGCCGGCGAGGCGCCCGGCCGCTACCTCACGGCGCCGGGCCGCCCGTCGCTCGGCAGCCGCGGCCGGCTCGCGCGCGCGGCGGGCGTGGCGCTCGTGGACGAGTGGATCGGCGTCGAGGCGCGCCTCGACGCGTCGCCCGAGGCCGAGCTCGCGTGGGGTCCCGTCGAAACCGTCTCGGTGTCCGAGGCCGGGTTCGAGCGGATCTACCAGGGCACGGCGCTCCTCGTCGTCTGGCCCCTGGCGGCGCCGCCCGACGGGCCGTGCGAGATGGTCGTGCGCCTGACGCTCGCCGGACGATGAGCCTCGACGACGCCCGCTTCATCCAGGACCGCGATCCCCACCGCGTCAGCGACATCCTGGCGGCCTTCCCGCGCCAGTGCCGGGAGGCGCGGGCGCTCCGGGCCGAGCCGCCGGTCGGCGGCACGCGCCCCGGGCTCGTCGTCTTCGCCGGCATGGGCGGCTCGGCGGCCGGCGGCGACTTCGCGGCGGCCTGCGCCTTCGATCAGCTCGACGTCCCCGTCCTCGTCCACCGCGGCTACGGGCTGCCGGCGGCGGCCGGGGCGCGGGCCCTGGTGATCGCGTCGTCGTACTCGGGCGAGACGGCCGAGGCCCTGTCGGCGGCCGCCGCGGCACTCGAGCGCGGGGCGGCGCTCGCCGTGATCACGGCCGGCGGCCGGCTCGCCGCGCTGGCGCGGGAGCGGGGGGTGCCGCGCGTGGCGGTGCCCGGTAGCCTCATGCCCCGCATGGCGCTCGGCCATCTCTTCTTCGCCGGGCTCGGCGTCCTGCGCGACGCCGGGCTCGCCGTGGCGACCGACGCCGAGCTCGACGAGGCGCTCGCCGTCGTCGAGGCGCTGACGGCCGAGCTCGCGCCCGCGCGGCCCACGGCCGACAACGAGGCCAAGCGCCTGGCGCGCGCGGTCGCCGGCCGGCTGCCGGCCGTCTACGGCGGGCCCCTCACGGCCGCGGCCGCGTACCGCTGGCGGACCGACCTGGAGGAGAACGCCAAGCTCCTGGCGCTCTCGGCCGCGCTGCCCGAGATGAACCACAACGAGGTCGAGGCCTGGCGCGCCCCCGACGCGCACGGGCGGCACGCCGTGCTCCTGCGCGACGCCGGCGAGCCGCCCGAGGTCGCGGAGCGCTTCGCGTTCGTCCGCGAGCTCGTCACGACGGCCGGCGCCGGCGTCAGCGAGTGCCGGGCGCGGGGCCGCGGGCGGCCCGCGCGGCTGCTCTCCCTCGCGTGCCTCGGCCAGTGGGTGAGCTACTACGCCGCGCTCGAGCGCGGCGTGGACCCGTGGGCGGTGCCGGTGCTCGACGAGCTCAAGCGGCGCCTGGCGAGGGTGCCGCGCTGAGACGTTCCGTGTTAGAGTGGCTCAGCGCGCGCCGCGAAGGCCAGGGCGGCGCGCCGGAGGGTGACGATGGCGCGGGATGAGTACCTGTTCACGTCGGAGTCGGTGACCGAGGGTCACCCCGACAAGATCGCCGACCAGATCTCGGACGCCGTCCTGGACGCGATCATCCACCAGGACCCGACCGGGCGCGTGGCCTGCGAGTCGCTGCTGACCACCGGGCTCGTCGTCGTCGCGGGCGAGATCACCACCTCCTGCTACGTGGACATCCCGCGGATCGCGCGCGACACGATCCGCGAGGTCGGCTACACCCGGGCCAAGTACGGCTTCGACTACGAGACGTGCGGCGTCATCACGGCGATCGACGAGCAGTCCTCCGACATCGCGATGGGCGTGGACAAGCTGGGCGCCGGCGACCAGGGCCTGATGTTCGGCTACGCGTGCACCGAGACGGCCGAGCTCATGCCGCTGCCCATCATGCTCGCCCACAAGCTCGCGATGCGCCTCACCGAGCGCCGGAAGTCGGGCGCGATCGACTACCTCCGGCCGGACGGCAAGTCCCAGGTCACCGTCCGCTACGTGGACGGCACGCCGCGGGCGGTGCAGACGGTCGTCGTCTCGACCCAGCACGGGCCCGACGTGACCACCGAGCAGCTCCGCCGGGACGTCATCGAGCAGGTGATCATCCCGACGATCCCGCCCGAGCTCCTCGACGCGAAGACGTGCGTGTTCCACGTCAACCCGACCGGGCGCTTCGTCACCGGCGGGCCGATGGGCGACACCGGCCTCACCGGCCGGAAGATCATCGTCGACACCTACGGCGGCTCCTGCCCGCACGGCGGCGGCGCGTTCTCGGGGAAGGACCCCACGAAGGTGGACCGCTCGGCCTGCTACATGGCGCGCCACGTCGCCAAGAACATCGTCGCCGCCGGCCTGGCCGAGCGCGCGCAGGTGCAGGTCGCCTACGCGATCGGCGTCGCCGAGCCGGTCTCGATCATGGTGGAGACCTTCGGCACCGGGAAGGTGCCGAATCGCGTCCTCGAGCAGATGATCCGTCGGCACTTCGACTTCACGCCCATTGGCATCATCAAGTACCTCGACCTGCGGCGGCCGATCTACAAGAAGACGGCCGCGTACGGCCACTTCGGCCGGTCGGAGCCCGACTTCGCCTGGGAGCGGACCGACCGCGTCAAGGACCTCCGCGACGACGCCGGGGTGTAGGACCGCCGCCCGCTGACCGCGCCGCACGACGAACCCGAAAGGACAGACCTGGATGGTTGCGCACGACGTCAAGAACCTCGCGCTGGCCGCCGAGGGCCGGCTCAAGATCGAGTGGGCGGAGCAGTGGATGCCCGTCCTGCGGCAGGTGCGGGAGCGCTTCGCCAAGGAGCAGCCCCTCAAGGGCATCCGTCTCGGCGCGTGCCTGCACGTGACGACGGAGACCGCGGTGCTGATGCTCACGCTCAAGGCCGGCGGCGCCCAGCTCGCGCTCTGCGCCTCGAACCCGCTCTCGACCCAGGACGACAGCGCGGCGGCCCTCGTGCAGGAGTACGAGGTGCCGGTGTTCGCGCACAAGGGCGAGGACCACGCGCGCTACTACGCGCACATCGAGGCCGTGCTGGCCACCCGGCCGCAGGTGACGATGGACGACGGCGCCGACCTGATCTCGCAGCTCCACGGCGCGCGCAAGGATCTGCTCGGCGACGTCCTCGGGGGCACCGAGGAGACCACGACCGGGGTGATCCGCCTGCGCTCGATGGAGCGTGAGGGCGTGCTCGCGTTCCCGGTGATCGCCGTGAACGACGCGGACACCAAGCACCTCTTCGACAACCGGTACGGCACGGGCCAGTCCACCATCGACGGCATCCTGCGCGCGACGAATCTCCTGCTGGCCGGGCGCACCCTCGTGGTGGCGGGCTACGGCATGTGCGGGCGCGGCGTCGCCGCCCGCGCCAAGGGCATGGGCGCCCACGTGGTCGTCACGGAGATCGAGCCGATGCGCGCGCTCGAGGCGGTGATGGACGGCTTCCCGGTGCTGCCGATGGCCCGGGCCGCGGAGGTCGGCGACGTGTTCGTCACGGTGACCGGCAACACGTCGGTCATCCGCAAGGAGCACTTCGCCCGCATGAAGGACGGCGCGATCCTCGCCAACGCGGGCCACTTCAACGTCGAGATCGACCTCGAGGCGCTCGCCGGGCTGGCCACCGCCCGGCGGGGCGTGCGGCCGTTCGTCGAGGAGTTCGCGCTCCGCGACGGCCGGCGGATCTACGTGCTCGGGGAGGGGCGGCTGATCAACCTCGCCGCCGCCGAGGGGCATCCGGCGGCCGTCATGGACATGAGCTTCGCCAATCAGGCGCTGGCGGCCGAGCACATCGTCAAGCACGGCCGGGCGCTCGAGCGGAAGGTGTACGGCGTGCCGCGCGAGATCGACCTCGAGATCGCGCGGCTCAAGCTGGCGTCCCTCGGGGTCGAGATCGACGACCTCACGGCGGCCCAGCAGACCTACCTGGCCTCATGGACACACGGGACCTGAGCCCGGCGGGCGCCCGGCCGTGACCCGGCCCCAGCCGGTCGTCATCCTGCTGCTGCTGTTCGTGGTGGTCGGCCTGGTCGCCCAGGTCGTGCCGCTGTACGTCGACTGGCTCTGGTTCGGCGAGGTCGGCTACACCCAGGTGTTCACCACGACCCTGTCCCTGCGGGGCGCGCTGTTCACGGCGCTCGCGCTCGGCGTGCTCATCTTCCTGTACGTCAACCTGACGCTCGCCGCGCGCACCGCGGCGCCGGACGTGATCTGGGAGCTCGAGGACCAGCTCGGCTTGCCGGGCCGGGTGGTGATCGAGCCCCTCATCCGGCGCTTCCTGCCGCTCGTGCTGGCGGTGATCTCGCTGGCCTCGGGGATCCGGGCGACCGCGCAGTGGGAGACCGTCCTGGCGTACCTGAACGGCGGCGCCTTCGGCACGGCCGATCCCCTGTCCGGGCGCGACGTCGGCTTCTTCGTCTTCGTGCTGCCGTTCTGGCGGCTCGTGCACGGCTGGGCCACGACCCTCGTCACCGCGACGCTCGTCCTGACCCTGGCCATCTACGTGCTGCAGCGGAGCCTGGTCCTGACCACGCGCGGCCCGCGGCTGGCCGCCGGCGCCCGGACGCACCTCCTGGCGCTCGGCGCGGTCCTGCTCGCGCTCAAGGCGGTGGGCTTCTGGCTGGACCGGTTCGAGCTGGTCTTCTCGCCGCGCGGGATCGTCTTCGGCGCCGCGTACAGCGACATCAACGGCTCGCTGCCCGTGCTCGGCGCCCTCGCGGTGCTCTCGGTCCTGTGCGCGGCGGCGTGCCTCGTCCAGATCGGGCGCCCCGGCCTGCGCTTCGTGGCCGGCGGCCTCCTGGTGCTCGTGCTCGTGTGGGTGGGCGGCCTCGGCCTGTACCCCTCGCTGCTCCAGCGCTTCCGCGTGGCGCCCAACGAGTTCGCCGCCGAGCGGCCCTTCATCGAGCACAACATCCGGATGACGCGCCAGGCCTACGGCCTCGACCGCATCGAGGAGCGCGAGTTCCCGGCCGAGGAGACCCTCGACGCCCGGGCGCTCGATCGGAACCTGACGACGATCCGCAACATCCGCCTCTGGGACCACCGGCCGCTCCTGCGCACGTACGGGCAGCTCCAGGAGATCCGGACCTACTACAAGTTCGTGGACGTGGACAACGACCGCTACACGGTCGCCGGCGAGTACCGCCAGCTCATGCTCTCCCCGCGGGAGCTCTCCTCCCAGCATCTCCAGTCGCGCGGGTGGATCAACGAGCAGCTCACGTTCACCCACGGGTACGGCGTCGTCGTCGGGCCCGTCAACCGCGTCACCCCGGAGGGCCTGCCCGACTTCTTCGTCAAGGACATCCCGCCCGCGGCGAGCGGCGGGTTCCCGAAGATCACGCGCCCGGAGATCTACTTCGGGGAGCTGTCGAACGACTTCGTCATCGTCCGCACCAAGGCCCAGGAGCTGGACTACCCGGCCGGCGACCAGAACGTCTATTCGCGCTACGCCGGGCGGGGCGGCATCCCGCTCAGCTCCTGGCTGCGGAAGCTGGCGTTCGCCGCCCGCTTCGGCGAAAAAAGCTTCCTCCTGTCGGACGATCTCACGCCCGACAGCCGGCTCATGATGAACCGCGCGGTCGCGCAGCGCGTCCGGCACATCGCGCCGTTCTTCCGCTACGACCGCGACCCCTACATCGTCGTCACACCGGACGGGCGCCTCGTCTGGATGCTCGACGGCTACACCACCTCGACCCGCTATCCGTACTCGGACCCGGTGCAGGGGGTGGGCAACTACATCCGGAACTCGGTGAAGGTCACCATCGACGCCTACGACGGCGTCACGACGTTCTACCTCGCGGACCCGACGGACCCGATCGCGCGCGCCTACGCCACCGCCTTCCCGGGCCTCCTGAAGCCGTTCGACACGATGCCCCGCGAGCTGCGCGAGCACGTCCGGTACCCCGAGGACTTCTTCGCGATCCAGGCGCGCAAGTACGCGACGTACCACATGAAGGATCCGCAAGTCTTCTACAACAAGGAAGACCTCTGGTCGATCCCGCGGCGCTCGATCGAGGGGCGGGACCGCGAGATGGAGCCCTACTACACGATCCTGAGACTGCCCGGCGAGAAGAAGGAGGAGTTCGTGCTCCTCACCCTCTTCAACCCGAGCCGCCGTGACAACATGATCGCCTGGCTCGGCGCGCGCTCGGATCCGCCCAACTACGGCCGCCTCGTCGTCTACGACCTCCCGAAGCAGAAGCTCGTCTTCGGCCCGCGCCAGCTCGACGCGCGGATCGACCAGGACCCGGTCATCTCGCAGCAGCTGACGCTCTGGAACCAGCGCGGGTCCTCGGTGATCCGCGGCTCGCTGCTGGCCATCCCCATCGACCAGTCGTTCATCTACGTCCAGCCGCTCTTCCTGGCGGCCTCGGAGCAGGGGGCCCTGCCCGAGCTTCGCCGCGTCATCGTCGCCTACGGCAACCAGATCGCGATGGAGCCGACGCTCGAGCAGTCGCTGGCCCGGATCTTCGGCGGCCGGCCGGCCGGCGCGGCGGCCGCGGAGGCGGCGGCGGCGCCCGCCCGGCCCGGCCTCGCCGGGACGGACGCCGGCCGGCAGCTCGGCCAGCGCGCGCTGGAGATCTTCTCGCGCGCCCAGGAGGCGCTCCGGCGCGGCGACTGGGCGGCCTACGGCGCCGAGCAGAAGCGGCTCGAGGAGGCGCTGCGCGGGCTCGTCGAGTCACGGCGCTAGCGTCGCGGCGACGCCGCCCGCGGGGGCGGCCCTGTGGCCCTGTTCGACCACGCCAGCAACAACGCGGTGCCCTCCGTCATCGGGCCACGATTCGGGCGTCTGCCGACACGTTGCCCAGAAGATACGGGTCTCACAGGGCCACAGGGCCGCCCCCGCGGGTCACCAGGCGCGCGCCCAGCGGCGACGGGCCCGACGCGCCCCTCCCGGCATCCGATCAGGTGCGGGCGCGGAGGAGGAGGGAGACGCCGACGCCGAGGAAGACGACGTTCGCCGTCCACGCGGCGAGGAGGGGCGGCAGCAGGTCGGCCCGGGCGAAGGCGAGCGCCACGTAGTGCACCACGAGATAGCCCGCCATGATGGCGATGGCGAGCCCGATGCCGAACAGGCGCCCGCCGCGCGGCGACTGCAGCGCGAACGGGATCGCGACCAGGACCATGGCGAGGTTCACGAGCGGGAACGAGAGCTTCGCGTACAGCTCCACCAGGTACTTCTTCACCTGGAACCCCGCCGCCTCGAGCTGCGCGATGTAGTCGCGGAGCTCGCGGTAGCTCATCGAGCTCACGGCCTTCTGGATCCGGAGGAAGTCCTCCATCTCCTCCTTGAGGTCGAGCGCCGTCCACACGAAGGGCACCGTCCGCACCTGGCCGTCCTGGCTGACGTCGCGATAGGCGCCCTCGGAGAGCTCCCAGCCCGCCGGCGTCCAGTGGGCGCGCCGGGCGTCGAGACGGCTCGCGATCCGGAAGTCGCGGTCGAGCTCGAGCACCGTGACCCCGTACATGTCGTTGGTGCCCGGGTGCAGCAGCTCCACGCGGTAGAAGCGCGTGTCGGCGCTCCGGAGCCAGAGGCGCTGGCGCGACTGGAGGTGCCGGGGCGCCTGGCCGCGGATCTTCACCTGGTCCACCTCGTCGCCGCGCTCGTTCAGCGCGGGCAGCGCCAGCTCCTGGAAGAGGCCGGCGCCGACCGCGACCGCGAGGGCCAGCCCGAGGATCGGCGCGCTGACGCGGTAGAGGGAGAGGCCCGCCGCCTTGAGCGCGGTGAGCTCGTGGTAGCGGGAGAGGGTGAGGAACAGGAAGATCGTCGCCACGAGCATGACCACCGGCAGGCCGTCGTGGAGCGCCGCCGGGAGGCGGTAGGCGAAGTGCTCGGCGATGTAGAGGAGCGGCGGCTTCAGCCGGAGGTAGCGGTCGAGGGTTTGTAGTAAATCGATCACGACGAAGAGGACCGCCGCCACGGCCAGCCCGATCCCCATGAACGTGACGTACTCCCGCACCAGGTAGCGGTCGATGATGTGCGTCGAGTCGCGGGCCGTGCCCGCGGCGTGGGCCCGGACGCGCCGCCGGGGCCGGCTCGGGACGAGCCGCCGGGCGGCGCCCAGCAGGCGCCAGAGACGCGGCATCGCCGGCCACCGCCACTCGCGCACCGTCGCCAGCAGGAGCCCCGCGCCCCCGGCCGCGAACACGAGGTTCGGCGTCCAGATCGCCACCCACGGCCGGATCCGGAGGCGCAGCGCGGAGCCCTCGAGCGACGTCATCACGAAGTAATAGCCGAGCAGGATCACGAGGCTCGCCCCGAGGGCCACGCTCCGGCCGCCGCGGTGCGAGCGGACCGCCAGCGGGAACGCGACGAGGGCGAAGACCAGCGCCGCCAGGGGCAGCGCGTAGCGCTTGTGGCGCTCGATCTGGAATGGCGCGCGGCTGTGGGCGTCGTCACGGAACTCCGCGATCCGGCCGCCGAGCTGCCGGAGCGTCAGGTCCTTCTCGGGCTTCTCCACGCGGGGCGCGCTCTTGAGCGGCGAGTCCACCGAGAGGCTCATGTCGTAGATGCTGAACAGCGTGTGGCGGTAGCGCGCCGCGCTCGCGGCGCCGCCGCCGCCGGGCGCCATCGCGCCCGACAGCGCCGCCGGCGGGTCGGCGGGCTGGACGTCGGCCTCGTTGACCGCGCCGGTCATGAGGCGGAGCGTGATGCGCCGGTTCGCCTCGTCGGTGAGGAGCCGGCCCTCGCGCGCGGTGATGATCCGGGTCAGCTTCGGGTCGCGCTCGTCCGACACGAGCAGGCCGCGCAGCGCCACCTGCGAGGCGCTCACGTCCTCGACGTAGATCGTCAGGCCGCCGAAGGTCGCGTTGAACACCCGCTCCTGCAGGCCGCTCGCCGCGCGCGACTGGAGGATCCGGAAGAGCTGCCGCTGGAACTCGCGGTTCGCCAGCGGGTTCAGCACGAGCGTGAGGAGGGCGGTGACGAGCGTGATGGCGAGCGCGGCGCCGAGCACGGGCCGGAACAGGCGCACCGCGCTCACGCCCGCCGCCTTGAACGCGACGATCTCGAGGTCGCCCGCGAGGCGGCCGCCCGCGAGCAGCACCGCGACCAGCAGCGCCATCGGGAGCGTGTGGGCGAGGAAGGAGGGCAGCATGAACACCAAGAGCTGCGCGACGAGGTAGAACGGCACGCCCTTGGTGACGACCAGATCGGTGAGGTGGTAGATCCGGTCGATGACGAGGAAGAACGTGAAGAGGGCGCCGCCGAAGAGGAACGGCGACACCAGCTCGCGCAGGATGTACCGGTCGAGGACCGGAACCCTCACGCGTCTGTTGTACCATAGGCGCGTGCGTCGGCCATCGCGTCGCGGCCGCATCCTGCCGCTGCTCGGCGCCGCCCTCCTCGGCGCCGCCGCCCTCGGCGGGCGCGCGCCCGCCGCGGGGCCGCCCGACCGGCTCGACCGCTTCCGCGAGCTGGCCGCGGCGCTCCAGGCGGCCGCGCCGCCCGACGGCGGCACGGCCGAGTCCTATCGCGAGCTCTACGCCCTCCTCGACGAGGAGATCGTCGAGAGCCTCGCGACGGGCGGCCCCTTCGCCTCCGCCGGCTTCCTGCAGGACCGCCTCGACGCGTTCGGCGAGGTGTGGGGCGCCGCCGCCCTCGGCGTCGCCCGCGCGGGCCGGCTCGTCGTGGGCGCGTTCCAGTGGACCGACGCGCCCGGGGCGAACACGATCCGCGTCTACGGCCGGCTCGGCGCCGAGCCCGCGCTGCTGGCGACGCTCCAGCGCGAGGGGCGCCCGACCGTCTACCCGGTGGCGCCCGGCCCACGCGGCGCGGCGCAGTTCCTCGCGGCCTGGGAGGGCCCCGCGTCGGGCCGCGGCACGCGCCCGCTGCGGCTGGAGCTGGCCCGCGAGCGGCGCGACGGCGTCAGCGTCGTCTGGCGCTCCGCCGACGCCTACCGGGAGCCGCTGCTGGTCCGCAGCTACGCGGTGGGGGCCGGCGAGCTGCGCGTGCGCTACGAGCTCCGCTACCCGGGCTGGACTCCCGGCTGCGAGGTCCAGGCCGAGGCCGAGGACGTGTGGCGGCTGGCCCCGGAGTCGGGCGTGTTCGCGCGCGCGGGCGGGCGGCAGTACCACGCCTGGCATCGCGAGCTCCACGCCACGGCCGCGCGCTTCTTCGAGGCGGTGGCCGCGGGCGACGCCGCGGCGGTGGCGGCGCTCGTGCCCGACGCCGAGCTCCGGCGGCGGCTGCCGCGCACGCTGCGCGCCGAGCCGGCGTGCGACGCCGTGGACGACGAGGCCAGCCCCCGCGCCGTCTCCGTCGCCGCCCGCGCGGACCGCGCGCCGTGGGACCTCCGCTGGGAGCGCGCGGGCGCCCGCTGGCGCCTGACGGCCGCGGCGCCGGTGCTACAATGACGCGCTCGCCATGACCGACATTTCCGATCGCTACGAGCCGGCGGCCGTGGAGGCGCGCTGGTATCCCGTCTGGGAGGCGCGCGGCTACTTCCGCGGCGACGCGTCGTCGACGAAGAAGCCGTTCTCGATCGTCATTCCCCCGCCGAACGTCACGGGCTCCCTGCACATGGGCCACGCGCTCGACAACACGCTGCAGGACATCGTCGTGCGCATGAAGCGGATGGACGGCTTCAACACACTCTGGCAGCCCGGTACCGACCACGCCGGCATCGCGACCCAGGTGGTGGTGGAGCGCCAGCTCGCCGCCGAGGGCCGGACCAAGGACGACCTCGGCCGCGAGGCGTTCCTCGAGCGGGTGTGGCAGTGGAAGGAGGAGTCGGGCGGAACCATCATCCGTCAGCTCAAGCGGCTCGGCGCCTCCTGCGACTGGTCGCGCGAGCGCTTCACGATGGACCCGGGCCTCTCGCGCGCGGTGCGCGAGGTGTTCGTGCGGCTGTACCGGGCCAAGCTCATCTATCGCGACGACTACATCGTCAACTGGTGCCCGCGCTGCCAGACGGTGCTCTCGGACCTCGAGGTCGAGCGCGAGGAGCGGGACGCCGAGTTCGTGTACATCAAGTACGGCCCGCTCACGCTCGGCACCGTCCGGCCGGAGACCAAGCTCGGCGACACGGGCCTCGCGGTCCACCCCCGGGACGCGCGTTACCGGAAGTACGTCGGCCGGCTGCTCGAGATCCCATCGGTGCAGGGGACCATCACCGTGAAGGTCGTGGCCGACGCGGCGGTGGACCCGAAGTTCGGGACCGGCGTCATCAAGGTCACGCCCGGCCACGACCCGGTGGACTTCGAGATCGGCCGGCGCCACAAGCTGCCGATCCGCACCGTCATCGGCTTCGACGGGAAGATGACCGCGGCGGCCGGCCGCTACGCCGGGCTCGACCGGTTCGAGTGCCGGAAGCAGATCGTCGAGGACATGAAGGCGCTCGGCCTGATCGAGCGGATCGAGCCGTACCGCCACGCCGTCGGCGTCTGCTACCGGTGCAAGACGGTCGTGGAGCCGCTCGTCTCCAAGCAGTGGTACGTGAACGTCAAGCCGCTGGCCCGGAAGGCTGTCGCCGCGGTACGCACGGGGCGGATCCGGATCACCCCCCGCAGCTGGACGAAGACCTACTACCACTGGATGAAGAACATCCGGCCGTGGTGCATCTCGCGGCAGCTCTGGTGGGGCCATCGCATCCCGGCCTGGTACTGCGAGCGCGACGGCTCGGTCCACGTGTCGCGCACCGACCTCACCGCCTGCCCGAGGTGCAAGGGGCCGGTGCGCCAGGACCCCGACGTGCTCGACACGTGGTTCTCGTCGGGGCTCTGGCCGTTCTCGACGCTCGGCTGGCCGGAGAGGACGCCGGAGCTCCGCACGTTCTATCCGACGTCTCTCCTCGTCACCGGGTACGACATCCTCTTCTTCTGGGTGGCCCGCATGGCCATGCTGGGCCTGCACCTGATGCGGGCGGTGCCGTTCCGCGACGTCTACATCCACACGCTGGTCCGCGATCCCGAGGGCCAGAAGATGTCGAAGACGAAGGGCAACGTGGTCGATCCGCTCGTCCTGATGGACCGGTACGGGACCGACGCGCTGCGGTTCACCCTGGCCGGGCTCGCGGTCCCGAGCGTCCGCGACGTGCGGATCACCGACGAGCGCATCGAGGCCTCCCGCAACTTCGCCAACAAGCTCTGGAACGCCTCGCGCCTGGTGCTCTCGAACCTCGACGGCTACGACGCGGCGGCGGCCCGGCGCGCCGGGCCGGGGCTGGCCGACCGGTGGATCGAAGCCCGCCTGGCCGCGACCACCGCCGCGGTGAGGGCCGCGCTGCGGGCATACCGCTTCAACGACGCCGCGGCCACGCTCTACCAGTTCGTGTGGAGCGAATTCTGCGACTGGTACCTGGAGATCGCGAAGCTCTCGCTCTACCACGCCGAGTCGCCCGCGCAGCGTCTCCGGACCCAGCACACGCTGGTCACCGTGCTGGAGGCGACGCTGCGCCTGCTCCACCCCTTCATGCCGTTCATCACCGAGGAGTTGTGGCAGCGGCTGCCGCACGCGGGCGACTCCATCGTGGTCGCGCCGTACCCCAGGGCCGGCCGGCGGCGCGCCGCCGCCGCCGAGCGCGAGATGGAGGCGGTGATGGCGGTCGTCACCGCGGTTCGCAACATCCGCGGCGAGATGCGGATCGCGCCGGGCGCGACGCTCGCGGTGACGCTCCGGCCCGCCGCCGCCGAGCGCGCGCTCTACGAGGGCCAGCGGGCGCTCGTCGAGGCCCTCGGGCGGGCCCGGCTCACCGTGGATCCCGCCGCCCGGCGCGCCCGGGATACCGCGCTCGCCGTCGCGGGACGCGCGGAGGTCTACGTGGACCTCGCGGGCGTCGTGGACGTCGCGGCCGAGCGCCAGCGCCTCGACAAGGAGATCAAGCGGGCGGGGGAGGCCGTCGAGTTCCTGCGCGCGAAGCTCGCGCGCCCCGAGTTCGTCGAGCGGGCCCCGGCCGAGATCGTCGCCAAGGAGCGCGAACGCCTCGCCGAGCAGGAGGCGCTCCGCGCCAAGCTCGCCGAGAGCCTCGCGTGGATCGGTGACGGCGCCCGCTAGGCCCGCGCCGCCGGTCGTCCGGGTGGGCGTGGTCGAGTCCACCCAGGCGGTCGCCTGGTGGCTCGCCGCCGACGGCGCGGCCGACCGCACGGTGGTCGTCGCCGACCACCAGACGGCGGGGCGCGGCCGGCGCGGGCGCGCCTGGGAGGACGAGCCCGGCGCGAGCCTGCTCGTCTCGCTCGTCGTCCACCCCCGCCTGCCCGCGGCGCTGCGGCCGGCGCTCTCGCTCGCGGCCGGCGTCGCGGTCGTCGAGACGCTCGCCGGCGCCGCCGGGCTCGCCGCGCGGCTCAAGTGGCCGAACGACGTCCTCGTCGGGGGCCGGAAGCTCGCCGGGATCCTCGTCGAGTCGCGCGGCGGCGAGCCGGCGACGCTCGTCGTCGGCGTGGGCGTCAACCTCGCCCAGCGGAGCTTCCCGGACGCCCTCGCCGCGCGGGCGACGTCCGTGTGGCTCGAGACCGGGCGCGCGCCGGACCGCGAGGCCGTCCTGGCGGCGCTCCTCGACGCCTTCGACGCCTGGCGGGCGCGGCTCGAGCGCGAGGGCATGGCGCCGCTCGCCGCGCGCTGGGGCGAGCTGGCCGACACCCTCGGGCGGCGGGTGACGGCCGACGGCGTCGCCGGCGTGGCGGTCGGCCTCGCCGCCGACGGCGCGCTGCTCGTGGACGACGGCGCGGGCCTCCGGCGGGTGGTGTCGGGCGAGATCGCCATCGAGAGCGGGGTGGACCATGCTCCTGGTCGCTGACGTCGG
>JACPCH010000069.1 GCA_016179875.1 Candidatus Rokuibacteriota bacterium | reverse complement strand
CAGGCTGAGCCCGCTGATCGAGAGCACGCGCACGAGGTAGTCGGCCCAGGTGTTCTGCCGGACCGCGGAGACGACCCCGAGCGGCACCGCCCACAGGACGGCGAGCACGAGGGTCAGGCCCGCCAGCTCGAGGGAGCGCGGCACGCGCTCTCTCAGGATTTCCATCACCGGGCGCCGCTGGGAGTACGACTCGCCGAAGTTCCCGCGCACGGCGGCGCCCATCCAGGCGAGATACTGGACGACGACCGGCCGGTCCAGCCCGAGCTCCGACCGGATCTGCGCGATCTGCTTCTCCTGGATCGTGGCCCGCTCGCCGCCCGACTGGTAGACGAGGATCTCCGCGATGTCGCCCGGCACGAGCCGCAGCAGCACGAAGATGAGGATGGACGCGCCGAGCAGCGTCGGCACGAACAGGAGGAGGCGGCGCGCGACGTAGTGCCGGCCCACGCGGTCAGGCTTTGAAGCGCGCGAGGGCCGGCGCCGACAGCTCGAGCCCGATCCCCGGGCGCTCGGGCACCAGGACGTGGCCGTCGGCGACGCTGAGGGGCTCGGTGAAGAGCGCGTCCCACCAGGGCATGTGCTCGAGGATCAGGCCGTTGGGCGCCGCCGCCAGGAGGTGGCACGATGTCTCGGTGAACAGGTGCGAGGAGACCGGCTGGTGCCAGGCCTGGCAGAGCGCGGCGGCGTCGAGGAACCCGGTGACGCCGCCCATCCGCTGCAGGTCGGGCATCAGGACGTCCGCGGCGCGCGCCTCGAGGTGCCGCTTCATGGCGAGGCTCCCGTAGTCGCTCTCGCCGGTGGCGACGGGCGTCGTGAGCGCCGCGGCCACCCGCGCGCACCCCTCGAGGTCCTCGTAGGGCAGCGGCTCCTCGAGCCAGGAGAGGCCAAAGGCCTCCAGCTCGCGCCCGACGCGGATCGCCGTCGCCTCGTCCCAGCCCTGGTTGACGTCGACGAGGAGCCCGACGTCCGGGCCGACCGCCTCGCGGACGCGGCGGACGCGCTCCACGTCCTCGGCGGGCCGCGCGCGGCCGATGCGCATCTTCATCGCGCGATGCCCCTGCCCGAGGAATTGCTCCGCCTCGGCCAGGAGCTCGTCCATCGAGTAGTCGATCCAGAGTCCGGCCGACGCGTAGGCCGGCACCCGCGTCCGGTCGCCGCCGAGGTGGCGGACGAGCGGCAGGCCCGCCGCGCGCGCGGCGAGGTCCCAGCACGCCGTGTCGAGCGCGGACAGCGCCATCGGCGCCACGCCCGCGTGGCCCAGGAAGTTGATCGCGCGCCACGCGGCGGTGAAGTGGGCGCGGGCCGCCCGCGGGTCCCGGCCCTCGTAGAGGGGGACGAGGTCGTCCACGAGGGCGGCGAGCGCCCGCGCGCGGTGGGCGCCGAAGGCGAAGCAGTAGCCGCTGCCGACGAGCCCGGCGTCGGTACGCATCTCGACCACGACGGTGTCCGCGTGGGCGTGGTCGTGGCGCGCGGTGCGCACCGGCCGGGGCAGCGGCACCGACAGCCGGTGGACGACGATCTGGGTGATCTTCACGGCGCGCTATCTTCGTACGCGGGCCGGGCCGCGTCAACGCCGCGCCGCGCCGCGACAAGGACGCCCGCGAACGGCCGCGGCTGTGGCATGATACGGCCATGACCCCCCGGATGCGCCGCTAGTGGCCCGTCGCGGACATTACGGCTTCGAGCGCCGCCGCCGCGCCGACCTGCAGAAGGCCAAGCAGGAGGCGAAGCGGCAGCGCAAGACCGAGCGGGCGGAGGCCGGCACGACCGGCCCGGAGATCGGCGAGGCCCAGGACACCAGCGCGCCGGCCGGGATGTGGGAGTGGTTCTCGGCCAGCCGCGGGCGCGCCGTCATGACGCCGGCCGGCACCAAGCCGGCGCCCGACCCGCCCGATGACTGGGTGCTCCTGACCGACGTGAAGCCCGGCGAGGAGCCGCCCGAGCCGCGTTGATTCAGGAGGCTGTCGGAGTATCGAGGAGCGCCACGGCTCCGCCGGGGCGGTCCGAGCGTTGGGGGGCATGGGGGGCCATTTCGGGGCCCCCCATCCAACTAGGCCTTGAAGCCCACCTTGTTGTGCGATCCGTCGCAGAACGGCTTCGTCGCCGAGGCGCCGCAGCGGCAGAGCGCGATCTTGGCCTTGCCGGCCGTATCCACCTTCGCCCCGTTCGCGTCGTAGACCTCGCAGTCGCCCTCGATCAGGTACGGGCCGTTCGGCCGGACGTTGATCTTCGCGGTCATCGCGTTCGCTCCTCCCTGGTTGTGAGTCGCGTCCCACACCATAGCACCGCGCGCTACACTGGGCCCGTGAAAGCGCCGGGCGAGATCCTCCTCGTCGCCTGTTACGAGCTCGGCCACCAGCCGCTCGCGGTGGCGTGGCCCGCCGCGTTCCTCGAGCGCCGGGGCTACGCGCCCGCCACGCTGGACGTCTCGGTGGAGCCGTTCGATCCGGACAAGGCGCGGCGGGCGCGCGTGGCGCTGATCTCGGTGCCGATGCACACGGCGCTCCGGCTCGGCGTGGCGGTCGCCGCCCGCGTGCGGGCCCTGAACCCGGCCTGCCACATCGCCTTCTACGGGCTCTACGCGACCCTCAACGCCGACCACCTGCTGGCGACGGTCGCGGACTCGGTCTGGAGCGGCGAAGTCGAGCCGGCGCTCGTGGACCTGGTCGGGCGACTCGAGCGGGCCGACGACGCGCCGGGGGCCCGCCCCCTGCCCGTGCTCGAGAAGCTGGACTTCCCCCTGCCGAGCCGGGCGCGGCTGCCGTCGCTCAAGCAGTACGCGCACCTCGAGCGCGACGGCCGGCTCGAGCTGGCCGGCTACGTCGAGGCCAGCCGCGGCTGCCGGCACCGGTGCCGGCACTGCCCGAGCCCGCCCGTGTACGGCGGGCGCTTCTTCGTCGTGCCGGTCGACGTGGTACTCGGCGACGTGCACCAGCAAGTGGAAGCCGGCGCGACGCACGTGACCTTCGGCGATCCCGACTTCCTGAACGGCCCCGGGCACGCGCTCGCCGTGGCGCGCGCGCTCCACGCCGAGTTCCCGCGGCTCACCTTCGACGTCACCGCGAAGGTCGAGCACCTGCTCCGCCACCGCGCCCGGCTCCCGGAGCTGGCGCGGCTCGGCTGCGCCTTCGTCGTCACCGCGGCCGAGTCGCTCTCCGACACGGTCCTCGCCCACCTCGCCAAGGGCCACACGCGCGCCGGCATCCTCGAGGCCCTCGCCGCCGCCCGCGCCGCGGGGCTCGTGCTGCGCCCGACCTGGGTGCCGTTCACGCCGTGGACCACGCTCGACGACTACCGCGAGCTGCTCGACTTCGTCGAGCGCGAGGCGCTGGTGGACGCGACCGACCCGGTGCAGTACGCGATCCGCCTGCTGGTGCCGCCGGGCTCGCTGCTGCTCGAGAGCCCGGCGATGCTGCCGCACCTCGGCGCGCTCGTGGAGGACGCGTTCCATTACCGGTGGGCGCATCCCGATCCGCGGATGGACCGGCTCCAGGAATCGGTGGCGGGCGCGGTCGCCGCGGCCGCCGACCGCCGCGAGGACGCCGCGCTGACGTTCGCGGGCGTACGGGCCCTGGCCGACGGCGCCTCCGGCCTGACGCCGCGGCCGTTCGCGCCGCCGCCCGCCGCCCGGCCGCGCCCGCCGCGGCTCACCGAGCCCTGGTTCTGCTGAGCGGAGCCCACCGAGGGCCAGTTGGCCCTGACCGGACTTTCGGGTAAAGTATCCGTCTGAGAGGTGCCGCCATGACCACGGATCTCAAAACCAAGGTGCAAGAGCTGATCGACACCATGATCAATCCCGCCGTCGCCGGGCACGGCGGCTACGTCGAGCTGATCGACGTCCAGGACAGCCGCGTCTACCTCCAGATGGGCGGCGGCTGCCAGGGCTGCGGCGCCGCCGACGTCACGCTCAAGTCGGGGATCGAGCGCCTCATCAAGGAAGAGCTCCCCGAGGTGACGGAAGTCCTCGACACCACGGACCACGGGTCCGGCACCAACCCGTACTACACACCGGGCAAAGCCTAACCCTCCCCGCGTCGGCAGGCGGAGCCAGCCATGCCGGATCCCGCTGAGCGGCTGCTCCTCCTCCTGCCGACCACGACGTACCGCACGCAGGCCTTCGTGGACGCCGCGGCCGCGCTCGGCGTCGAGCTGGTCTGCGCCGCCGAGCAGCCGAGCACCTTCGAGGGGCTCGCGCCCGACCGTCTGCTGACGCTCGACTTCGCCGACCCGGCGCGCGCCGCCGAGCAGGCGGCGGTCTTCGCCGCGCGCCGGCCGCTCGACGCCGTCGTGGGCGTGGACGACCTCACCGCCGTCGCCGCCGCCGCCATCGCCGCGCGGCTCGGCCTCAAGGCGAACCCGGTCGGCGCCGTCAGCGCCGCGCGGAACAAGCTGGAGATGCGCCGGCGGCTCCAGGCCGCCGGCGTGCCGGTGCCGCGCTTCCAGAGGATCGCGCTGGCCGACGACCCCGCGCGCGCCGCGCGGACGGTCGAGTACCCGTGCGTGCTCAAGCCGCTCGCGCTCTCGGCGAGCCGCGGCGTGATCCGCGCCGACGACGCGCGGGCGTTCGTCGAGGCGTTCCATCGGATCGCCGCGATCCTCCGGCGGGACGACGTGAGTGTCGGCGGCGAGGCCGCCGACGCGCTGCTCGTCGAGGCGTTCGTCCCGGGGATCGAGGTCGCGCTCGAGGGTCTCCTCATGGCGGGCGGCCTCCAGGTGCTCGCGGTCTTCGACAAGCCCGATCCGCTCGACGGCCCCTTCTTCGAGGAGACGCTCTACGTGACGCCGTCGCGGCTGCCCCGCGAGACGCAGGAGCGGATCGTGGACGTCGCGCTCAGGGCGTGCGCCGCGCTCGGCCTCACCGAGGGCCCGGTCCACGCCGAGCTCCGCGTGAACGCGGCGGGGCCGTGGCTCATCGAGGTCGCGGCGCGCTCGATCGGCGGCCTCTGCTCGCGCACGCTCCGGTTCGGCACGGGCATGACGCTCGAGGAGCTGATCCTGCGCCACGCGCTCGGCTGGAAGATCGAGACGCTCGACCGCGAGCGCCGGCCCGCCGGCGTCATGATGATCCCCATCCCGCGCGCCGGGCGGCTGGCGGCCGTACACGGTCGCGAGGAGGCGGCGGCAGTCCCCGGCGTCGAGGAGGTCGCCATCACCGCCCACGTCGGCCAGGCGCTCGTCCCGCTCCCCGAGGGCTGGCAGTATCTCGGGTTCATCTTCGCGCGGGCCGAGACGCCGGAGGCCGTGGAGGGCGCGCTCCGCCAGGCGCACGCGCGCCTCCGCTTCGACATTGAGTAAGCGGCCGGCGCGCAAGACGCCGGCGCCCCGCGGCCTCGAGGGCCGCGTCGCGCGTCTGCAGGCGCTCACGCGCCTGAACCGGCTCATCACGTCGTCGCTGGAGATGGACGACGTGCTGCGGGAGATCGCGCGCGCGGCCGCCACCCTCATGGACGGGGCGCTCGCCTCCTTCGCGCTGGTGGACGAGTCCGCGCGGACTCTCGAGCTGCGCGCGTGGTCGGACGAGGGGGTCGTCCGCGACCTCCCGCAGCGGGTCCACCGCTTCGGCGAGGACCTGACCGGCTGGGTCGCCGAGCGCCGCGAGCTCGTCAGCGTGCCCGACGCGAGCGCCGATCCGCGCTCCGCCGTGCGGGAGTGGCGGCGCGCCCACGGCCTCGTCGGCTACGTCGGGGTCCCGGTCATGCGCGACCGCGCGCTGCTGGCCATCCTGTCGCTCAGTACCCGGCGCCCGCTCGTCCTGTCGGCCGATGACCGCGCGCTCCTCGAGGCCTTCGCCGGCCAGGCCGCGGTCGCGATCCACAACGCCCGCCTGTACGCCCACGCCGCGGAGCGCGCCGAGCGGCTGGCCACGCTGAGCGCGCTCACGCGCCTCGTGACGTCGGCCACCAGCCGGGACGCGGTCTTCCGCGGCATCGCCGAGGCGGCCACCGTGCTCCTGAAGGCGACGATGGCTTGGGTCTGGGTGGACGACCCGGACCAGGAGCGGCTGCGCGAGGGCGGCAGCTTCGGCGTCAGGCCGGATCATGCCGCGCTCATGAGCGACATCGTGCGGCCGCTGCGCGGCGAGGGCGTCACCGGCGCGGTCCTCCGCTCGCGGCGCGCGGAGTACCTGGCCGACGTCCAGCAGGATCCGCGCTGGCTGAACGTGCGGCTCGCGCGGGCGGCGAACCTCCACGCCTGCGCCGCGATCCCGTTGATCCAGCACGATCGTGCCCTCGGAGTCCTGGTCGCCGCCTTCGGGCGCCGCGGCGAGTTCACGCCCGAGGAGATGGACATCGCCGGCCTCCTCGCCGACCAGGCGGCCATCGCCATCGAGAACGCCCGCCTCCTGGAGGACGCCCGCCGCCGGCAGCGCGAGGCCGAGGTGGTCGCCGACCTCGCCCGGAGCCTCGGCGCCTCGCTCGACCTCGACACGGTGCTCCAGCGCCTCGTCGAGGGCGCGCGCGAGCTGACCGGGAGCGACATGGCCCGGATCGCGCTGCGGGATCCGGCGTCGGAGCGGTTCACCCTCCGCCACTGGGTCGGCTCCATCCACCCGGCGTGGCGCGACCTCGTCCTCGAGCCGGGCCGCGGCCTCGCGGGCCAGGCGCTCCTCACCGGCCGCAGCGTGCGCACGGACAGCTACGCCGAGGACCCGCGGTTCCCGAAGGACTACCTGGCCGTCGCCCGGGAGGAGAACACGGTGGCGGTGATGGCGGTGCCGATCCGCGGCGACGAGCGGATCGAGGCCCTGCTGATCGTCATCCGGACCGCCCCCCGTCCCTACACCGACCAGGACGAGGCGATCCTGTCGCGCCTGGCCGACCACGCCGCGGCGGCGATCCAGAACGCGCGTCTGTACGCCGAGAGCGCGGCCCGCCGCCAGAGCGCCGAGGCGCTCGCCGAGGTCGGCCGCGTGCTGGCCGGCTCGCTCGACGTCCGCCAGGTGCTCGACCTCATCGTGGACCGCTCCTGCGTGCTGCTGGGCAGCGAGCGCTCGGCGGTGGCGCTCGTGCCGACGGACCCGTCCGCGCCCGATGTTCGCTTCGTGGCGAGCCGCGGCCTCAGCGCCGACTTCCACGCCCTGCGGCCGGTCCACTCGCGGGACGGCACGACCGCCCTGGCCCTCGCCGAGCGCCGGGCGGTGTGGTCGGCCGACCTCCTCAACGACCCGGCCTTCGACCTGTCGCCGACGACGCGGGCGCGCGTCGAAGCCGAGGGCTACCGGGCCGTCCTCTCGGTGCCGCTCCTGGTGGGCGACCGCGTGCTCGGCGCGCTCATGACCTACCGCGACACGCCCGGCCCCTTTTCCGAGCCGCAGGTGGCGCTGCTCCAGGCGTTCGCCGACCAGGCGGCGCTCGCGCTGGAGAACGCGCGGCTCTACGAGGAGAGCGAGGGCCAGCGGCGCGGCGCCGAGGCGGTGGCCGAGCACGGCCGGGCGCTCCTCGAGACGCTCG
>JACPCH010000288.1 GCA_016179875.1 Candidatus Rokuibacteriota bacterium | reverse complement strand
ATCTTCAGCGCTTCCTCGAGCCCGAACAGGAGCATCGTCGCCGGCGTGTACGGATACTCGCCCCGCTTGTTCCGCTCGAGCACGGGCGTCCAGTCCCAGTAGGCGCGCGGGCAGCGCGCCTTCTCGCTCGCGCCGAGCGCCTTGTCGCTGGCGGCGAGGATCGCCAGGCCCGGCGGCAGCATCAGGCCCTTCTGCGGGCCGGTGAGCGCGACGTCCACACCCCAGGCGTCGAAGCGGAAGTCGATGGACGCGAGCGAGGAGACCGTGTCCACCAGGAGGAGCGCCGGGTGCCTCGCCCGGTCGAGCGCCGCGCGGACGGCGGCGACGTTCGAGGTCACGCCGGTGGACGTCTCGTTGTGGACGACGAGCACGGCGCGCAGCTCGTGGGCGGCGTCGGCCGCGAGGCCGGGCGAAGCCCGTCGAGAAGTGGCCGTTCACCACCGCCAGCACGCGGTCGCCCGGCGAGAGCGTGTTGACGAGCGCCGCCTCCCACGCGCCGGTGCCCGAGCCCGGATAGAGGATGGCGTGGCCGCGCGCGGTCTGGAACACGCCCTTCAAGCCCGTGAGGCACGCCTCGACGAGCGCCGCGAACCGCGGCCCGCGATGATCGATGATCGGCTGCGACATGGCGCGCACGATCCGCTCGGGCACGAGGGTGGGCCCCGGGATCTGGAGGAACGGCCGGCCGGGCATGGGCAGAGTCTAGCATGGTAGATTTGGACGGCTCCGCGATGACCCGCGACGAGATCCCGACCCCCGCGCTGCTCCTCGACCTCGACCGCTTCGAGAAGAACCTCGCGACGATGGCCGGGCACGCGCGGCGCGCGGGCAAGGCGATCCGCCCCCACGCCAAGACCCACAAGTGCCCCGAGATCGCGCGCCGCCAGGTCGCCGCCGGCGCCCTCGGCGTCGCCTGCGCGAAGCTCGGCGAGGCCGAGGTGATGGCGCGCGCGGGGATCCGGGGGCTGCTGATCACCACGGAGGTCGTCCCGTCCGGCTCGATCCGGCGGCTCATGCGCCTCGTGAGCGAGGCGCCGGACACGATGGTCGTCGTGGATCATCCTGACAACGTCGCCGCGCTCGCGCGCGCGGCGGCGGCCGCGGGCGTGATGCTTGGCGTGCTCGTGGACGTGGACGTCGGCAACCGGCGGACGGGCGTGGCGCCCGGCGAGCCCGCCCTCGCGCTCGCGCGGCTCGTGGCGCAGGAGCCGTCGCTCAGCTTCCGCGGGCTCCAGGGCTACGCGGGCCACTGCGCCCACGTGGCCGGCTGGACGGCGCGGCGTGAGGCCTCGCTCGCGGCGCTCGGGCCGCTCGTGGCGACGCGCGCGCTCTGCGAGCGGGCGGGGCTGCCGGTCGCGATCGTCGCCGGCGGCTCGACGGGCACGTGGGACATCGACGTCGAGCTGCCCGGGCTCACCGAGCTGCAGTCGGGCTCCTACTGCGTGATGGATCTCGAGTACCGGCGGATCGGCGGCCGCGGCGGCGACCTGCTCACCGACTTCGAGATGGCGCTGACGGTCGTCGCCACGGTCGTGAGCGTACCGACGGCCGACCGCGCGATGGTGGACGCCGGGCTCAAGGCGTTCTCGACCGACAAGCCGTTCCCGCCCGAGGCCGTCGAGCGGCCGGGGGTGATCTACGCATTTGCGGGAGATGAGCACGGCAGGCTCACGGTCACCGACCCGTCGCGCGCGCCGCGGCTCGGCGAGCGCATCGAGTTCTGCGCGGCGACACGGTCGAGGCGGTGTGGGACGTCGCCGCCCGCGGCCGCTCCGACTAGCTCAGAGGCCGAGGTACGCCGTCCGGACGAAGGGATCGCCGAGGAGATCGCGGCTCGCCCCCTCGAGCGCGATCTGGCCCGTCTGTAGAACGTACGCGCGGTCGGAGAACTGGAGCGCGAGGTGGGCGTTCTGCTCGACGAGCAGGACGGTGAGGCCGCGGTCGCGCGACGGCTCGTCCAGCAGCAGGAGCGTCGGATCGGCCATGAGCCCGCGGCCGATCGCGGCCATCTGCTGCTCGCCGCCGCTCAGGCTGCCGGCCAGCTGCTGGTCGCGCTCCGCGAGCCGCGGGAACCAGTCGTAGACGCGCGCGACGCGCTGGCCGAGCTCCCGGCGCGGCGCGGTGTAGGCGCCGAGCAGCAGGTTCTCGCGCACCGTCATCTCGCCGAAGAGGCGCCGCCCCTCGGGCACGTGGGCGACGCCGGCGCGCACGATCGCGTGGGAGGGCCGGCCGCTGATGACCCGGTCGAGAAACCGGATCCGGCCCTTCCGCACCCCGACGAGCCCGGAGATGGCCCGCAGCGTCGTGCTCTTGCCGGCGCCGTTGCTGCCGATGAGCGTGACGATCTCGCCGCGCTCCACGCGGACGCTGACGCCGCGCAGCACCGGGCCGGCGCCGTAGCCCGCCTCGACGCCGTCCAGCTCAAGCATGATCGGCCGTGGTCCCCAGGTAGGCCTCGACGACCTGGGGGTTGGCGACGATCTCGCGCGGGGGGCCTTCCGCGATCTTCTCGCCGTGGTTCAGCACGACGATGCGGTCGCACAGGCCCATGACGAGCCGCATGTCGTGCTCGATCACCAGCACCGTCAGCCCCGTCGCGCGGAGCGCGACGATCAGCTCGCGCAGCCGATCGGTCTCCCCGGCGTTGAGGCCGGCGGCGGGCTCGTCGAGCAGCAGGAGCCGGCTGCGGGTGGCCAGCGCGACGGCCATCTCGAGGCCCCGCTGGCCCCCGTAGGAGAGGGCGCGCGCCGGCGCGCGGCGCTCGGCGGTGAGCCGGGTCAGGCCGAGCGCCTCCTCCACCGCGTCGTCGATCGCGCGCTCCGTCGCCCGGTAGCCCCGGCTCCGCGCCAGCACGCCGGCGAGGCCCGGCCGGGCCCAGGTGTGGGCGGCGATCCGCACGTTGTCCTCGACGGACAGCTCCGGAAACAGGCTGGTGATCTGGAACGTCCGCGTGATGCCGAGCGCCGCGACGCCGGCGGGCGGGCGGCCGCTCACCCGCTGCCCGCCGTAGGCCACCTCGCCGGCGGTCGGCAGGAGGAAGCCGGTGATGATGTTGAAGAGCGTCGTCTTGCCGGCGCCGTTGGGTCCGATGAGGCCGACGATCTCGCGCGCGCGCACGGCGAACGTCACCTCGTTCAGGACGGTCAGGCCGCCGAAGCGCTTCGTGACCGCGCGCACCTCGAGCCGGTCGTCGCCGGTGCCCGCGTGCCGCGGCGCGAGCCGCG
>JACPCH010000068.1 GCA_016179875.1 Candidatus Rokuibacteriota bacterium | reverse complement strand
GCTGGCGGAGTCGTGGAAGGAGGAGGACGACCGCGCGACGCTCGTGTTCAAGGTCCGCCGCGGCGTGAAGTTCCCGAGCGGGCGGCCGGTCACCGCGCATGCGTTCAAGTACTCCTTCGATCGGGGGCTGCAGTCCCCGGGCTACATGAAGCTCATCATCCCCCGTCTCATCCAGGTGACGGAGCCCGCGCAGTTCGAGGTCCGCGACGACTACACGTTCGCGGTAAAGATGAAGGCCTATTCGCCGATGGGCCTGGACACGGTGGCGCTGTCGAACAACGCGATTCTCGACCCCGAGGAGGTGAAGGCGCACGCGACCAAGGAGGACCCGTGGGCGGCCGAGTGGCTCAAGCGCAACCCGGCGGGCGTCGGCCCCTACCGCCTCGTCAAGAACGAGCCCGGGGTGGAGATCGTGCTGGAGGCGACGCCGGGCTACTGGCGGCCGAAGCCCCAGTTCGAGCGCGTCGTGCTCAAGCTCGTGCCCAACGAGGCGGACCGCGTGCTGCTGCTCAAGCGCAAGGCGATCCAGCTCGTGGCCGGCCGGCCCGGGCTCTCACCGAAGAACGTGAAGTCACTGGAGGGCGAGCCCGGGCTCAAGATCGTCCCGGTGCCCGACACGATCTGCCACTACCTCGGCATGAACCAGAAGAAGGCGCCGTTCGACAGCGTGCTCGTGCGGCGCGCCGTCAACTACGCGATCCCGATCCAGGCGATCCTGCCGAACGTGCTCTACGGGTACGGCCAGCAGATGAAGAGCCCGGTGCCGAGCCTGACGCCGAGCTATCTCGGCGACTACTCGCCCTACAAGCACGACATCGCGCGGGCCAGGGCCCTGATGAAGGAGGCCGCGGTCAAGACGCCGATCCCGGTCGACCTCGCCATCCGGGTCGGCTGGCCGACCCACGAGCAGGCGGCCGTCTGGATCCAGCGCGAGCTGGAGCAGATCGGCTTCAAGATCAACATCGTGAAGGAGAGCGACGCGACGTTCCGGCAGGTGGCGATCAAGGGCGACCACACGCTCTCGCTCGAGTCCTGGCAGTCGTGGATCAACGACCCCTTCTATCACCTGAATTTCCTGTTCGACTCGCGGCAGAAGTTCACGAACCTCTCCTTCTACCACAACGAGAAGGTGAACACGCTCATCGACGCCAACATGCACGAGCCCAACGTCGCCAAGCGCAACGCGGCGTCGCAGGAGATCCAGAAGATCCTCATCGACGATGCCGTGTGGGGCCTGCTCTGGTACGACAACTGGGTGCGGGTCATGACCGCCGACCTCAGCGGGCTCGAGAAGCGGTGGGACACGTTCGAGCGCTACTACGCGGTGAGACGCGGCTGAGCACGCGCCGGGGCGCGCGGGGACCGGCGCCGGCCCCCGCCGCCTCCTCCCGTCGCACACCGCGTGCGGGCGCGGCCGCCTGAGCATGGGCTTCGGCCGCTACGTCGCGACCCGCGTGCTGCTGGTGCTCCCGACGCTCTTCGGCGTCACGCTGATCACGTTCACGCTCACCTACCTGCTGCCGGGCAACCCGGCGCTCGTCAAGGCGGGGCCGCTGGCGACGCCCGAGCACATCGCGGAGATGGAGCGCCGGATGGGGCTCGACCGGCCGGTGCCGGTGCAGTACTGGCGCTACCTCTCCGGGGTGCTCCGCGGCGACTTCGGCGAGAGCGCGACCACCGGGCGCCCGGTGCTCGATGACTTTCTCCAGCGGCTCGGCGTCGGCGGCGTCGCGATGCCCACGTTCTGGACGGGGCTGCTCGCGGTCTACGTCTTCTTCTACCACCTCGGCGTGGCGCCGCCGCCGCTCGGGCGCCTGAGTCCCGGCGTCACCGCGCCGACCGCGGTCACGGGCCTCTACACCGTGGACGCCATCCTCACCGCCAATGGCCGGGCGCTCGGCTCGGCGCTGCACCAGTTGATGCTGCCGGCGCTGACGCTCGGGTTCTCCGTCATGGCGCCGGTCACCCGCATGGTGAGAGCGACGATGCTCGAGACTCTCGAGTCGGACTACGTCAAGGCGGCGTGGGCGGCCGGCCTGCCGCGGCGCACGATCGTCTACGGCGACGCCCTCCGGAACTGCATGATCCCGGTGATCACGCTGATCGCTGCTCACCAAGGACGCGGCGCCGATCCAGGGCTTCGTGCTCTTCGTCGCCGTCGTCTACGTGCTGATCAACCTCACCGTCGACCTGGTCTACGGCGTTGTCGACCCTCGCATCCGCCTCCGCTGAGCGGGGCGCGGTCCGCCGCCGCGCCGCCGTCGCCTGGCGTCGGCTGCGCCGGAACTCGCTCTCGCTCGCCGCGCTCGGGGCGATCGTGGCGATCATCCTCCTCGCGCTCGCCGCGCCGCTCGTCGCGCCCTACGACCCCGACGCGCCGAGGGCGGAAGCCACGCTGCAGCCGCCGGGCTGGCGTCACTGGCTCGGCACCGACATCTACGGACGCGATCAGCTCTCGCGCATCGTCTGGGCCGCGCGCGTCGACCTGCTGGTGGCCGTGGCCGCGACCGCGATGGCGCTCACCACCGGCTGTGTCTTCGGCGCGCTGGCGGGCTACCGCGGCGGGCTCGTGGACCAGGTGGTCATGCGCGTGGTCGACACGATCATGGCGTTTCCCGCGTTCATCCTGGCCATGGGGATCACGGCCGCCGCGGGCAACGCGACCGCGAACGTGGTCGTGGCGATCGCGATCACCCACGTGCCGATCTACACGCGGCTCATCCGGAGCGAGATGCTGCGCGTGCGCGAGATGGAGTACGCGGAGGCCGCGCGCACCGTCGGCAACCGGCAGCGGCGCATCATCTTCTACCATCTGCTCCCGAACTGCTTTCCGCCGGTGATCGTGCAGGCGACGCTCGCGATGGGCTTCGCGATCCTGACGGTCGCCGCGCTGTCGTTCATCGGCCTCGGCATCCAGCCGCCGCAGAGCGAGTGGGGCTCCATGACGGCGGAGGGGGCCGGCTACATCGTCTCCGGCGAGTGGTGGCTCTTCCTGTTCCCCGGCCTCGCGATCATGGTGACCGTGCTCGCGTTCAACCTGGTGGGCGACACCCTGCGCGACCTCCTCGATCCGCGCATGCGGGGCGTGGCGTGACGCCGCTCCTCGAGGTCCGCGACCTCAGCGTCCGATTCGACACGGACGAGGGTCCGGTGGGAGCCGTCGACGCGATCAACCTCACCGTCCGGCGCGGCGAGATCCTCGGGCTCGTGGGCGAATCGGGCTCGGGCAAGTCGGTGACGGCGCTCGCGGTATTGCGGCTGATCCGCCCCCCGGGCCGGATCGCCGGCGGCTCGGTCCGTTTCGACGGACGCGAGCTGCTCACCCTGCCCGAGGAGGAGATGCGCCGGATCCGCGGCGCCCAGATCGCGATGGTCTTCCAGAGCCCGCGCACGGCGCTGAACCCCGTGCTGCCCGTCGGCCGGCAGATCGCGCGCCTCTACCGGCTCCACCAGGGCTGCACCGCCGCCGAGGCGCGCCGGCGGACGCTCGAGATGCTCGGCCTCGTCGGCATCCCGGAGCCCGAGCGGCGCGCCGCCCAGTACGCGCACCAGCTCTCGGGCGGGATGTGCCAGCGCGTGATGATCGCGATGGCGCTCGCGACGTCGCCCCGCCTGCTGCTGGCCGACGAGCCGACCACGGGGCTCGACGTCTCGATCGCGGCGCAGATCCTGGACCTGCTCCGCGACCTCGGCCGCCGCACCGGCGCCTCCATCGTGCTGATCACGCACGACCTCGGCGTCGTCGCCGGCCTGTGCGACCGCGTCGCGGTCATGCACGCCGGCCAGCTCGTCGAGTGCGCCGACGTGCGCACGCTCTTCCGGGAGCCGGCGCACCCGTACACCCGGGCGCTGGTGCGGTCGATCCCGAGGGTGGACCGCGAGGTGACGATGGAGCCCATTCCCGGCGCCGTTCCTTCGCTGCTCGACGCGCCGCCGGGCTGCCGCTACGCCGACCGCTGCCCCGACGTGCTCGACGTCTGCCGGACCGTCAAGCCGGCGCTGTCGGCGCTCGCCCCGGACCACGAGGTCGCCTGCCACGCCACCGAGGCCGCGCGTGTCGCCGCTCCTCGCGGTTGACGGCCTCGTCAAGCACTTCCCCCTCCGGGGGCTCGGGATGTGGCTCGACACCCTGCGCGGCCGCGTCCCGCCGGCGGTGCGTGCCGTCGACGGCGTCACGCTCGCGATCGACGCGGGCGAGACGCTCGGGCTCGTGGGCGAGTCCGGCTGCGGCAAGTCCACCGTCGCGCGGTGCCTCCTGCGCCTGATCGAGCCGACGGCCGGGCGCGTCCGCTTCGACGGGACGGAGCTCACCGCGCTCGGCGAGGAGGCGCTGCGCCGCCGCCGGCGCGACATCCAGATGGTCTTCCAGGACCCGACGGCGTCGCTGAACCCGCGCTTCACCGTGCGGCGCACGGTCGAGGACCCGCTGCGCCTGCACACCGGCCTCGGCCGCGCCGCGCGCCGGGAGCGGGCGCGGGAGGTGCTCGGGCAGGTGGGGCTCGGGGCCGAGCTGCTCGACCGCTACCCGCACGAGCTGTCGGGCGGGCAACGGCAGCGGGTCAACATCGCGCGCGCCATCGCGACCGAGCCGCGCCTCGTCGTGCTCGACGAGCCGACCTCGGCGCTCGACGTGTCGCTGCGCGCGCGGATCATCATGCTGCTCGGCGAGCTGCGCGAGAAGCTCGGCATGACGTACCTGTTCATCTCGCACGACCTGGCCACGGTGAAGTACCTGTGCCGGCGCGTGGCCGTGATGTACCTCGGGACCATCGTCGAGCAGGCCCCGACGCGCGAGCTGTTCGCGCGGCCGCTCCATCCGTACACGCGCGCCCTGCTCTCCGCGATCCCGGTCCCGGATCCGGACGCCCGGCGCGAGCGCCTGATCCTCGCCGGCGAGGTGCCGAGCCCGATCGACATCCCGCCCGGCTGCCGGCTGCGCGCCCGCTGCCCGCTGGCCCAGCCCGTCTGCGCCGAGCCGGTCGCCCTGCGCGAGGTGGTGCCCGGGCACCTCGTCGCCTGCCACCTGGTGTGACGCGATGACGCGTGGCGGAGCCTCCGTCGAGCTGGTCGGCCTCCGGAAGCGCTTCGGCGATGTGGGCGCGGTCGAGGACCTGACGCTGAAGGTCGAGGCCGGGGAGTTCGTGACGATTCTCGGCCCGAGCGGCTCGGGGAAGACCACGACGCTCATGATGGTCGCCGGCTTCGAGGAGCCATCCGCGGGCGAGATCCTGATCCGCGGCGAGTCCGTGCTCGGCCGCCCGCCCTACCGGCGCAACGTCGGCGTCGTGTTCCAGAGCTACGCGCTCTTCCCGCACATGACCGTGCTCGACAACGTCGCGTACCCGCTCGTGATGCGAAAGGTGCCCCGCGCGGAGGTCCGCCGGCGGTCGGAGGCGGTGCTGGCCCTCGTGCGCCTCGAGGGCTTCGGCGGTCGCCACCCGCGCCAGCTCTCGGGCGGCCAGCAGCAGCGCGTCGCGCTGGCGCGCGCGCTCGTCTTCGACCCGCCGCTCCTGCTGATGGACGAGCCGCTCGGGGCGCTCGACAAGAAGCTGCGCGAGGAGCTCCAGCTCGAGATCAAGCGCGTGCACCGCGAGGTCGGGGTGACCGTGATCTACGTCACGCACGACCAGTCCGAGGCGCTCACGATGTCCGATCGCATCGCGGTGATGCACCGCGGCCGGCTCGAGCAGTACGCGCTGCCGGAGGGCCTCTACGAGCGGCCCGCGACGCGGTTCGTCGCGGACTTCGTGGGGGAGGCGGCGCTGCTCGACGGGTGGGTCGAGGCCGCGACGGGCGACGGCCTCGCCGTGCGCGTGGCCGGGGGCGCGGTGCGGCTCGTGGCGTGCGCGGCGGCTGAGCGTCGCGCGGGTGAACGGGTCACGGTCGTCCTCCGGCCCGAGAAGCTCAGGTTCGGCGCCGCCGTCTCCGGCGGCGCGAACGCGATCGCCGCGTCGGTGGGCGACGTGGTGTACCTCGGCGAGACCACGCGGTACTGGCTTCAGATCGCGGGCGGGGTGGGGCTCGCGCTCAAGGCGCCGAGCCGCTCGGACACGCTGCGCTACGGGCGCGGCGACCGCGTGGAGGTTTCCATCGACCCGCGCGACGTGATCGTCGTGACGGGGTGACCGGCACAGGGAAAGGAGACGCGTATGAGGCGGACGAGGAGACGGATGGCGATCGCGGGCGTCGCGGGCCTGCTGCTGGCGCTCGGCTGGCTGGGCCCGGCGTCGCTGGCCCAGGAACGCAAGGTCGTGGTCGTGAGCTGGGGCGGGGATTACCAGGACGCGCTGCGCGAGGCCTACTGGAAGCCCTTCCAGCAGGCGACGGGGATCAAGGTGATCGAGGACACGCGCCCGCTGCCGCCGCGGATCAAGGCCATGGTCGAGAGCGGCAAGATGGAGTGGGACGTCGTCGACCTCACCGACGCCCAGCACATGGAGGTCCGCAACATCGGCGGCTTCGAGAAGATCGACTACGGGAAGCTCGACGCCGACAGCCTCAAGATGATCGACCGTCGGGGCCATCTCACCGACGCCGTGATGCACCAGATGGCGAGCGTCGGCATCGCCTACCGCACGGACGTGTTCAAGACCGACCGTCCGAAGGGCTGGGCGGACTTCTGGGACGTCAAGCGCTTCCCCGGGCCGCGCGCGCTCGGCGCGCCGATCGGCGCCGGCGCCTACGGGACGATCGAGGCGGCGCTCCTCGCCGACGGCGTTCCGCTCGACACGCTCTACCCGCTCGACGTCGACCGGGCCCTGCGCAAGCTCCGGGAGCTGAAGCCCCACGTCGCCAAGTGGACGACGACCGCCGCCATGCCGCAGCAGCTCCTGGTCGACAAGGAGGTCGTCATGGCGGCCGTCTTCAGCGCCCGCACCTACATCCTCCAGCAGAAGGGCGCGCCGATCGACTTCGTCTGGAACCAGGCGATGGCGTTCCCGATGTACCTGGCGATCCCGAAGGGTGCGCCCAACCGGGAGAACGCCCACCGGCTGATCGACTTCATGCTCCGCGCGGAGGCGCAGGCCCGGTACGGCAACATCTACTACTACGGCGTCGCCAACCGGAAGGCGTACGACACCATCCCGGCGTCGCGGAGCCGCTTCCTCACCACCTTCCCCGAGAACCTCAAGCTCCAGTTCGTCCAGGACGCGGAGTGGTGGGGCAAGAACGCGCCGCTCGTCAACGAGAAGTGGAACCAGTGGGTGCTGCGGTAGGGCCGGAGGGGCGCCGGTGAGGCTCGGGTCCCTCCGCCCGCTGCTCCCGCTCGCCCCGGCGCTCGTGTTCCTGGGCGTGTTCTTCGTGCAGCCGCTCGCGCGGATGGTCGCGCTGTCCTTCGGCGCCGCCGACGGCCCATTCGCGCACTACGTGCGGGCGGTCGAGAGCCCCGTCTACCTGAAGGTCCTCGGGATGACGTTCCAGACGGCGCTCGGCGTCACGCTGATCTGCGTCCTGCTCGGCGTCCCGACCGCCTGGTTCCTGGCGGGCCTGCGCGGCCGGCTGGGCACGGTGCTCGTCGTCGCGGTGATCCTGCCGTTCCTGACGAGCATCCTGATCCGGACGTACGCGTGGATGGCGATCCTCGGCCGCAACGGCGTCGTGAACCAAGTGCTCCTCGCCACCGGCCTGACCTCCGCGCCGCTCCCGCTCATCCACAACACCTTCGGCGTCTACGTCGGCATGGTGCACGTGCTCCTGCCGTTCATGGTGCTCCCGGTGTACAGCGTCATGACGGGCATCGACCCGACCCTGTTCCGCGCGGCGCAGAGCCTCGGCGCCACCCCCGCGCGCACGCTCCGGACCGTCGTCCTGCCGCTGTCGCTGCCCGGGATCGCCTCGGGCGCGCTGCTCGTGTTCCTGATCGCCATCGGCTTCTACATCACGCCCGCCCTCCTCGGCGGGGTCGGCGACGTCATGATCTCCAACCTGATCGAGGTCCAGGTGATCGAGCTGCTGAACTGGGGCTTCGCCTCGGCGCTCGCGTTCGTGCTCCTGCTCGCCACCGTCGTCATCATGCTGCTGTTCGACCGTGTCCTCGGTCTCGACCGGCTCACGGTGTGACGTGCGCGCCGTGCTCGCCGGCATCGCCGTCGTGACGCTGCTCTTCCTGGCGCTGCCGGTGTTCGTCGTCTTGCCGCTGTCGTTCAGCGCGTCGCCGTACCTCGAGTTCCCGCCGGCCGGGCTCTCGCTGCAGTGGTACGCGCGCTACTTCGAGAGCCCGAAGTGGAGCGGCGCGACGCTGCTGAGCGTCGAGATCGCGCTGGGCGTGACGGCGCTCTCGCTCCTGCTGGGGGTCCCGGCCGCGTTCAGCCTGGTGCGGGCGGAATTCAGGGGCAAGGGGCTCCTGCTGGCGCTGTTCATGTCGCCGATCATCGTGCCGTACATCGTGACGGCGATCGCCGTGTACTTCCTGTTCGCGCGCCTGGGGTTCGTGGGCAGCCCGCTCGCGCTGCTGCTCGCCCACACGCTCCTGGCGCTCCCCAAGGTCGTCGTGATCGTGGCGGCCGCGCTCAAGGGGTTCGACCGGACGCTCGAGCGCGCGTCGATGAGCCTGGGCGCGGGGCGTCTGACGACGTTTTACCGCGTGACCTATCCGAGCATCCGGCCGGGGGTGATCACGGCCGGGCTGTTCGCGTTCCTGACCTCGTTCGACGAGCTGATCATCACCATGTTCATCAGCGGGGCCACCGCGGTCACGCTGCCCAAGCGCATGTGGGACGCCGTGCGCCTGGAGATCGACCCGACGATCGCCGCGGCGTCCTCGCTCATCATCGCGATCGCGGTCTTCATCCTGACCGCGACGGAGCTGCTCCGGCAGCGCGCCGGACGGATCCGGATCCCGATGGCATGAGCGTCGGCGCCCGAGGAGAGAGCGACATGCTGAAGACGAGAAGCGATGTCGAGGATCTGATCCGCGGCCTCACCCTGCTCGGCACCGGCGGCGGCGGGCGCCCGGACGTCGGGCTCGAGCTGCTCCTACCGCACGTCGAGAACGGACGGACGCTCGGCTGGCGCCATGCCCAGTCGGTGGACGACGAGGCGTGGGTCTGCTCGGTGTTCGGGATGGGCTCGATCGCGCCTACCACGCCGCTCACGGTGGCGGAGCGCACGGCGCTCGGCTACCCGGCGGACTGGGTCGTGCCCCGGCCGATGGTGCGCGCGGTGGAGGAGCTGGCCGCGTACACGGGCCGGACGATCGCGGCGATCGTGCCGTTCGAGCTGGGGGCCGGGAACACCGCGAACCCGATCGACGCCGCGAGCCGTCTCGGCCTCGACCTGATCGACGGCGACTGCGCCGGGCGCGCGATCCCCGAGCTGTCGCAGACCACGGCCGCGCTCGCGGGGATCCCGTTCACGCCGGGCGCGATCGCCGATCCGTGGGGGAACGTCCTGATCATGAAGGAGGCCGCGAGCCCCGACGTCGCCGAGCGTCTGGGCAAGATGATCAGCATCGCGACCAAGCTCCCCGACATGAAGGCGTCGTGCGCGCACGCCGGGTTCCTCATGCGCGGGCGCGAGCTGAAGTCGATCGTGGTGGATGGCGGCGTGTCGCGAGCGCTCGCCGTGGGCCG
>JACPCH010000067.1 GCA_016179875.1 Candidatus Rokuibacteriota bacterium | reverse complement strand
CAAGGAGCTGCGGCGCGACCCATTCGACCTCAACGCGATCCGCGAGGCGCTCAAGCCCTGGGCCGAGCGCCTGCGCGACCGCCGGTTCGAGACCGAAGGCGAATGGAAGCTGAAGCTGGCCGGCGGCACCCGCGGCACCGTCGAGATCCTCACGCGCGAACTGCGCGACGCGCTGCGTTAGCGCGTCGCGGGCGCTATCGCGCGGGCGGTCGCTGAGTCGCGAGAAACTGTTCGAGGTCGGCCGCGAGGTCCTTGCCGCGGTGGAACCCGCGCCCGGCGATGAGCGCGATCGCCCTCCTGGCCTGCTCGACGTCCGCCGGCGTCGCCGCCGTGACGAGCGCGACGAGATCCACACGATCCTGCGGCCGAGTCCGGTCATCCCGGGCGAGGATCTTGAGCGCGATCAGGTGTCCCGTCGTCGCGACGGGGATCTGGAGATCCGGGAGGACTTCCAGCGTCTCGGATTCGGAGGCGATCTCGGATTCGATGCCCGACGAGGCAAAGAGGGCGTCGAGCACGACGCTGGTCTCGTCCTCATCGGGTGGTGTCAGACGGGCGGTCGCCAGACGACGCGTAGCTTCCTGTTCGACGATGGCTTGCACCAAGTAGCCACGAGCCTGCAGATCGCGAACCAGGCGTTCGGCATCGTCGTCGCTTGAGACGGCGACGACGAGGTCGATGTCGCGGGTGAATCGCGGCTCGGCCCGCGCCGAGACGGCCAGGGCTCCCACGAGCGCCCACCGGCGGCCCAGGTCATCGAGGTCCCGGGCCGCGCGGCGCAGGGCGGCCTCGAGGCGACTCAGGGGCGGTGACGGGGCCACGCAGCGGGTTTCCCGGGTGAGTCGCCGAACTCCGCTCCCGGCCGCGCTCGAAGCCATGTCATGAGGCGCAGCTCAAGCTCCCGGGCCGACAGCCCGGGATGGGCCCGCCGCAGTCGCTGGCGCATCAGCGACTCCCCGGAACTGAACAGATCCAAGGCGAGCCGGAGTCGGCGAGCCGCGGCCTCACGACGAGCTTCCACGGGCTTCATTCTAGCGCTTCCACCCCCTTGTCCGGCCCTCGGCATCTCGCCTATGCTCGGGCCCGGGAGGCGCGTCATGATCATCACTCCGATGCATCCCTGCCTCGGCGCCCGTGTCGAGGGCGTCGAGTTGGCGGCGCCGCTCGACGAGGCGGCGTTCCGCCGGATCTTCGACGCCTTCCAGGAGCACTCGGTGCTCGTCTTCCCCGACCAGCGGCTCACCGACGAGCAGCAGATGGCGTTCAGCCGACGCTTCGGGCCGCTCGAGACCACCATCAGCTCCATCGGCCAGGAGCGGCGCCTGCACCCGAACCTCGTGGATCTCTCGAACGTGGACCCGCAGCGCGCGGACGGGCTGATGGGCTGGGACGACCGCCGCATGGTCTACCAGTCCGGCAACCAGCTCTGGCACAGCGACAGCTCGTTCAAGCCGGTGCCGGCGATGGCATCGCTGCTCTCGGGCCGCGAGGTTCCGCCGGCCGGCGGCGAGACGGAGTTCGTCAGCATGCGCCACGCCTGGGCGACGCTGCCCGAGGCGACGCGGCGGCGCCTCGACGGGCGCGTGGTGGTCCACTCGATCCTCTAGCGCACGGAGGCTCTTGCTCTGAGCTAGTCGCGCGTGAGCAGATCAGGGAAACGCGAGAATTGCTTCGGACTCTATATGGGAGGTAGGACCACGGCTGCGCACAGGGGCCAGGGTCTCAGGGCGCGGGGATGCCGGGCTCAGAAATGGGTTGACGACTATACAGGGGCGATGACTCCCCGAGATGCGCTCGCTAGACGGCGCCGTCTTTCCGGAGCGCCGCGATGTCCTCTGCGCTGTAGCCCAGCTCGCGCAGGATCTCGTCGGTGTGCTCGCCGTGCCGGGGCGCCGGGCGGCGGATGGCGCCCGGCGTGCGGGAGAGCGTCGCCGGCAGCCCCTGCCGGCAGCCCCTGCACCCGGATCTCGCCGCGCTCGGGATGGCGCACGGGCTGGGCCATGCCGAGATGCTGGATCTGCGGGTCCTCGAAGACCTGCTTGATGTTGTAGATCGGCCCCGAGGGCACGCCCGCCGCGTTCAGGATCTCGATCCACTCGGCGCTCGGCTTCTTCCCGAGGACGCGGTCCAGCTCGGCGTTCATCGCCTTGCGGTTCTTCGAGCGGTCGGCCATCGTCGTGAACCGCGGATCGCCGATCAGCCCGGGCGCGCCGATCGCGGTGCAGAGCCGCTGGTACATCGTCTGGCCCGAGGCGGCGATGTTGATGTGGCCGTCGGCGGTCGTGAAGACGCCGGTCGGGATGCCGGTCGGGTGGTCGTTGCCCGCCTGGGGCGGGATCTCGCCGTCGATCAGCCAGCGCGCCGCCTGGAAGTCGAGCATCGTCACCATCGCCTGGAGCAGCGAGGTGTGCACCCACTGGCCCCGGCCCGACGTCTCGCGCTCGTAGAGCGCGACCAGGATGCCCTGGGCGAGGTAGAGGCCGGCGGTGAGGTCCGCGACCGGAATGCCCACGCGCACGGGGCCCTGACCGGGCAGGCCGGTGATGGACATGAGGCCGCCCAGGCCCTGGGCGATCTGGTCGTAGCCGGGCCGGTCGGCGTAGGGGCCCGTCTGGCCGAAGCCCGAGATTGAGCCGTACACGAGCCGCGGGTTGATCGCGGAGAGCGCCGCGTAGTCGATCCCGAGCCGCGTCTTCACGTCCGGGCGGAAGTTCTCGACCAGCACGTCGGCGCGCGCGACGAGCTTCTTCAAGACGTCGAGCCCGCGCGGGTGCTTGAGGTCGAGCGTCATCGCGCGCTTGTTCCGGTGGAGGTTCAGGAAGTCGAAGCCCATCGCGGTGGAGTCGCCCTCGATCTCCTCGCGGGCCGCCACCTTGACGACGCGGGCGCCCATGTCGGCGAGCTGGCGCACGGCGGTCGGGCCCGAGCGGGCCCGGGTGAGGTCGATGACGGTCAGGCGTTCCAGTGGGAGCGGCATGCGGGCGCCTCCGGAGTCACTCCAGGGGAAAGTTGGCCTTGAGGATCTCGAACGTCTTCGTGCCGCCGGGCAGCGTGGCGGTGACGGTGGCGCCGACGCTCTTGCCGATGAGCGTGCGGGCGAGCGGCGCGAGGATCGAGATCTTGCCCTTCGCGGGCTCGATCTCGTCGGAGCCGACGATCTGGTAACGCACCTCCTTGCCGGCCTCGTCGGCGAGGAGGACGGTCGAGCCGAAGGTGACGCGGTCGCCCGCGGTCGGAGGCTCGATGACCTCCGCGCCGCCCACCTTCGTCTCCAGCTCGGCGATGCGGCCCTCGATGAAGCTCTGCTTCTCGCGGGCGGCGTGGTACTCCGCGTTCTCCGAGAGGTCGCCGTGGGCGCGGGCCTCGGCGATCGCCTTCGTGATGGCGTGGCGCTCGACCCGCTTGAGGCGGTCGAGCTCCTCCTTCAGCTTCTCGTAGCCGGGGCGGGTCATGGGCGTCCGCGGGACCGACATGGCCCCCCTAACTTAACACGCGGCCCCGGATGGTTTACCCTGTGACGGTGGTGGCGGCGACGGCGGTCCGGCTCCTGCTCGGCCTCTCGCTCCTGGCCGCGACGGCGTGCAACCGGTCCCAGGCCCAGACGCCCTCCGCGCCGACGGGCGCGCCGCTCCGCCCGATCGCCGTGACGACGGCGCGCGCCGAGGCCCGCGCCGTCCAGCGGACGGTCGAGACCAGCGGCAGCCTGCTCGCCTGGGACGAGGTGCAGGTGAAGCCCGAGCAGCCCGGCACGATCGCGCGGATCCACGCCGACCTCGGCGACCGCGTCGCGGCCGGCAGCCCGCTGGCCGAGTACGACCGGCGCGAGTTCCAGATCGCGGTGGACCAGAGCCAGGCCGACCTCGCCGCCACGCGCGAAGGCCTGGCCCGCGCGCGGGCCAACGTCGCCGGCGCCGAGGCCCAGCTGCGCCGCGTGCGCGACACCCTCGCGACCCTCGAGGCCGACCTGGCGCGCGCCCGGTCGCAGCTCGAGTGGGCGAGCTCCGAGCTGGAGCGCTCGAAGCAGCTCTTCGCCAAGGACCTCATCGCCGCGCGCGACGTGGACAACGCGCGCAACCAGCACAACATCGCCGCCGCCCAGCTCACCGCCGCCCGGATGACGGTCGCGCAGCACCCCGACCAGGTGCGCGCCGCGGAGGCGCAGCGGGACTCCGACCAGGCCGCGGTCAAGAACGCGGAGGCCCAGGTGCGCCAGCGCGAGGCGACGCTCGCGCTCTATCAGAAGCGGTTCGCCGACACGATCGTGCGGGCGCCGATCGCCGGGCTGGTGGCCCGGCGCCACGTCAACGCGGGGGAGTTCGTCAAGGAGAACACGGCCCTCTTCACGCTCGTGGTCGCGCACCCGCTGAAGTACGTCGGCACCGTACCCGAGCGCCAGGCGCCCGAGCTCCGTGACGGCCAGACGGTGCGCCTCACCGTCGAGGCGTACGTCGACCGCGCCTTCGCCGGCGCCGTGACGCGCATCGCCCCCGCCGTCGACGTGCAGACGCGCACGCTGGTGCTCGAGGCGCGGGTGCCGAACCCGGACGGCGCCCTCCGCCCCGGCTTCTTCGCCAAGGGCAGCGTGCTCACGCGGCAGGACCCGGCGGCCGTGTTCGTCCCCGGCGAGTCCGTGACCTCGATCGCCGGCATCACCAAGGTCTTCGTCGTCGCCAACGGCAAGGCCCAGGAGCGCCTCGTGCGCCCCGCCGCGCGCCAGGGCACGTGGGTCGAGGTCGCCGAGGGCGTGAAGGCCGGCGAGCTGGTGGCCACCTCCAACCTGCCCTCGCTCTTCGACGGCGCGCCCGTCGAGATCCCCAGGGCGCGCTGAGCGCCCCGTCCCATGAGCGCGCTCGAGGTCTTCGTCCGGCGGCCGGTGTTCACGACGATGCTCGTGACCTCGCTGATCGTGCTGGGCCTGGCGTCGTTCCTCCAGCTCGGCGTGGACATCTTCCCGAAGGTGGACCTGCCGACGATCACGATCACCACGCGCCTGCCCGGGGCCTCGCCCGAGGAGGTCGAGAGCCAGATCACCAAGCCCATCGAGGAGGTGGTGAACACCATCGCCGGCCTCGACGAGCTGCGCTCGTCCACGATCGAGGGGCAATCGCAGGTCTTCGTGACGTTCGTCCTCGAGCGGAGCGTCCAGGAGGCGGCCAACGACGTCCGCGAGAAGGTCGCGACGGTGCTCTCGCGCTTCCCGCCCGGCACCGAGGCGCCGATCGTCGAGAAGGTGGATCCGGACTCGGCGCCGGTCCTGGCCATCGTCGTCTCCGGGCAGCGCTCGCCGCGCGAGATCACCGAGATCGCCGACAAGCGGATCAAGCGCCAGCTCGAGACGGTCAAGGACGTCGGCGCGATCACGCTGGTGGGCGCGCGCAGGCGCGAGATCCAGGTCTCGGTGGACCCCGACAAGCTCGCCGCCTACGGGCTCTCCATCCAGCACGTCAAGGACGCGCTCGGCCGCCAGAACGTCGAGATCCCCGGCGGCCGGCTCACCGGCGGGGCGCGCGAGGAAGGCGTGCGGACGCTCGGCAGGATCGAGTCGCCGCAGGGCTTCGAGGAGCTGATCGTCGCCGACCTCAAGACCGGGCCGGTCCGGGTGCGCGACATCGGGGTCGTCGTGGACGGCGAGGAGGAGCCGCGCACGCTGGCGCGGCTCAACGGCCGCAACGCCGTCTCGCTCGTCATCCGCAAGCAGTCGGGCACCAACACGGTGGCCGTCGTGGACCGCGTCAAGGTGAAGCTCGCGGAGATCCAGAAGGGCCTGCCCCAGGACATCCGGTTCGAGATCGTCCGGGACCTCTCGCGCTTCATCAAGCGCTCGTTCGACGAGGTGAAGGACCACCTGCTCCTCGGCGGGCTCCTGGCCAGCCTGATCGTCGCGCTCTTCATCGGCAACCTCGTCTGGTGGGAGACGGCCGCGGTGGCCGGCATCGCCGCCGCCGTCGCCGCGGCGTTCCTCAGCGGGAGCCACCCGCTCCTCCTGGGGGTGACGGTCGCCTGCAGCGCCGGGACCATGCTCTTCTTCGCCGTCAACCGCAAGCTCCGCCCGGCGTTCGTCGCCGCCTGCGCGATCCCCTGCTCGATCATCGCGACGTTCACCGCCATGCGGATCGCCGGGTTCACCCTCAACAACCTGACGATGCTGGGCCTCTCGCTCTCGACCGGCATCGTCATCGACGACGCGATCATCGTGCTCGAGAACATCTACCGGCACATCGACGAGGAGCGCCGGTCTCCCTTCGAGGCCGCCATCACCGGGACGCGCGAGATCGCCCTGGCGGTGACCGCCACCACCGTCTCGCTGGTCGTGATCTTCCTGCCGGTCGCGTTCATGGGCGGCCTCGTCGGCAAGTTCTGGAACTCCTTCGGCCTCACCGCGACCTTCGCCATCATGGTCTCGCTGGTGGTCGCCTTCACGCTCACGCCCATGCTCGCCGCGCGCATCTTCGCGGGCGGCGCCGGCGGCCCGGGGCCCCGCCACGGCGGCGCGCCCGTCCCCGCCCACCGCGGGGGCGCCGGGCTCTACCGCGCGTTCGAGGCCGGCTACGAGCGCCTGCTGGCCTGGAGCCTCGCCCGCCGCTGGGTCATCGTGGCCGTCAGCGCGGCCATTCTGGTCTCCGGCTTCTACCTCCTCGCCACGTCGAAGAAGGAGTTCGTCGTCAACGACGACATGAGCGAGTTCGAGGTCGTCGCCGAGGCGCCGCCGGGCGCGTCGCTCGAGCGCACCGCCGAGATCGTCCAGCAGATGGAGGCCGAGATCCGCAAGATCCCGGAGGTCATCGCGCTGTTCTCGACCGCGGGCGTCCGCGGCCAGTACCAGTCGAACGTCTCGGACGTCTCGATCTACGTGGGGCTCAAGCACCTCACCGAGCGCCGGCGGGCGCAGGCCGAGATCATGCAGGACGTTCGCGGGCGCCTCGCGGTCTTCCCCGGCCTGCGCGTCAGCGTGCAGCAGATCAACCTGATCAGCGGCGGCGGCTTCCGCCAGACGGAGTTCAACCTGATCCTCCGCGGGCCGGACCTCACCCGGCTCGAGCAGCACGCGCGCGACGTGATCAAGGACCTGGCCGCGAAGCCCGGCTTCGTGGACCTCGACACCGCCCAGGCCCTGCGCCAGCCCGAGGTCCAGGTGCGGATCGACCGGCAGAAGGCCTCCGACCTCGGCGTGCGGGTGGACACCGTCGCCTCGGCGCTCCGCACGCTGATCGGCGGCGAGAAGGTCGGCTTCTACCGCGAGCTCGACGAGCAGTACGACGTGCGCCTGCGGCTGCGCCAGGAGTTCCGCGACCGGCCCGCCCAGGTGGCGAACCTCTACGTGCCGGGGCAGGACGGGCGGCTGGTGCGCCTGGACAACCTCACGACGCTCGCCGGCGGCATGAGCCCGGGGCAGATCGAGCGTTACGCCCAGGAGCGCTCGATCACGATCGTCTCGAACCTCTACCAGAAGCCGCTGGTGGAGGCCTACGGGGACGCGTTCGAGGCCGTGAAGCAGCAGCGGATGTCGGCGGACTACGGCGTCGTCACCACCGGGCGCGGCAAGCTCTGGCAGGAGTCGATCAACAACTTCCTGATCGCCTTCCTCCTGTCGCTCGCCTTCATCTACATCGTGCTGGCGGCGCAGTTCGAGTCGTTCGTCCACCCGATCACGATCATGTTTTCGATGTTCCTGGCGATTCCCTTCGGGCTTCTCACCCTCGTGATCCTCCGCCAGACGCTCAACATCTACTCGATCATGGGCCTGTTCCTGCTGATGGGCGTCGTGAAGAAGAACGCGATCCTCCAGGTGGACTACACGAACGTGCTCCGCGCCCGCGGCCTGCCGCGCACCCAGGCCCAGATGGAGGCCGACCGGGCGCGGCTCCGGCCGATCCTCATGACCACGCTCGCGATCATCGCCGGCATGCTGCCGGTGGCCCTCGGCCGCGGCGACGGCTCGGCCTCGCGCGCCTCGCTCGCCACGGTCGTGGTCGGCGGCCAGGCGCTCTGCCTCGTCGTGACGCTGATCGTGACGCCGGTGATCTACTCGATGTTCGACGACCTCTCGGGGCTCCGCGTCTTCTCGTGGGTCCGGTTCCCGCGGCTCTCGCGCCTGTGGGCGGCGCGGCCCGCCGGTGAGGACGCGGGCCCGCTCCACCCGTCCGAAGCCCCCGCGCCGCGCTAGCGACCGAACGGCGGACGTTGGGCTAGCGCGACTCCAGCTGCTTCATGCCGAGGGCGACGTCGATGCTGCGCAGGAGGTGGGCGACGTTGACGGGCTTGAAGACGTAGTCGAAGGCGCCGAGCGCCAGGGTGCGCATGCGCTGCACGGGCGTGGCCGCCCCGCTCACGATGATGACCTTCACGCGCGGCGCGACCGTCCGCAGGGCCTCGAGGATCTCCACCCCGGAGAGCCCGGGCATGACCACGTCGAGGAGCACGACGTCCGGCATGCGGTGGGCGATCGCCTGCAGCGCCAGGTCGCCGTTCGCGGCGGTGGCGACGTCGAAGCCGTGGGCGCGCAGCAGCTCCTCCAGCAGGTCGCGCACCTCCGCGTCGTCGTCGACGACGAGGATGCGCGCCGGCGCCGGCGCCAGCCCCGGCGCGCCGCCGAGCGCCTTCACGAGCTGGGTCCCGCCGACCGGCTTCGTGAGCACCGCGACGGCGCCCAGCTCCCGGGCGCGCGCGTGCATCTCGGGATCGGCGAGGCCGGTGACGACGACGATGTCGATGGAGGGGTTGAACCCCCGGATGGCCTTGAGGGTCTCGAGGCCGCCGAGCCGCGGCATCGCGAGGTCGAGCAGCACGGCGTCCGGAGGGTTCTGGCGGATCTCGATCCAGGCGCTCAGGCCGTCCACCGCCTCGCTGACCTCGAACCCCTGGAGCCGCAGCTGCTCCGAATGGGTCTGGCGGACCTCGCTGTCGTCGTCCACCACGAGGACCCGGCGGGGCTTCATGCGCGCGGCCGCCTAGCCCCGGCGGGACGGCAGGCGGCCCGAGACGTCCACCTTCGCGCCGGCGCGGGCGCCGGTCACCCACGCCTCCCAGGCGAGGCTCTGCTTCTGCGCGAGGACTTCCTTCAGGATCCGGTCACGCTCGCCGGCGAGCGCGCCCGGATCGGGCGGCACGCGCTCGAGCACCTTCAGCACGTAGTAGCCCTGCGGCGTCTTCACGGGCTCGGTCAGCCCGCCCGCGGGCGTCTGGAGCGCCGCCACCAGCGCGTCGCCCGGCAGCTTCTCGGCCGGCTTCGCGCGCGAGAAGCGCGGCGTCTCCCCGGTCTGCGCGCCGGCCTTCCGGGCCGCGGCCGCGAAGTCGCCGGCCTTTGCGTCGGCGGCGAGCTGCTTCGCGCGCTCGGCGCCGGCGGCCTCCGCCTTCTGGCGCTTCGCGGCGGCGGCGACCTTGTCCCGGATCTCGCCGAGCGGCGGCACGCCGGCCGGGATCGTCTCCAGCGCCTTCAGGACGACGAGGCCCGCGGGCGTCCGCACCGGC
>JACPCH010000066.1 GCA_016179875.1 Candidatus Rokuibacteriota bacterium | reverse complement strand
GGGGGCCTGCGCGAAGAGGTGGGAAACCTGCGCGGGGAAGTGAGAACGACAGCCGCTGAGACCCGCCGGCATTTCGATGTCACCGCGGAGGCGCTGCGCTACGAGATCCAGACGGTGGCGGAGGGCGTGCTCGGCAACTCGGCGGCGATCGCAGAGCTGCGCGTGGACGTTCGGCGCGAGCTCGACCAGCACTTCGACGTGGTCGATCGCGCATTCGCCGAGGTCCGGCGCGACATCACCGAGCTTCGCTCCAGCCGCTAGCCTCTGTCGTCTCGAGCTGGCCGATCTCGATGGCTAGCCCAGCGCCTCCAGCACGGCCTTGCAGAACTCCCGGGTGGTCGCCGTGCCGCCCTGGTCGCGGGTGAGGCGCCGGCCGTCGCGGTACACGCGTGCCACCGCGGCCTCGAGGCGCCCGGCCTCGGCCGCGAGCCCCAGGATCGTCGCGGTCGGGTTGGCGATGGCCTGGCCGGCGATGTCGGGCGCGGAGCCGTGGACGGACTCGAAGTAGGCCCAGCGGTCGCCGAAGCACCCCGAGGGCGCCATGCCGAGGCCGCCCGCCGCCTCGGCCGCGAGGTCGGAGAGGATGTCGCCGTAGAGATTCATGCAGAGGACGACGTCCATCGCCTGGGGGAACCGCACGAAGCGCCGGGCGGCGTCGTCCACGTAGAAGTGCTCGAAGGCGAGCCCCGCGTACTGCCGGACGACGCCCTCCACCACCTCCTGGAAGAAGCCGTCGGAGCGCCGGAGCACGTTACCTCCTGGAAGAAGCCGTCCGAGCGGACGAGGACGTTCGACTTCGTGACGCAGGTGACCTTGCCGGGTCTGCCGCGAGCCTGCCGCTTCAGCGCCAGCTCGCAGGCGAAGCGCGCGATGCGCTCGGTGCCGTGCCGGCTGACCACCTTCACCGCGAAGCGTCCCTCGCCGTACTCGCCCATCCGCCGCCCGATGTGATCGCGCAGCTCGGGCAGGGCGCGCGCCAGCTCGGCCAGGTCGCCCTCGCGCGCCGGGTAGAGGCCCTCCATGTTCTCGCGGAGCACGACGAAGTCGATGCCGCGCGGGTCGGCGAGCGGCGAGCGCGCGCCCTCGTAGTACTTGATCGGCCGCACGTTGGCGTAGGCGTCCTGCTGCCAGCGCAGGTACGTGATGACGGCGACCGACGCGGGGCCGCCGGCGGCGCCGAACAGGATGCCGTCGGCCGCGCCGCAGAGGCGCTTGGTCTCGTCGGGCACGGGCGAGCCGTGGCTCCGCTGCGCGGCCTCGCCGTGGGGCGGCGTCAGGATGCGCAGCGGGAAGCCGGCGGCGGCGAGCAGCTCGCACGCGGCGTCCACGACCTCGACGCCGATGCCCTCGCCGCCGAGGGCGACGACCGTCTTCACGCCCGCCGCGTCACCCATCGATGCGGTACACGCGCCGCACGTTCTCCCAGAGCATCTTCCGCTGGATCGCGGGATCGATCCGCGCGAACTGCTCGGCGATCGCCTTCTGCGAGAACGGCCAGGTGCCGTCGCGGTGCGGGTAGTCGGAGCCCCACATGACGTTGTCGGGCGCCAGCTCGGCCATCGCGCGCACGCCGTGGAAGTCCTTCTGGAACGTCGCGTAGATCTGGCGCTTGAAGTACGCGCTCGGCGGCAGCGGCAGCTTCAGGTCGTCGGCCAGGCGCTCCTCGTAGGTGTCGTCGAGGCGCTCGAGGATGTAGGGGATCCAGCCGATGCCGCTCTCGCCGAGCACGAGGCGGAGCCTCGGGTGCCGCTCGCACACGCCCGAGAGGATCAGCGACACGCAGATCTCGTCCATCTGCAGCGGCGCCACCACCGTCCACGCGCCGATCACCGCGGGGTGGCGGACGCCCTTGATCTCGTAGCCGACCGTCGCGCCGCCGCCCTCGAAGACGTGGAACGAGACGACGAGGCCGGTCTCGTCCGCGGCCGCCCACACCGGCTCCCACATCTCGTGCCACACGGGCATGGCCGAGCCCCACGGCACGAACACGACGCCGCGCAGCCCGAGCATCGCGCAGTGCCGGACCTCGTCGGCGGCGGCCACGGCGTCGTGGTTCGGTAGGCAGCCGAGGCCGAAGAAGCGCCCGGGCTGCGTGCGGTTGAAGTCGGCGATGTACTGGTTGTAGGCGTGGTAGACCGCCGCGAGCGTCTCGTGGTCGGAGATGCCCTGGTTGGTGAAGACGCCGCGCGAGATGCCGATGACGCCGTAGATCACCTCGGCCTCCACGCCGTCGCGCTCCTGGTCCTCGCGGCGCTCGGCGGGGTTCGACGGCCGCGTCTGCTTGCCGGTGGCGAAGCCGGCGTCGGCCAGGATCTTGCCGCGCCGGCCGCCGGTGACGCCGGGCCCGTAGTACCCATAGGGCCCCAGCACGGCCTCGCGCGACACCCACCACTTGCGCCCGTCGCGCTCGACGACGTGGGGGGCCGCGTCGCCCCAGGTCCGGTTCATGCGGGACGTGAAGGTATCGGGCGGGAGGTAGATGAGATCCATGTGACTGTCCGCCGACATGACCCGGAGCGCCATGACCGCCTCCTCAGTGTGAGTGGAGGGAGAGTAGTCCCGCCGTTCGGAGAAGGCAAGCCGCCCGTGACGACGTAAAATGGCCGCGCGATGCCTCCCGCCGACGCCCGCGGGCCGCGTAGCGTGGCGCTCCCTCACGGCCTGCGGGCGCTCCGCCACGCCGACTACCGGCGCTTCGCCCTCGCGCAGCTCGTCGCGCAGGTCGGGAGCTGGATGCAGACGGTCGCGCAGTCGTGGCTCGTGCTCCAGCTCACGGGCTCGCCCCTCAAGCTCGGCCTGATCTCCACGCTCCAGTTCTCGCCCGTGCTCCTGTTCTCCGTCGTCACCGGCGCCGTCGCCGACCGGCTGCCGAAGCGCCGGCTCCTGGTGGCGACCCAGAGCACGCTCGCCGGCCAGGCCCTGCTCCTGGCCCTCCTCGTCGCGACCGGGCACGTCGAGTACTGGCACGTCGCGGTCCTCGGCCTCCTGCTCGGCTTCGCCAACGTCGTGGACCAGCCCGCGCGCCAGTCGTTCGTCATGGAGATGACGGGCAAGGACGACGTGGGGAGCGCGGTCGCGCTCAACTCCGCCTCGTTCAACGCGGCGCGCATCGTGGGGCCGGCCGTGGCCGGCGTGCTCATCGGGCGGCTCGGCGTGGCGCCGGCGTTCTTCGTGAACTGCGCGAGCTTCTTCGGCGTGATCGTCACGCTGCTGCGCCTCCAGGCGCGGGGCCTGCCGGTGGACGCGCCGCGCGGCTCGATCCTCGCGGAGATCGGCGAGGGCGTCCGCCACGCCACGCGCACGCCGCGGCTCCGGCTGGCGCTCGGGCTCGTCTTCATCGTCAGCCTCTGCGTCTTCAACTTCACGGTGTACGTGCCCCTCCTGGCGAAGCACGTGCTGGGGCTCGACGCCGAGGGCTTCGGGTTCCTGATGGCCTCGCTCGGCGTCGGGGCGGTGGCCGGCGCCCTCACGGTCGGGGCGCGCGCCACGCGGGAGCCGTCGGTCCGCGGCCTGTTCGTCTCCGCCGCGCTCGCGTTCTGCGCGCTGCTCGGCCTCGGCGTCACCCGCCACGTGTGGGCGGCGGTGCCGCTGCTGTTCGTCACCGGCTACTTCGGGATCGTGCTGATGGCGAGCTGCAACACGGCCATACAGCTCCAGGCCCCCGACGCGCTGCGGGGCCGCGTGATGAGCCTCTACACGTGGGTGTCGGGCGGCGTCTTCCCGATCGGCGCGTTCATCGTCGGCGCCATCGCCGAGGCGTGGGGCGTGTCCGCCGCGTTCCTCTGGAACGGCGCCCTCGGCCTCGCCGTCCTCACCGGGCTCGCGCTCTGGTGGCGCCTCCGCCGCGACTGACGGCGCTAGCCCTTCTTCGCGTAGCCCTTCTGCTGGAGCGCGTCCCTGATCTCGCCGAGGATCGCGGGGTCGTCGATCGTGGCCGGCAGCGTGTACTCCTGGCCCTCGGCGATCCGCTTCATGGTGCCGCGCAGGATCTTGCCCGAGCGCGTCTTGGGCAGGCGCTTGACCACGAGCGCCAGCTTGAACGCGGCGACCGGGCCGATCAGCGCGCGCACCTTGTCGACCAGCTCCCGGGCGATCTCGGCCTCGGGCCGCTCGACGCCCGCCTTGGTGACGACGAAGCCGACCGGCACCTCGCCCTTGATCTCGTCGGCCACGCCGACGACGGCGCACTCGGCCACGTCCGGGTGCGCCGCCAGCACCTCCTCCATCGCGCCCGTCGAGAGCCGGTGGCCGGCGACGTTGATGATGTCGTCCACGCGGCTCATGATGTAGAGGTAGCCGTCGTCGTCCTGGTAGCCGGCGTCGCCCGTCAGGTAGTGGCCGGGATGCTTCGTGAGGTAGGACGTCTCGTAGCCGGCGTCGTTGTTCCAGAGCGTCGGCAGGCACCCGGGCGGCAGCGGCAGCGCGATCGCGATCGAGCCGATCTGGCCGGCCGGCAGCTCCTGGTTGTCCTCGGAGAGCACGCGCACCCGGTAGCCCGGCACCGCCTTCGTCGGCGAGCCGGCCTTCACCGGCAGCGTGCCGAGGCCCACGCAGTTGGCCGCGATCGGCCAGCCCGTCTCCGTCTGCCACCAGTGGTCGATCACCGGCACGCCGAGCTTGTCCTCCGCCCAGTGGAGCGTGTCGGGGTCGCAGCGCTCGCCGGCGAGGAAGAGCGTGCGGAAGCACGCGAGGTCGTGCTTCGCCATGTGCGCCCCCTGCGGGTCCTCCTTCTTGATCGCGCGGAAGGCGGTCGGCGCCGTGAACAGCACGTTCACGCCGTGCTGGGCGATGAGCCGCCAGAACGCGCCGGGATCCGGCGTGCCGACCGGCTTGCCCTCGTAGAGGATCGTCGTGCAGCCCTTGAGCAGCGGCGCGTACACGATGTACGAGTGGCCGACGACCCAGCCGATGTCCGACGCCGCCCAGTACGTCTCGCCCGCGCCGACGCCGTAGATCGCGCCCATGGACCACTTGAGCGCGACGGCGTGGCCGCCGTGGTCGCGCACCACGCCCTTGGGGATGCCGGTCGTGCCCGACGTGTAGAGGATGTAGAGCGGATCGGTGGCGGCGACCGGCACGCAGTCGGCGGGCGGGGCGCCGCCGACGAAGTCGCCCCAGTCGAGGTCGCGGCCCTTCAGGAGCGTCGCCGTCTCCTGGGGCCGCTGGAGGATCACGCAGCGCTCGGGCTTGTGCGCGGACAGCTCGATGGCGCCGTCGAGGAGCGGCTTGTAGGGGACGGTGCGGTTCACCTCGATGCCGCACGACGCCGAGAGGATCAGCCGGGGCTTCGCGTCGTCGATGCGCTTGGCCAGCTCGTTCGACGCGAAGCCGCCGAACACGACCGAGTGGACCGCGCCGATGCGGGCGCAGGCGAGCATCGCCATCACGGCCTCGGGGACCATCGGCATGTAGATGATGACGCGGTCGCCTTTCTGGACGCCCTGGCGGCGCAGCGCGCCCGCGATGCGCGCCACCTCGTCGCGCAGCTCCCGGTAGGTGAAGGCCTTCACCGTGCCGGTCACCGGGCTGTCGTACACGAGCGCGCGCTGCTTGCCGCGCCCGCGGTCCACGTGAAGGTCGAGCGCGTTGTAGCAGGTGTTGAGCACGCCGCCCGCGAACCAGCGATAAAAAGGCTTGCGCGCGTCGTCGAAGACGCGATCCCAGCGCTTGTCCCAGTGAATGTCCTCGGCCGCCGCGGCCCAGAACCCCTGCGGGTCCTGCATGGACCGCGCGTACGCTTCCTCGTAGACGCTCTTCGCCATCCCGCCTCCTCCCGCCGACGCTGCCCAAGGGTCAGCGTCCGCACGTTAGCCGCGGCGGCGGCGCGACGCAAGCCCGTTCGCCCACCGGTGGCACCCGTACAAATGGCCGGTTTCACGTGGCTAAAGTATTCTTGACAATACCGATCAAGAATATGTAGTATTCGCGCGTAGGAGGCGCCACCGTGCGAATCGCCCGTGACATCACCGCGCTCGTCGGCAACACCCCGCTGGTTCGGCTGCGCCGTCTGACCGAGGGCGCCGTCGCCGAGGTGGTGGCCAAGCTCGAGTTTTTCAGTCCGGCCCACAGCGTGAAGGACCGGATCGGCGTGGCCATGCTCGACGCGGCGGACAAGGCCTGGAGCCGACCAGCGGCAACACCGGCATCGCCCTGGCCTTCGTCTGCGCCGCCCGCGGCTACAAGCTGGTGCTCACGATGCCGGAGACGATGAGCAAGGAGCGGCGGCTGCTCCTCCGGGCCTACGGCGCGGAGCTCATCCTCACCCCGGCGGCCGAGGGCATGGCGGGGGCCATCACGCGGGCCGAGGCGCTGGCGGCGAGCGACCCACGCTACTTCATCCCCCAGCAGTTCACGAACGCGGCGAATCCGGAGATCCACCGGCGGACGACCGCGGAGGAGGTCTGGCGCGACACCGACGGGACGGCCGACATCCTCGTGGCGGGCATCGGCACGGGCGGAACGATCACCGGCGTGGGCGAGGTCATCAAGGCGCGCAAGCCCTCGTTCCGGTGCGTGGCCGTGGAGCCCGACGCCTCCCCGGTCCTGTCCGGAGGACCGAAGGGCCCCCATTCCATCCAGGGCATCGGGGCGGGGTTCGTCCCCGACGTGCTCAACACGCACATCTACGACGAGATCATCCGGGTGAAGAAAGACGACGCCTTCACCACCGCGCGCCGCGCGGCACGGGAGGAGGGCCTGCTGGTCGGCATCTCGTCCGGGGCGGCCCTCTGGGCCGCGGTCGAGGTCGCCCGCCGGACGGAGAACGCGGGGAAGCTCGTCGTCGTGATCATTCCCTCGTTCGGCGAGCGCTACCTGAGCACCCAGCTCTTCGCGGACCTGGCGGACTAGCGTGCGGCGGGGGACGGGCGTCGTCGGGAGAGGGATGGCGGACGAACGGTCCGAGAAGTCCGCGTGGCGGTGCCCGGTCTGCCGCGCGAAGGTCGTCGTCGAGCGCCCCGGGGAGGTCGTGATCCACAACGCGATCCTCAAGGTGGACTCCCCGACCGGGCGCGTGACCGCGAAGTGCGCGCGGTGCAAGGCGTGGATGGAGGTGCCGCTCCGGTACATCGGCTGACGAGCGACCGAGCGCGGACCCGAGGCGAGCGTTGCAGCACAAAGACAGAGGCCGGGGGCCGGGCGGGACACCGCCTGCCTCCGGCCTTGCTTTTCGGGGGAGGGCCCGTGAGCGACGCGGTGAGGGAGACGAAGGCGCAGCGCGTAGAGCGGCTCAAGCGCGAGCTGAACCCCTGGGAGGCGTACGCCGAGATCGAGCGCTTCGCGCGAGAGGGCTGGGACGCGATCCCGCCCGAATGGCTCGGCACCTACTTCCGCTGGTGGGGCATCTACACCCAGGGCGACGGCGTGGGCGCCGTCGGCGGCACGGGCGGCGAGGGCAGGGCCACGCGCCACTTCATGGTGCGCATCCGCATCCCGAACGGCGCGCTCCAGTCCCATCAGCTCCGGACGATCGCCGACCTCGCCGAGCGCCACGCCCGCGGTGTCGCCGACATCACCGTGCGCCAGAACGTCCAGCTCCACTGGGTCGCGCTCGAGAGCCTCCCCGGGATCTTCGAGACGCTCTGGCTCAACGGCGTCACGACGCTCGGCGCCTGCGGCGACGTCACCCGCAACGTCACCGGCTGCCCGCTCGCCGGCGTGGACGCCGACGAGCTGGCGGATGCCTCGCCGCTCGTCCATGCGGCCACGCGGCTGCTGAACGGCAACCCCGCCTTCTACAACCTGCCGCGCAAGTACAAGGTGACGATCACCGGCTGCCGGGCGTGGTGCTCGTACCCCGAGATCAACGACGTCGGCCTCACGGCGGTGCGCCATCCGGCGACGGGCGAGACCGGGTTCGCGGTGCGCGTGGGGGGCGGGCTCTCGACCGATCCGCACCTCGCGGTGCGCCTCGACGCGTTCGTCCCCTGGCATCAGGCGCTGCCGGTGGTGCGGGCGATCTCCGAGGTCTTCCGCGACTCCGACGTGCTCCGCCAGAACCGCGAGAAGGCGCGGCTCAAGTTCCTCTTCCTCCAGCACGGCTGGACCGCCGCGCGCTTCCAGGCCGCGCTGGAAGCGCGGCTCGGGTTCGCGCTCGCGCCGGGCGTGCCGGACGATCCGCCCGACGACGTCTATCGCGATCACGTCGGGATCCACGCGCAGCGGCAGCGCGGCTACGTCTACGCCGGCGTCGCCGTGCTGCGCGGGCGGCTCACGCCGGCGGAGCTGCGCGCGGCCGCCCGGCTCGCCGACCGCTTCGGCACCGGCGAGCTCCGCGCGACGAGCATGCAGAATCTGCTGATCCCGAACGTGCGCCGCGAGCGCGCCGCCGCCCTCGCCCGCGAGCTCGCGGCGGCCGGGCTGCCGCTGGAGGGCTCGCCCTT
>JACPCH010000065.1 GCA_016179875.1 Candidatus Rokuibacteriota bacterium | reverse complement strand
CATGATCTTCGAGCTGATCGTCCTCGCGGTCCTGCTGGGGTTGCTCGGCTCGGCCGCCAAGCCCATCACCAGCGGCCACTTCGCGCCGCTGTTCTGGGGCGGCCTGGTGGGCGTGGGGCTGGTGATCCCGCTCGTGCTCGAGTTCGTCGGCCACCGCGTGAAGGCGCTGGCGGCGGTGTCGGCGGTGCTCGTGCTGACGGGCGGCTTCGTCCTGCGCTACGTCATCCTGATGTCCGTCCAGTCTTGAGGACATGGGGGGCCTCGACGGGCCCCCCAAGCCCCCCGGCGCCCCTCGACGACGCGCTTCGTTCACAGGCCCTGAGCCACGCCGTTTCGCTGACGACCGGCGAGGGGCCCCCACGGGCCCCTTGCGTTTTCGCGCGCCCCGCTGGAGCCTGAAGGGCGTGACGGTCGCGAACCTCGCCGAGGAGTGGGCGGAGCTGCTCGCCCGGCGCCCCGAGTTCCGTGAGACGCTCGCCGTCTACGGCGAGCTCATCGCGTGCTGGGCGGGCTGGCCGGCCGATCGGCCGGCGGCCGGGCCCTGGAGCGCGGCGGCGTGCCGCGGTTCGTGGGAGCGCGGGGTGCCGCTCCTGGCGGAGTCGCGGCCGGCGCTCGGCGCGGACGACCTCGAGGAGACGCTCGGGCTCGCCATGGAGCAGCTCGCCTCGGTGCGTGAGGATCTGGTGCCGGCGCTCCGGCGGCTCGCCGAGGCCTGGGACCGGGGCGCCCTCGGCCCGGCGGCGTTCTTCCCGGAGCGCGGGCGCGTCGGCTCGCCGGCGGTCGGGGAGCTGAGCGGGCTGCCCGAGGACGCGGTCGCGTTTCTCGCCCACGCCACTCTGCGCCCCGCGCTCGAGCGCCACTTCGCGCCGGCCCGCGGGCACCTCGACGCGCACGTCTGGGCGCTCGGCGTCTGCCCCTTCTGCGGCGATCCGCCCGGGTTCTCCGACGTCCTGGAGGACGGCCAGCGGCGGCTCGCGTGCCACCTCTGCGGGGGTGGGTGGCCCTTCGCCCGCGTGCGCTGCCCGTTCTGCGGCACCGAGCAGAGCGGGGAGCTCACGCGGCTCGAGCCCGAGGAGCGCGACCAGGGCTACGTGATCATCGGCTGCGGCCGGTGCCGGGCGTACCTGAAGGAGCTCGACCGGCGCGTGCGCTGGAACGGCCAGTCAGCGCTGGTGGAGGACTGGGGCTCGCCCCACCTCGACCTGGTCGCGGTGCGGGCCGGCTACTGGCGGCCGGTCCCGTCGCTCGTCCAGCTCGCCCGGCTCGCCTGAGCGCCGCGCGGGCGAAATCACCATCGGGAATGTGGTAAACTTTGCCAGCGCATCGCGCGCGCCAGGATGCACGCGACCTTCCTGAACCTCGCCGTCGTCGGCTACGTGGCCGCCACGGGCCTCGCCCTCGCGTATCTCGTACAGCGGGAGGAGTGGCTCCACCGGTTCGCGGCCGTGGCGACCGCGGCCGGGTGGGTGGCCCACACCATCGCGCTGGTCGCCCTCGGGCACGAGCTCCGCCGGCCGCCCCTCGCGAGCCTCCCGGAGGCGGTCTCCGTCGCCGTGTGGGTCCTCGTGCTGCTCGAGATGTGGGTGGGGCGGCGCGGGCGCCTGCGCGTGCTCGGCGCGTTCGTGCTGCCGGTCGTCCTCGTGTTCAGCCTGAAATCCAGCGCGGCGCGGCCGGGGCTCGAGCTGGGGCCGGCGCTGTCCGGCGCGTGGCTCTGGGTGCACATCGGCCTCGCGCTGATCGGCGTCGCCGCCTTCGCCCTCAACTTCGCCGGCGCGCTCATGTACCTCCTGCAGGAGCGGCAGCTCAAGGCCCGGCGACCGGGCGCGCTCTACTACCGGCTGCCCGACCTGGACACGCTCGACCGGCTGACGTACCGCACGCTGGCGGCGGGCTTCCCGTTCCTCACCACGGGGCTGATCCTCGGCGTGCTGTGGGCCGGCACCGCGTGGGGCAGCGTGTTCGCGTTCGATCCACTCGCCCTCCTGTCGTGGGTGGCGTGGGTGATCTACGCCGGCACGCTCGCCGGGCGCGCCGCCGCCGGCTGGCACGGGCGGCGCGCCGCCTACTTCTCGATCGTCGGGTTCGCCGCGCTCGTGCTGACGCTCGGGGCCGGGCTCTTCCTGCCGGGCCGCCACGGCTCGTAATGCCGCTCTTCGTCGCCGGCCTCAATCACCGGAACGCGCCGGTCGAGCTGCGCGAGCAGCTCGCCGTCGAGGAGGACAAGCTCCGGGAGCTCCTGGGCGACGTGGCGGCCACCGGCGCGGTCCGCGAGGCGGTCGTGCTCTCGACGTGCAACCGCGTCGAGGTGTACGGCGCCGCCGACGTGCCCGGCGAGGCGCGCGCCGTCGCCTTCCGCCACCTGTGCCGCTACCGCGGGGTGGACCCGGCGACGGTCGAGCCGCTGCTCTACACCCACCTGGAGGCCGACGCCGTGCGGCACGCCTTCCGCGTGGCCGCGAGCCTCGACTCGATGATGATCGGCGAGCCGCAGATCCTCGGGCAGGTGAAGGACGCCTTCGCCCTCGCCCAGGCGTGCGAGACCGTCGGGCCCGCCCTCCACACGCTGTTCACCCAGGCCTTCGCCGTCGCCAAGAAGGTGCGGACCGAGACCGAGATCGCCCTGCACGCGGTGTCGGTGTCGTTCGCGGCCGTCGAGCTGGCCAAGAAGATCTTCGCGGGCCTCACCGGCCGGGCGGTGCTGCTGGTGGGCGCCGGGAAGATGGGCGAGCTGGCGGCCCGGCACCTCGTCGAGCAGGGCGCGTTCCCGATCTACGTCGCCAACCGCACCTGGGCGCGCGCGCAGGAGATGGCCCGGGCGCTGGCGGGCGTGCCGGTGCCGTTCGACGATCTCGAGGCGACGCTGCCCGGCGCCGACATCGTCATCACGTCCACCGGCGCGCCGGAGCCGGTGATCACGCGGGCGCTCGTCGAGCGCGCGCTGCACGGCCGTGGCCGGCCGCTGTTCTTCATCGACATCGCGGTGCCGCGCAACGTCGAGCCCGGCGTGAACGCGCTCGACGGCGTGTACCGCTACGACATCGACGACCTCCGGCAGGTGGTGGACGCCAACCTGCGCGAGCGCCTGCGCGAGGCGCAGCGCGCCGAGGCGCTGGTCGAGCGCGAGGTGGGCCGGTTCGTGGCGCGGCTCGGCGACGTCGAGGTGATCCCGACGATCGTCTCGCTGCGCGAGCGGCTGGAGGAGATCCGGACCGCCGAGGTCAAGAAGGCGCTGGCCCGGCTGCCCGGGGCCTCGCCCGAGACGCGCGAGACGGTCGAGGCGCTGTCGGCCGCGATCGTCAACAAGATCCTCCACACGCCGATCACGAAGCTCCGCGAGTCCTCGCGCGCGGGCGCGAGCCGCTCGTGGCTCGACCTGGTGCACGAGCTGTTCGGGCTCGGGAGGCCGCGGTGATCCGGCTCGGCACGCGCGGCAGCGCGCTCGCCCTGGCCCAGGCGGAGGCCGTGGCGGTGCGGCTCCGCGCGCTCGGCGCCGAGGTGGAGGTCGTGCCGATCCGCACCGAGGGCGACCGCCTGCTCGAGGCGCGGCTCCGCGACCTCGGCGGCAAGGGGCTCTTCGTGCGGGAGATCGAGCAGGCGCTGCTGGCGGGCGTGGTGGACTGCGCGGTCCACAGCCTCAAGGACCTGCCGGCCGAGATACCGGCCGGCCTCGCGCTGGCCGCGTTCCCGCCGCGGGAGGATCCGGGCGACGTGCTCGTCACCCGCGAGGGCGGCGGCCTCGCCGAGCTGCCGCCGCGCGCCGTCGTCGGCACCTCGAGCCCGCGGCGCCGGGCGCTCGCGCTGTCGCTGCGGCCCGACCTCGTCGTCGAGCCCATCCGCGGCAACGTGGACACCCGCCTGGCGAAGCTCGCGCGGGGCGGCTTCGACGGCGTCATCGTCGCCGCGGCGGGGCTGGACCGCCTCGGCCTCCGGCCCGCGCACGCCTGCCGGCTCGACCCGGAGGTCTTCGTGCCGGCGGTGGGGCAGGGAATCCTCGCGCTCGAGGCCCGCGCCGCCGACGGGCGGGTGCGGGGCCTGCTCGAGCGCCTCGACGACCCGACGACGCGGGCCTGCGCGCTCGCGGAGCGCGCGTACCTCGCCCGGCTCGGCGCGTCGTGCAACTCGCCGATGGCCGCGCACGCCACCCTGCGTGGCGCCGACCTCCGCCTGGCCGGGCTCGTCGCGAGCGAGGACGGCCGGCGCGTCGTGCGCGGCGCGCTCGCGGGCCCGCGTGGCGAGGCCGAGCGCCTGGGCCGCGGGCTCGCCGAGGCGCTGCTGGCGCGTGGCGCGGCGGCGGTGGCGGCGCTCGCGCCGAGGAGCGCGTGAGGATGGCGCGCGTGGCCCGCGCGACCGGGGCCCGGCCGCTCGAGGGCCGGACGATCGTCGTCACCCGGGCCGCCGCCCAGGCGCAGCGCTTCGTGCAGCTGCTGGAGTCGGCGGGGGCGCGGGTGATGCAGGCGCCGACCATCGTGATCGAGCCGCCGTCCTCGTGGGAGCCACTCGACCAGGGGCTCGACGTCCTCGAGAGCTTCCAGTGGGTGATCTTCACGAGCGTCAACGGCGTCGCGATGGTCGACCGGCGCCTCGGCGCCCGCGGGCTCGCGTGGGCGGCGGTGGCGCGGCGCCGCGTGGCCGCGATCGGCCCGGCGACCGCCGACGCGCTCGCCGAGCACGGGGTGCGCGTCCAGGTCGTGCCCGACGAGTATCGGGCCGAAGCCCTGGTCGAGCGTCTGCGTCCGCTCGTCGCGCCGGGCGACCGGGTGCTGCTGCCCCGGGCCAAGGAGACCCGCGACGTGCTGGTGGTCGAGCTCAAGCGGCTCGGCGCGATCGTCGCCGAGGTCCCGGCCTACCAGACGCGGCGGGTGGACGACGGCGTCGGGCGGCTGCGCGAGGCGTTCGCGGCGCGCGCGATCGACGCGGTCACCTTCACGAGCTCGTCCACGGTGCGGAACTTCGCCGAGCTGTTCAGCGACGGGGAGCGCCGGTCGTGGCGCGGCCGGGTGACGGTCGCCTCGATCGGGCCGATCACCGCCGCGACCGCCGCCGAGTACGGCCTGGCGACGGACGTGATGCCGAGCGAGTACACGATCCCCGCGCTGGCGCGGGCGATCGCCGATTACTTTACCCGCGTGCCGCGCCCGAGCGGCCGGCGGCCGAGGAGGAGCGAGTGATGGCGCACGGGATGTTCCGCCCGAGACGTCTGCGCGAGAAGCCCCTGCTGCGCACCCTGGTGCGCGAGACCGCGCTGGCCGTCGACGACCTGGTCTATCCGCTGTTCGCCGTCCACGGCCGGGGCGTGCGGGAGCCGATCCCGTCCATGCCGGGCCAGTGCCGGTTCTCGGTGGACGAGCTCGTCAAGGAGGTCAAGGACGCCGCCGGCATGGGGATCCCGGCCGTGCTCCTCTTCGGCCTGCCCGAGGCGAAGGACCCGCGCGGCTCGGAGGCCTGGGCCGAGGACGGCATCGTGCAGCAGGCGGTGCGCGCGGTGAAGGACGTGGTGCCGGACCTGCTGGTCGCGACCGACGTGTGTCTCTGCCAGTACACGAGCCACGGCCACTGCGGGGTGGTGGACGGCGGGACGGTGCGCAACGACCCCACGCTCGAGCTGCTGGCGCGGGTGGCGGTGTCGCACGCCGAGGCGGGCGCCGACCTGGTGGCGCCGTCGGACATGATGGATGGCCGCGTCGGCGCGATCCGCGAGGCGCTCGACGAGGCGAGCTTTCCCGACACGCCGATCCTGGCGTACTCGGCGAAGTACGCGTCGAGCTTCTACGGCCCGTTCCGCGACGCCGCGGACTCGGCACCCCAGTTCGGCGACCGCCGCTCGTACCAGATGGATCCGGCGAACGGCACCGAGGCCATGCGCGAGATCGCGCTCGACCTCGACGAGGGCGCCGACATCGTCATGGTGAAGCCGGCGCTCCCGTACCTCGACATCATCTCGCGGGCCAAGGCGGAGTTCGGCGTGCCGCTGGCGGCCTACTCCGTCTCCGGCGAGTACGCGATGATCAAGGCCGCCGGCCGGCTCGGCTGGCTCGACGAGGAGCGCGCGATGCTCGAGGCCCTGACGGCGATCCGCCGCGCGGGCGCCGACATCGTGATCACGTACTTCGCGCGGGAGGCGGCCCGCCTCCTGGAGCGCCACGCGCGGTAGACCGGCGCCATGCAGATCTCGGCCAAGGGCGAGTACGCGATCCGCGCGGTGCTGGACCTGGCGCTCGAGCGGGCGCGCGGGCTCACGCCGATCCAGGAGATCGCCGCCCGGCAGGGGATCCCGCAGCGCTACCTCGAGCAGGTGCTGCTGGCGCTCAAGCGGGCGGGGCTCCTGACGTCCCGGCGCGGGGCCGCCGGCGGCTACCACCTCACGCGCCCGCCCGAGGACATCAGCGTCGGCGACGTGCTCCGGGCCGTGGAGGGCGTGCGCGCCCCGTTCGAGGCCCAGCGCCGCGGCCCGCGCAACGGGAACGACGCGCACGACCTCGACGACCTGTGGGCGGAGGTCGGGCGCGCGGTGTCCGAGGTCGTGGACCGCGTGACCTTCGGCGAGCTCGCCGCGCGCGCCCAGGCGCGCCGGAGCGCGGGCCGGCTCATGTACCACATCTGAGAACATGGGGGGCTCCGGGCGCCCCCCAAACCCCCCGGCGCTCGCACGCGCCCCGGGGGACCCGGGACGCGGCTCGACAGGCGATTCGTTCACAGGCTCTGAGGCCGGGGAGCGCGGATGACGGCGAAGATCGCGGGCTCGGTGCTCGAGCTCATCGGGCGCACCCCGATGGTGCGCCTGGCCCGCCTGCCGGCGCCGGGCGGCGCCGCGGTCGCGGCGAAGCTCGAGTCGGTGAACCCCGGCGGCTCGGTGAAGGACCGCATCGCGGCGGCGATGATCGAGGACGCCGAGCGGCGGGGCCTGCTGCGCCCGGGCGCGACGATCGTCGAGCCCACCAGCGGCAACACGGGGATCGGCCTGGCGGTGGTGGCGGCGGTGCGCGGCTACCGGCTGATCCTCACGATGCCCGAGGACATGAGCGTCGAGCGCCAGCGGCTGCTGGCCCGCTTCGGCGCCGAGATCCACCTGACGCCGGCGATCGAGGGGATGAGCGGCGCCGTGTACGCCGCCGAGGAGCTGATGCGCGAGCACCCGGACTGGTTCATGCCGCAGCAGTTCCAGAACCCCGCCAACCCCGACGTGCACCGCCGCACGACGGCGCTCGAGATCCTCGAGGCGACCGGCGGGAAGCTCGACGCCTTCGTCGCGGGCGTCGGCACCGGGGGGACGATCACGGGGGTCGGCGAGGTGCTCAAGCAGAAGGTTCCGGGCGTGCGCGTGATCGCCGTGGAGCCCGCGCGGTCGCCCGTGCTGTCGGGCGGGCGCTTCCGGCCCCACGCGATCCACGGGATCGGCGCCTCGTTCGTGCCGGGCGTGCTGAACCGCGACGTGATCGACCGGATCGTGCCGGTGCGTGACGAGGACGCGCTCGGGTGGTCGCGGCGGCTGGCGCGGGAGGAGGGGCTGCTGGTCGTTCGCGGCGTGCGCCGTCGCCGCCGAGCTCGCCGCCGGGCAGCTGGTGGTGACGCTGCTCCCCGACACCGGCGAGCGCTATCTGAGCCAGGACTAGCCAGATCCCGGAGGAGAGGGCGATGCCGGTGACCGTGTACATTCCGACGCCGTTCCGGCGCGCGACGAACAACCGCGACCGCGTCGAGGCGACGGCCGGGACCGTCGGCGGGCTGCTCGACGAGCTGGAGCGGGCCTACGGCGGCCTCCGCGGCCTCGTCCGCGACGAGGGCGGCCAGGTGCACCACCACGTCAACATTTACGTGAACGACGAGGCGATCGAGGCGCTCCAGGGGCTCGGCACGCCGCTCAAGGACGGCGACGAGGTGGCGATCATCCCCGCCCTCGCGGGCGGTCGCCGGTGATCCTCACCGCGAAGGAGCTCGACGCCGTCCGGCGCCAGGCGGTGGAGGAGTACCCGCGCGAGTCGTGCGGGGTGGTCGTGACGCGCGGGAGCGTGCGGCGCCTGCTGCGCTGCCGCAACGTCCAGGACCAGCTCCACGCCAGGGACCCGGTGCGGCACCCGCGCGACGCGCGCACCGCCTACTACATCGATCCCCAGGACCTCCTGCTGATGGGCCGGCTCGAGAGCGAGGGCTTTGCGGTCGCGGTCATCTACCACTCGCACGTGGACGCGGGCGCCTACTTCTCGCCGACCGACCGGCAGCAGGCGATGCTGGGCGGCGAGCCCATGTACCCGAAGGCCACCTACGTCGTGACGTCCGTGGTGGGCGGGCGCGTCGAGGCGATGGCCGGCTTTCACTGGAGCGCGAAGGCCGACGACTTCGTGCCGGTGGACCTGAGCCGGCCGGCGCCCGGCTGGCCCGAGCGGGGCGCGGGGCTGGCCGGCCGGGCCTGGGCGTGGCTCGCACAGCTCGTCTCCAAGGAGAAGCGGCACCCATGAGCGACTCGAAGAAGCTTTTTGCGGCCGCGGTGCGCGTCATCCCCGGCGGCGTCAACAGTCCGGTGCGGGCCTTCCGCGGTGTCGGGGGCGAGCCGTTCTTCGTGGCGCGCGGCGAGGGCGCGCGCCTCTGGGACGTGGAGGGCCGCGCGTACCTCGACTTCCTCGGCTCCTGGGGGCCGCTGATCCTCGGCCACGCCGCCCGGCCGGTCGTGGAGGCCGTCACCGCGGCGGCGGCCCGCGGCACGAGCTACGGCGCGCCGACGCCGATGGAAGTCGAGATGGCCGAGGCGATCACCGCGGCGTACCCGTCCGTCGAGCTGGTGCGGCTCGTGAGCTCCGGCACCGAGGCCGCGATGAGCGCCATCCGCGTCGCGCGCGGCGCGACCGGCCGCCCGCTGCTCGTCAAGTTCGACGGGTGCTACCACGGTCACGCCGACAGCCTGCTGGTGAAGGCGGGCTCGGGCGGCGCCACGTTCTCGATCCCCGACAGCGGCGGCGTCCCGGCGGCGCTCGCCGCCCTCACGCTGACGGCGCCGTTCAACGACCTGGCGGCCGTGCGGGCGCTCTTCCAGGCGCGCGGCGACGAGATCGCCGCGGTCATCGTCGAGCCCGTCGCGGGCAACATGGGCGTCGTGCCGCCGCGCCCGGGCTTCCTCGAGGGCCTGCGCGAGGTGACGCGCGCCCACGGCGCGCTCCTGATCTTCGACGAGGTCATCACCGGCTTCCGCGTGGCGTACGGCGGCGCGCAGCAGCTCTACGGCGTCCGGCCGGACCTCACGTGCCTCGGCAAGATCATCGGCGGCGGCCTGCCCGTCGGCGCCTACGGCGGCGCCCGGGCGCTGATGGAGCAGGTGGCGCCCCTCGGGACGATCTACCAGGCCGGCACGCTGTCGGGGAACCCGCTCGCCGTCGCCGCCGGCCTGGCCACCCTCCGCGCGCTCCGCGAGAGGGGCGTGTACGCGCGGCTCGAAACGCTGGGCGCCGCGCTCGAGCGGGGCCTGCGGGAGGCGGCCGGCGCGGCGGGGGTCGCGCTGACGGTGAACCGCGTCGGCTCCATGCTCACGGGCTTCTTCTGCGCCGGCCCGGTCACGGACTACGCGTCGGCCCGGCGCGCCGACACGCGCGCGTACGCGCGCTTCTTCCACGCCATGCTCGGCGCCGGCGTGTTCCTCGCGCCCTCGCAGTTCGAGGCGGCGTTCGTGTCGCTCGCCCACACCGACGCGGACCTCGCCGAGGCCGGTCGCGCGGCGGCCGGCGCGCTGGCGGCCGCCGGCCGGTGACTCCGCCGGTGACTCCGGTGACTCCGGCGTTGACTCCGTCCGGGAGCGCGTGATAGGGTTCACAAGCATTTCTCAATTCCCCGGAGGGCGATCGACTGTCGATGGGCGCAAAGGCGGGCGTGGGTGCACTCGGGGCGGTGCTCCTCGCCGTGTTGACCTTCCTGGCGGTGTCGTCGTGGAGCCGCCAGCCGGCCGTCGTGACGCCCTCCGCGCAGCCGATCAATTTCCCCCACAACGTGCACGTCGGGACCTACAAGATCGACTGCCAGTACTGCCACAGTGACGCGCGCCGCTCTTCGTCTGCGGGGCTGCCGTCGGTGGAGCGGTGCATGGGCTGCCACAAGATCACGGGCGCGGCGCTGCCGGAGGTCAAGAAGCTCGCCGAGTACCACGCGAAGAAGGAGCCGATTCCCTGGGTGCGCGTCAACAAGCTGCCCGAGTTCACGTACTTCCCGCACAAGGCCCACATCCGCGCCAAGCTGAAGTGCCAGACGTGCCACGGGGAGGTCGAGAAGATGACGACGTTCGCGGCGCAGACCGGCCCGCGACTCGTCAACGACCTCCTGAACCTCGTGGGCCTGCGGCCCGCGGCCCCGCCGCTCAGCATGGGCTGGTGCGTCGACTGCCACCGGCAGGAGAACGCGAAGCCGGACATCAAGGCGCCGCTCGACTGCATCGCGTGCCACCACTGAGCGCGAGGTCATGAACCGACGCGACTTCTTCAAGATCGTGGGGGCGACGGGCGCCGCCGCCGCCGGCGGCGGCTGCCAGCAGGCGGCCGAGAGCATCCTGCCGCTCGTGGTGCCGAACGAGCAGCTCGTGCCCGGCGTCGCCGCCTGGTACGCGACGGTGTGCCGCGAGTGCCCGGCGGGCTGCGGCGTGCTGGCGCGGAACCGCGAGGGCCGGGTGGTGAAGCTCGAGGGCAACCCGGACCACCCGGTGAACCAGGGGGCCCTCTGCGGGCGCGGCCAGGCGGCGCTCCAGGGGCTCTACCATCCCGACCGGTTCGCGGGCCCCGGCACGCCCGACGCCCGCGGGCTCAAGCCCGGGACCTGGGACGCCGCGATCACGCTGGTCGCCAACAGGATCCGCGAGCTGCGCGCGGCCGGCCAGGGGCGCGCGATCGCGCTGGTCACCCAGCTCGAGCACGGCAGCGTCGGCGCGCTGCTCGACACGTGGGCGCGGGCGCTCGGCGCGCGGCCGCGGGTGACGCTCGAGCCCTTCGGCTACGAGGCGATCCGCGCCGCCAATCGCGCCACCTTCGGGCGCGACGCCATCCCGTACTACGCCTTCGAGGACGCCGAGGTCGTGCTCTCGTTCGGCGCCGACTTCATGGAGACGTGGCTGTCGACCGTCGGCTACACGCGGGCCTTCGCGCGGATGCACGCGTTCCGCGACGGGCGCGCGGGCACGTTCGTCCACGTCGAGCCCCGGCAGTCGCTGACCGCCTCGAACGCCGACGAGTGGGTCCGGAACGCCCCCGGCACCGAGGGGCTCGTCGCGCTCGCCGTGCTCCGCATCATGGTGGACGAGGGGCTGGCCGACCGCCGCTTCGCCGGCGCCGTCACGGCGGTGGACGTGACGAAGGCCGCGGGCGACAGCGGCGTGCCCGTCGAGACGCTGGCGCACATCGCCCAGGTCTTCGGCCACGCCCGGCCCGGTCTGGCCGTGGGCGGCGGCGTCGCGGTGAGCGGCTCGAACGCGACGGCGACGCAGGTCGCGATCAACCTCCTCAACGCCGCGGCGGGCAACGTCGGCAAGACCGTGCGCTTCGGCCCCGACTCGGCGTACGGGCGCGTCACCCCCTACGCCGAGGTCGCGGAGCTCGTCCGGGCGATGGACCGGGGGGAGATCAAGCTGCTCCTGCTGGGCCCGGGCGTGAACCCGGCCTTCACGCTGCCGGGCGGGCTCAAGTTCGCCGAGGCGGCGAGGAAGGCGGGCCTGGTCGTCAGCTTCGCCGGCCAGCCGGACGAGACGACCGCGCTGGCGGGGCTCGTCCTGCCCGACACGCACTGGCTCGAGTCGTGGGGCGACTACGCGCCGCGCGAGGGCGTCACGGGCCTGCTCCAGCCCACGATGGCGCCGGTGCGGGACGCGCGCCCGATGGGGGACGTCCTGCTCGCGATCGGGCGGGCGGCGCTCGGCGCCGAGGAGGGCAAGGGGCCGCTGCCGTGGCCGGGCGTCGAGCAGTACCTCAAGGCCGCCTGGGAGCCCGTGGTCAAGGGGCAGTGGGGCGCCGCGCTCCAGCAGGGCGGCGTGTGGCGCGACGTGGCGCCGGTCGCGGTGACCGCGAAGGCGGCCGCGCCCGCCCCCGCGCCGGCGGCGCTCGAGGGCGACGCCGCCGGGTTCACGCTGCTGCCGTACCCGTCGCTGCGCTTCTACGACGGGCGCGGGGCGAGCCGCGCGTGGCTCCAGGAGACGCCCGACACGATGACGCAGGCGGTGTGGGACGCCTGGGTGGAGGTCCCCGCGGCCGCGGCGGCGAAGCTCGGCATCGCCCAGGGCGACGTCGTGCGCGTGACGTCGCCGCACGGCGCGATCGAGCTGCCGGCGTACGTCTCGCCGACGCTCCACCCGCGGGCGGTCGCGATCCCGATCGGCCACCGCTACGCGCCCTACCACGTGCCCCGCTACACGGCGGCGCCCCCGACCCCGCTCAACCCGCTCGCGCTCCTGGCGCCGGGCGCCGAGGCGGCGTCGGGCGGACCCACGTTCCTCGGCGTCCGCGTGACGCTCGCCCGGACGGGCGCGCGGCGGGCCCTGGCCATCCTCCAGGCCACGCACGACCAGGACGAGCGCGAGATCGCCCGGCACGTGGACCTGCGCGCGGCGCGCGAGCAGGCCCTCCGCGGCAAGGCCGCGCCCGAGCCGCACGTCAGCCTGTACGCCGACCAGCGCTACCCGGGCTACCGGTGGGGCCTGGCGATCGACCTCGACGCGTGCGTCGGCTGCCAGGCGTGCGTCGTCGCCTGCCAGGCCGAGAACAACGTCCCGGTGGTGGGCAAGGCGCAGGCGGCGTACGGGCGCCAGCTCCACTGGATCCGCCTCGAGCGCTGGGCGGAGGGCAAGAGCGATCACCCGGCGCAGACGTTCCTGCCGATGCTCTGCCAGCACTGTGAGATCGCCCCGTGCGAGCCGGTCTGCCCCGTGTTCGCGGCGTATCGTACGGACGAAGGCCTGAACGGTCAGGTGTACAACCGGTGTGTCGGCACGCGGTATTGCGGCAACAACTGCCCGTACCACGTGCGGCGCTTCAACTGGTTCAACAGCGAGTTTCCGGCGCCGCTCGAGGTGCAGCTCAACCCCGACGTCACCGTGCGGCAGCTCGGCGTGATGGAGAAGTGCACGATGTGCATCCAGCGCATCGTGGCCGGCAAGGACCACGCGCGCGACGCGAAGCGGCCGGTCAAGGACGGCGACATCCTGACCGCCTGCCAGCAGACGTGCCCGACGCGGGCGATCACGTTCGGCAACCTGAAGGACGAGAAGAGCGCCGTGGCCAGGGCGGCGCACGCGCCGCGCGCGTATCACGTGCTCGACGAGCTCGGCACCCGGCCCTCGGTGACGTACCTCAAGAAGGTCGTGCGCGGGCACGGCGGATGAGCGACCAGCGGACCGGCGCGCCGACCTTCGCCGACGTCAACCGCGACGTCCTCCGGACGCTGGAGCCGCCGGGCAACCTGTACTTCGGCTGGATGTGCGTGGTCGTCCTGATCCTCACCGGGGGTCTCCTGGCCTGGGTCGGCCAGGTCTGGTGGGGCATGGGCATGGCCGGCAAGCGGACGCCCCAGATGTGGGCGATGTACATCACCACCTTCGTGTTCTGGATCGGTATCGGCCACGCCGGCACCCTCATCTCGGCCGTGCTCTATCTCTTCCGGGCACGGTGGCGCACATCCGTTTTCCGCGCGGCCGAGGCGATGACGATCTTCGCGGTGCTGACGGCCGGCCTCTTCCCGCTGATCCACGCCGGCCGCATGTGGTTCGCGTACTTCCTGCTGCCGTACCCGAACCAGCGCTACCTGTGGCCGAACTTCCGCTCGCCGCTCGTGTGGGACGTGTTCGCGATCTCGACGTACCTGTCGATCAGCACGATCTTCTTCATCGTCGGCCTGGTCCCGGACGTCGCCGCGCTGCGCGACGGCTCCGCCGGCTGGCGGCGCCGGATCTACGGCATGCTGTCGCTCGGCTGGGAGGGCTCCGACAGCCAGTGGCGCCACTACCGGCGCGCCTACGGGCTCTTCGCGGCGCTGGCCACGCCGCTCGTCCTCTCGGTGCACAGCGTCGTGTCCTGGGACTTCGCGATGGCGCTGGTCCCGGGCTGGCACTCGACGCTGTTCGCGCCGTTCTTCGTGGACGGCGCGATCTTCTCGGGCTTCGCGATGGTGGTCGTGCTCGTGCTGCCGATGCGGCACTTCTTCCGGCTCCACGTCTACATCACCGACCGGCACCTCGACGCGATGGCGAAGCTCATCCTGGTCACCGGCCTCGTGCTGACCTACTTCTACGTCTGCGAGATCTTCACCTCGCTCTACAGCGGCGACCACTTCGAGAAGGCCTCGCTCTTCTGGAAGGTCACCAAGACCTACGCGTGGGCGCTGTGGACCATGTACTTCTGCAACTGCGTCGCGCCGCTCGTGCTCTTCTGGAAGAGGGCGCGCACCAGCCCGGCCACGCTCTACGTCGTGTCCATCCTGGTGCTCATCGGGATGTGGTTCGAGCGCTTCAACATCATCGTGCCGTCGCTCGCCCACGACTTCTACCCGTACACCTGGGGCATCTACGTCCCGACCCTGACCGACAGCGCGATCGTGATCGGGAGCTTCGCCTGGTTCTTCCTGCTCTTCCTCGGCTTCATCAAGCTGATGCCGTCGCTGTCGATCGTGGAGGTGAAGGAGACACTCCCGCCTCCCGTCCGGGACCGGGGCCATGCCGGCCATCACTGAGACGGTGCTCGGCGTCTTCGCGCACGTGGATACGACGGTCCGGGCGCTCGAGGAGCTGAAGGCCAAGGGCTACCACGACCTCACCGTGTACGCGCCGGTCCCGATCCACGAGATCGAGGACGTCGTCGAGCGCGACCGGCCGGTGAGCCGGGTGCGCCTGTTCACGCTGCTCGGGGGGCTCACCGGCACCGCGTCGGGCTTCATCCTGACGATCTGGTCGGCGATGCAGTGGGGGCTCGTGACCGGCGGCAAGCCCGTGGCCTCGATCCCGGCCTACGTCGTGATCGCGTTCGAGCTGACGATCCTGTTCGGCGGCGTCGCGACCCTGATCGGCATGGTGGCCCTGGGCCGGCTCCCGAAGTTCCGGCCGTCGCGGGCCTTCGACCCGCGCTTCACCAACGACCGCTTCGGCGTCGCGGTGCACTGCGCCCCGGAGCGGAGCGCGTCCGTGCGCGAGATCCTCCGCGCGGCGGGGGCGGAGGAGGTGAAGACGCCGTGAAGTACGTCTTCATC
>JACPCH010000064.1 GCA_016179875.1 Candidatus Rokuibacteriota bacterium | reverse complement strand
GGGAGATCCGGCCGCGCGCCGTACACCGAGGACGACGACGCGTAGACGACACGCCGCACCCGGCAGCGCCGCGCCGCCTCGAGCACGTGGAGCGTGCCGTTCACGTTGTTCTCGTTGGCGCCCAGCGGATCCTTCACCGAGCGTGGGACCGAGCGCATCGCCGCCTGGTGGAAGATCACGCGCGCGCCGCGCGCGGCGCGCACGATGGCGGCCCGGTTCCGGACGTCGCCGCGAATCACCTCGAGCCGCCCGCGGAACTTCGCGGCAAACGGGAAATTCGCGCGCGTCCCCGTCGAGAAGTTGTCGAACACGCGCACGCGCGCGCCGTCCGCGAGCAGCCGCTCGACCAGGTGCGACCCGATGAATCCCGCGCCTCCGGTGACGAGCACCGCGTCTTTCACGCCGCCGATTGTAGCATTTGACAGTCCTGGCGATTTCGCCCCATCATGGCGGCACTTTTCGCAATGGAGGACGCCATGGGCCGCAGCCGCCTCGCGATGCTCCTGCTTCTCGCGCTCGTCCTCGTCCTGCCTGCCGCTCCCGTGGCGCAGACGAAGGACGACACCCTCGTCTATGCGCTCCAGTCGGACGTGGACAGCTGGGACCCGCCGAACTCGGTCCTGCGCGAGGCGATCATCCTCGGCTACCACGTCTTCGACCACCTCGCCGTCCGCGATCTCAAGACGGGCCGCGTGGCCCCGCACCTCGCCACGTCCTGGAAGGCGCTCGACGACACCACGTGGGAGGTCAAGCTCCGCAAGGGCGTCCGGTTCCACGACGGGCATCCCTTCACGGCCGCCGCCGTCAAGGCGACCTTCGACCGCGTGCTCAACCCCGAGAACAAGCTCACGGCGCGGGGTAACCACGCCAAGATCAAGAGCGTCGAGATCGTCAACGACCACACGGTGCGCTTCAGGACCGACGGCCCCTACCCGCTCTTCGTCGAGCGCATGACCGCCCAGGTCATGCAGTCCGACAAGATCATCAAGGAGAAGGGCCACCAGTGGATGCAGGAGAACCCGATCGGCACCGGACCCTACAAGCTCGTCAAGTGGAGCCGCAAGCAGGAGCACCTGCTGGTCCGGAACGACGACTACTGGGGCGCGAAGCCCGCGTTCAAGCACGTGCGCATCCGGATCATCCCCGAGATGGCCACCCAGATCGCCGAGCTGATCTCGGGCGGCGTGGACGTGATCAAGGCGGTGCCGCCCGACCAGATGGACGTCATCGACAAGTCGGGCCGGGCGCGCACCTCGACCTCGCCGATCCTCCGGACCGCCATGCTGCAGCTCGACCAGGCCGGGCGGAGCGGCAAGAATCCGTTTCAGGACGTGCGCGTCCGCCGGGCCGCCAACCTCGCGGCCGACATGGACGCGATCATCAAGCACGTGCTCAACGGGCTCGGCGACCGCACCGCCACCGGCGTCAACCCGATGGCGTTCGGCTTCGACGCGTCCCTGAAGCCGTACCGCCAGGACCTGGCGCAGGCCCGGAAGCTCCTGGCCGACGCCGGCTTCCCCAACGGCGTGGACGTGCGCTTCCGCACCGGGCTGCAGATCGTGGAGCCGGGCGTGCTGCAGACGAACGAGGTCATCGTGGCCGACCTCGCCAAGGCCGGCATCCGTGCCCAGCAGAACCACATGGGCGAGGTCGGCCCCTACGTCGCGCAGGTCAAGGAGGGCAAGGCGGGGCCGATGTTCAACTGGTCCTGGGGCTACTACTCGGTCTTCGACGCCGACGCGATCCTCTACGACGTCTTCAAGTGCAACGAGGCCTACAGCTACTACTGCAACAAGGAGCTGGACGACCTGATCATCTCCGGGCGCTCGACCCTCGACCCGAAGAAGCGGACCGACATCTACGTGAAGGCCCAGAAGCTCCTCTTCGACGACGCCGCCTACATCTACAAGTGGGGGCTTCGCGGCGTGTGGGGCATCTCGAGCCGCGTCGACTACACGGCGCCGCGGGACGAGATCGACCGCATGTTCATCGTGACCCCGCGCAAGAAGTAGCGCCGCGGCCGGGGGGCGGGCGGCGGACCCGCCCGCCCCCCGCCATTGCCCGCATGCGACGCTACATCGTCCGGCAGCTCGTCCAGTTCGTCGTCGTCGTCGTCGGCATCTCGATGCTGTCCTTCGCCATCCTGCACGTCATCGGCGACCCGGTGCTGCTGCTCCTGCCCCAGAACGCCGGCCGGGAGGAGTTCGAGCGCTACCGCCGGCTGCTCGGGCTCGACCAGCCCCTCCCCGTCCAGTACTGGAAGTTCGTCAGCCGGGCCGTCACCGGCGATTTCGGCAAGTCGTGGTACGGCGACGTGCCGGCCTTCCCGCTCGTCCTCGAGCGCATGCCCCCGACGATCTACCTCACGTTCGCGGGCCTCGGCGTCGCGCTCGCGATCGCGCTCCCGCTCGGCATCCTCTCCGCGCTCCGGCGCCACTCGTTCGTGGACAACCTGTGCACGGCGCTCGCGGTGGCCGGCCAGGCGATGCCGATCTTCTGGCTCGGCATCATGCTGATCATCCTCTTCGCGGTCCGCCTCCGGATCCTGCCCGCCTCCGGCTACGGCACCTGGCAGCACTTCGTGATGCCCGCGTTCACGCTCGGCGCCTTCCTGGCCCCGATCACCATGCGGCTGGTGCGCTCGGGCCTGATCGAGGTGCTGAACCAGGAGTACATCAAGACCGCGCGGGCCAAGGGCCTGGGCGAGCGCCTGGTCGTCGTCAAGCACGCGTTCCGGAACGTGTGCATCCCGGTCATCACCGTCCTCGGCCTCCAGTTCGGCCAGCTCCTGGGCGGCGCCATCGTCACCGAGACCGTCTTCGCCTGGCCCGGCGTCGCGACGCTCACGGTCGAGTCCATCCGCAACCAGGACTTCCCGGTGGTGCAGTGCGCCGTGGTGCTCCTGGCGCTGATCATCGTCGCGGTCAACCTCTGCGTGGACGTGATCGTGGGCTTCGTCGACCCGCGGATCCGGGTGCGCGCGTGAGCACGCTCCTCGCGGGGAGCCCCGCCGCGCCCGGCGCGGTCCCGGCCGCCTGGCGCGGCTCGCTGCGGCGCCTGGCGCGGCTCCGGTGGGGCGTGACCGCGGCGCTGGTGATGCTCGCCATCGTGGCCGCCGCGGTCCTAGCCCCCTGGGTCTCGCCGCACGATCCGCTCGTGGTGGACATCCGCCATCGCCTGGCGCCCCCGGTGTGGATGGCGGGCGGCACCACCCAGCACCTCCTCGGCACGGACCAGATCGGGCGCGACCTCCTCTCGCGCATCGTCTGGGGCGGGCGCGTGTCGCTGGTGGTCGGCGTGTTCGCGGTGCTGATCTCGGCGTCGCTCGGCGTGCTGCTCGGGCTCGGGGCGGGCTACTTCGGCGGGCGGACCGACGCGGTGATCATGACGGGCCTGAACGTGATGCTCTCGTTCCCGTTCGTGCTGCTGGCGCTCGCGGTCATCGCGGTGCTCGGCCCGAGCCTCCCCAACATGATTCTCGTGCTCGGCGTCGCCGACTGGCCGCTCTACGCGCGCGTCGTGCGCGCCGAGACGCTCGCCATCCGCGAGCGCGAGTTCATCACGGCGGGCCGCGCGCTCGGCATGAGCCACGCCCGCCTCATGTTCGGCCAGATCCTGCCGAACCTCGTCTCGCTGATCGTCGTGATCGCGACGCTCCAGGTCGCGCGCGTGATCATCCTCGAGTCGTTCCTGTCCTTCCTCGGCCTGGGCGTGCAGCCCCCGACGGCGGCGTGGGGCAACATGCTCGGCGAGGGGCGGGTCTACATGCTGAACTCGTGGTGGATCGCCGCGTTCCCGGGCCTGGCCATCTTCGTCACCACGCTCGCCATCAACCTCGTGGGGAACGCGCTCCGCGACTGGCTCGATCCAAACCTGAAGCTGTAGCCGCGCGGTAGATCGCGGCGGTCCGCTCCACCATCGCGCCGACCCCGAAGGCCTCGCGCACCCGCGCGCGGCCGGCCTGCCCCAGGCGCCGGCGCCGCGCCGGGTCGTCGAGCAGCGTCGCGATCGCCGCCGCGAGCGCGCCCGCGTCCCCCGCGGGCACCAGCAGCCCCGTCTCCCCGTCGCGGACGACGTCCCGGTGGCCGGGCACGTCGGTGGCGACGACGGCCAGCCCGGCGCCCATCGCCTCCAGCAGGGCGAGCGGCAGGCCTTCCTTGGCGGACGCCGCGACGTAGAGGTCGAGCGCCGGATAGACGCGCGCCGGGTCGTCGAGCCAGCCGGCGAAGGCGACGCGCCCGTCGAGGCGCGCGGCGGCCACCCGGCGCCGCAGCCGGCCGGCCTCCGGACCGCCGCCCACGAGCAGGAGCGCGACGCCCGGGCGCGCGAGCGCGCGCAGGGCGTCCACCAGCACGTCGAGCCGCTTCACCGGATCGAAGCGGGCGACCGTGCCGAGGACGAGCGCGTCCGGCGCGAGCCCCAGGCGCTCGCGCGGGATCGGCGCGGCGGCGACCACCCGGTCCTGCTCGTCGAGGTCCACCCCGTTCGGCACCGTCACGCACCGCCCCGGCGCGGCGAGCCCGAGGGCGAGCGCCTCGGCCGCCTGCGTCGGCGAGACGTGGACGATCGTGCGGGTCCAGCGCGCGAGCCGCCGCTCGAGGGCGAGGTAGGCCGCCCGGACGGGCGGCGGATAGCGCTCGTAGTGGAGGCCGTGGAACGTGTGGATCGCCGGCACGCCCGTCCAGCGCGCCGCCAGCCGGCCGTAGAGCCCGGCGCCCTTGCCGTGCGTGTGGATCACCTGGATCCCGAGGCCGCGCACCAGCCGGATCGTCGCGGCCAGGGGCCGCGGCCGGAGACGGTTCGCGCCGATCTCGGCCACGCTGAGGCCGAGCGCGCGGAAGCGCTCCAGGTAGGGGCCGTCGCGCGGGCCCGCGACGCTCACGGCGAACTCGTCGCGCGGCAGCAGGCGCACGAGGTCCCAGACCTGCCGGGGCCCGCCGCCGAGCGCCGTCGTGGTCAGGAGCTCGAGGACGCGGATCAGGCGCCCAGCCCCTGGCCGGCCCGCCGGTACTCCTCGCGGGGCGGCGCGAAGATGTCGAGGACCACGCAGCGGGCGCCGAGCGTGCGGCCGCCGTGCGGCACGTTCGGCGGCGTCTGCCAGAACTCGCCCGCCTTGACGTGGTGCTCGACGCCGTCCTGGATGCGGATCCACTCGCCCTCGAGGCACACGCCCCACTGCTCGTTGGGGTGCGCGTGCACCGGCGAGCTCGAGTGCGGCTCGATCGTGACGACGGACAGCATCGCGTTGACGCCGGGGAAGATCCGGGCCGTCACGCCGGGCGCCAGCTCGCGGACGATGCCGCCTTCCTTCAACACGTGGAAGCAGGTCGCGTCGCTCATCGCCGTCTCCTTTCGTCTCCGTTTACAGTCACACCGCCAGCCATTACACTATGCTGCGCTTCGCGCTACAAGGAGGCCGAGTGCGGTTCTTCATCGCGATGTTCGCCCACGAGACGAACACCTTCAGCACGCTGCCGACGGACCGGCGCCAGTTCGAGGCCCGCGCCCTGCGCTACGGCGGCGAGATCCTCGAGGCCTACCGGGGCACCGGCACCTGCCTGGGCGGCATGATCGACGCGGCGGCGGCGCGGGGCGTGACGCTGGTGCCATCGCTGGCGGCGGCCGCCTCGCCCGCCGGGCGCGTCAGCGCGGACTTCTACGAGCAGACGAAGGCCCGGCTGCTCGCCGACCTGCGCGCCGCCGCCCCGCTCGACGGCGTGCTGCTCGACCTGCACGGCGCCATGGTGCCCGAGGCGGCCGAGGACGGCGAGGGCGACCTGCTGCGCGCGGTGCGCGCGGCGCTCGGGCCGGCGGTGCCGGTCGGGGTGACGCTCGACTTCCACGCCAACGTCAGCGCCGACATGGTCGCGCACGCCACCCTGCTCCACGGCTACAAGACCTACCCGCACGTGGACATGGACGCGCGCGGGCGCGAGGCCGCCGAGCGGCTCGCCGACGTGGCCGCGGGGCGCCTCCGGCCGGCGGTCGCGTGGCGGCAGACGCCGCTCCTGCCGCCGATCGCGGGCCAGCTCACCGCGCGCGGCCCCATGCGCCGCCTCTCCGACCTCGCGGACGGGATGGAGCGCGACCCCCGGGTCGTGTCCGTCTCGGTGTTCGCCGGCTTCCCGCTGGCCGACATCCGCGACGCCGGGCTCAGCGTCTACGTGGCGACCGACGGCGACCGGCCGCTGGCCGAGCGCCTGGCCGACGAGCTGGCGCGGACGGCCTGGGAGCACCGGCGGGAGTTCCTCCACACCGCGCTGCCCGTGGAGGCCGCGGTGGCGAAGGCCCTCGCCGCCACCGGGCGGCCCGTCGTCCTCGCCGACATCGCCGACAACACCGGCGGCGGCGCCGCCGGCGACACCACGGAGGTCCTGCGCGAGCTCCTGCGTGTCGGCGCGCGCGGCGTCACGGTCGCCTGCGTGTGGGATCCCGCGGCGGTGGCGGCCTGCGCGCGCGCCGGCGTGGGCGCCACGGTCACCGTGGAGGTCGGCGGCAAGGTGGATCCCTCGCACGGTGCGCCCGTTCCCGTCACGGGCCGCGTCCGCACCCTCTCCGACGGGCGCTTCGTCCACAGGGGGCCCATGTTCCGGGGCCTCGAGGGCCGCCTCGGCCCCATGGCCGTGCTGGACGTCAACGACCTGAAGATCGTCCTCATCTCGTACCGGTGGCAGACGCTCGACCCCGAGATGATCCGCTTCGTCGGCATCGACCCGGCCGCCGAGCGGATCCTCGTGGTGAAGTCGTCGGTCCACTATCGCGCGGCGTTCGAGCCGATCGCGCACGAGGTCATCGAGGTGGACGCGCCGGGCCTGTCGTCGTCGAACCTGGCGCGCTTCAGCTTCAAGCACGTGCGGCGGCCGATCTTCCCGCTCGACGAGCTATGAGGCCGGGCCGTCCCGTCCGGACCGGCTGAGCGAGGAGAACAGCGCGATGCCATCCGCCGCATTCGTCGCCGGCGACTTCAAGGTGTTCGACGTCAAGGGCTTCCGGGCGCGCATGGACGGGATCCGGACCCGCGTGCGGCCCAAGCTCGAGGCCTTCGGCCACAGCCTGGCGCCGGTCGTCGCCCGCTCGCTCGGCAGCCAGACCTTCGCCCACGTCGCCCGGCACGCCCGCCGCACCGTCAACCCGCCCGGCGACACCTGGGTGGCCTTCGCGCCCGACGCGCGGGGCTACAAGAAGCACTGCCACTTCAAGGTCGCGGTCTCGCGCAACTGCGTGCGCTTCCTCTTCGAGGTCGGCCCCGAGCACGCCGACAAGCGGCGCTGGGCCGCCGCCTGGAGGAAGAACGCGCCGAAGCTCGGCGCGGTCCTGCGCCGCGTGCGGGGCCTCGCGTGGTTCGAGAACGAGCACGACGAGGCGCCGGCGGCGATGCTGGCCGATCTGCCGGCCGACAAGCTCGGCGAGCTGGGCGACGCGCTCACCCGGGGGCGCGACGGGCAGCTCGTGCTCGGCCGCGCCGTGCCGGCGGCCGAGGCGGCGCGCTGGACCGACGCCCAGTACCGCGCCGCCGCGCTCGAGGCGTTCCGCGCCCTCGCGCCCCTCTACAGACTTCGTTGACCGGCGCGCGCGGGGTGGTGTTCGACATGGACGGCGTCCTGGTGGACTCCGGCGTGCACCACCGCGCGGCCTGGCGGGCGCTGCTCGACGAGCTGGGCGAGACGCCCGCCCACCACGACTACTGGCGGCTCACCATC
>JACPCH010000063.1 GCA_016179875.1 Candidatus Rokuibacteriota bacterium | reverse complement strand
GCCCACACGCCGACGAGCCCCTCCGGGAGGAACGCGATACTCAGGAGAAGGATGCCGCCGAGCAGCGTGTTGCGCGCGCTCTCGGCCATGCGCAGCACCTCGGGCAGGACGCCGAACACCAGCGCGCCGACGACGGGCCCGATCAGCGTGCCGGTGCCGCCCCCGATGATCATGATGAACACGACGCCGATGTAGTGGAAGCCCAGCTCGGTGGGGCTCACGAAGCCGATGTAGTGGGCGTACAGCCCGCCGCCGATCCCGGCCAGCAGGCCGCCGCCCGCGAAGGCGGCCATCTTGTAGCGCAGCGGACGGATGCCGACGCTCGCGGCGAGGCTCTCGTTCTCGCGGATGGCGATCCAGGCGCGTCCGATCGGCGAGGCGATGACCCGGCCGAGGAGGAACAGCGTGGCGCCGAGCAGCACTACCAGGATTACGTGCACCCGGGTCTCCAGGGTCACGCCGCCGGTCCACCCGGCGGGCAGGACCTCGAGCGGGGGCACCGCGGGGATCCCCATGGGCCCGCGGGTCAGCCCGACCCAGTTCTGGGCGACCAGGTAGATCACGCGGGCGAAGGCGAAGGTGGCGACGCCGAAGTAGATGCCGCGCAGGCGGAAGCACGGGTAACCCACGGCGGCGGCGACGAGCGCCGTGAGGACGGCGCCGCCGACGATGGCGGGCGCGACGGGCCAGCCGGCGTCGAGGGCCAGCAGCGCGGAGCCGTAGGCGCCGACGCCGAAGAAGACGGGGTGGCCGAACGCGTGCTGGCCGGCGTAGCCGAAGATCACGTTCAGCCCGAGGGCGACGAAGGCGAAGATGAGCGCCGTGATGACCACGTGCCGCGCGTAGGGGCTGACGATCACCGTGGGAAGCGCCGCCAGCAGGGCGCCGGCCACGAGCCAGGCCGCGCGTCTAGGCACGGGGGCGGCCCCAGCCGGAGAGCCCCTCGGGCCGGATGAGCAGGACCACGATCAGCGTCCCGAAGGCGACGACGTCAACCCAGCGCGTGGAGAGAAAGCCGGCCGTCAGCCCCTCGGCGACGCCCAGGATGAGCCCGGAGACGAACACACCGCCGACGCTGCCCATGCCGCCCATGATCACGAGCGCGAAACCCTTGAGCAGCGGCAGCTCGCCCATCGTCGGATAGACGTTGAACATCGCCCCCAGCAGGGCGCCCGCGGCCGCCGCCAGCGCCGAGCCGAGCGCGAACGTCAGCATGTGCATCCGCTCGGCGTTGATGCCCATGAGCAGCGCGGCGTCGCGGTCCCGGGCCAGCGCGCGGATGGCCATGCCGGCGCGGGTCCAGCGCAGGAACGCCGTGAACGCCGCCACCATGACGAGCGCCGCGAGGAAGAGGAAGAGGCGCTGGCGCGTCACGAAGACCGGCCCGAGCACGATGGGGACGGGGGCGAACGGCGTCGGGATCTCGCGCGGGTCCGGGGTCCAGAAGATCTGGGCGAGGTCCTGGAGCACCATCGAGGCGGCGAACGTGGAGAGGAACACCGTGAAGAACGGCCGGCCGCGCAGCGGCCGCACGGCGAGGCGCTCGACCACGACGCCGCAGGCGGCGGTGAGGAGCATCGCGATCGCGATCGACGTGAAGTAGTCCACGCCGAGGAGGGCGATCGCGAAGTAGCTGAAGTAGCCCCCGAGCATGTACAGCTCGCCCTGGGCCATGTTGATCACGCCGAGGATGCCGAGGATCACCATCAGCCCCAGCGCCATCACGGCGTAGATCGCGCCGACCAGCAGGCCGTTGACCACCTGCTGCAGCGCCAGCTCGATCATGACGCCGCCGCGCCGGCCTCGAGGCGCCGCGCGAGCGCCGGGGCGAACGCGTCGAGCATCGCGGGCAGCCGCCCGGTCAGCAGCGCGTTGACCATCGGCGCCATCGGGCCGCCGGCCCGCACCTCCAGCGTGAACGCGAGGGTCGACCGGGTGGGGTCGAGCGGCGTCAGCTCGAAGGTGCCGGCGCCGTGGAAGTTCTCGGTCAGGCCCGTGATCGTGAAGCGGACGCTCGGCGTCTCCTGCACGACCTCCACCTCGGCCTCGACGATCCGCGAGAACATGCCGACGTCGCCGCGCACCCGCCAGACCGAGACGCGGGGGGAGATCACGCGGTGACCCTGATAGCCCGGAAAGAGGTCGGCCCAGTTCTCGTAGCGCCGGACGAACGCCCAGGCCGCGGCGGCGCCGGCGCCGACGGCCGTCTCGCCCCTCACGCTAGGCACCGGCGGCGACCCCGTCGCCCGCGATGTACCCGAACGTCATCCCGGGCCCCAGCATGCCGCCGGCGCCGGGGTAGCCGATGCCCACGCTGCTGGCCATCGCGCTGCCGCAGGCGAAGAGGCCCGGGATCGGCGCGTCCTCGACGTCGAGCACCCGGGCGCCGGCGTCGCACAGGAGGCCGCCCTTCGTGCTCACCGAGCCCGGCAGCAGCTCGACCGCGAAGTAGGGCGGCGTGTCGAGCGGCCCCAGGCACGGGTTGGCGCCATGCGCGGGATCGCCGTTGAACCGGTCGTGGGCGCTCGCGCCGCGCCGGAAGTCGGGATCCTCACCCCGGGCGGCCGGCGCGTTGAAGCGCCCGATCGTCGCCGTGAGGCCCGCGGCGTCGATCCCGAGCGCGTGTGCCAGCGCCGCCGGCGTCTCGCCGGTGGCGAACCACGCCGGCGGCGCGTCCCCCGGCATCACGGTGGTGACGTTGTAGCGCTGGCGGAAGCGCTGGTCGAAGACGAGGTACGCGGGGAGGTTGGCGTAGTCGTACGCGTCGGCGTCGAAGACGTGGAAGCTCCGCGCGAAGTCGTCGTAGCTGGCCGCCTCGTTGACGAAGCGCCGTCCCCGCCGGTTCACGACGATCGACCCGGGCCGCGACCGCTCCTCGACGATCAGGCGGGCGACGGGCCGGCCGTCGTACTCCTCGCCGGGGATCCTGATCACCGGGAACCAGGCGGCCTCGTTCATGTTCCCGAGGCTCGCGCCGACGCCGAGGCCCATCAGGAGGCCGTCGCCGGTGTTCCAGGGCGGCGTCGCCGGCGCCGCCAGCGGGCCCCGCAGGAAGTGCGCCACGAGCCGCGGGTTCCACTCGAACCCCCCGCTGGCGATCACGACGCCCCGGGCCGCCGCGAGCTCCAGCGTCCCGCCCGAGGCGTCGGTGGCGCGGACGCCGGCGACGCGCCCGCCCCCGCGGACGAGCTCGCGGACCCGCGTCCCCACGGCGAACTCCACGCCGCCGTCGAGACACGCCTTGAACAGCCCGCCGACCAGCGCGCCGCCCAGCGTCAGCACGCCGCGCTCGATCCGGCGGCCGATCAGCTCCCAGTCGAACTGCTCGGGCCGCGCCCACTGGTAGCGCTCCTGGTAGGTGATCGGCGGATAGTGGGGGCTCCGCCGCAGCAGCTCCCGCGCCGGGCCCAGCTGCGACGAGTCGAAGGGCGTGTTGTCGAGGCTGCGTCCGCTCGCGCGCGCCCCGTCCCACTCGGGGTGGTAATCCGGGCGGCGGACGGCGCTGAAGCGGAGCGCCGTGCGGACCTCGAGGTAGTCGATCATCTCCGGCGCCCGGTCGACGAAGGCCTCCAGCAGGTCGGCGCTCGCCTGCCCGAACGCCGTCCGGCGCAGGTAGACGAGGGCGTCCTCGCGCGAGTCCTCCACGCCCAGCGCGGCCATGTGGCGGTTGCGCGGAATCCAGAGGACGCCGCCGGAGACGGCGGTGGTCCCGCCGATCTTCGGGCTCTTCTCGAGCACCACCACGCGCGCGCCGCGGTCGCGGGCGCGCAGCGCGGCCACCAGGCCCGCGCCGCCCGAGCCGACGACCACCACGTCCGCGAGTCGCTGTGTCACGGTCACTGAGTCCATGGGGGGCTCCGGGCGCCCCCCAAGCCCCCCGGCGCTCGGGGCGCCCCGGCGCAGCCGTGGCGCCCCTCGACGACGCGATTCGTTCACAGGCTTTGAGTCGCCCCGCGAGCCGGGATCCTACCTCACGAGCTGGTAGACGCCGTTCTTGAACTGCAGGACGTGCGCCGGGACCCGCGCGTCGCCGCGCGCGTCGAACTTGATCACGCCCTGCGGCGCCTGCACCTCCAGCTTGGCCAGGGCGGCGCGGATGGCCTCGCGGTCCGCCCCGGGCCCGGCGGCGCGCAGCGCGGCGACGACGGTGAGCCCGGCCGTCCACCCCAGGCCCGCCGAGTCGTCGGGGAGCTCCTTGTGGAGGCGCTGGTACACCTCGACGAACTTCTTGGAGGCGGCGTCCGGGAACACCGGCGCCCACGACACCGACATGTAGGCGCCCTCGAGCAGCGCGCCCGCGCGCTCCACCAGCTTGCTGTTGAAGAAGTTGACGCTGCCGAAGAGGGTCTTCTTCAGCCCCAGCTCGGCCATCTGCTTGAGGACAGTCACGTTGGCCGGCCAGCGCACGTCGATGTACAGGCTGTCGGGGTTGAGCGACTTCATCTTCAGGAGAATCGCGGTGAAGTCGGTCTGGTCGCGCTCGTAGTAGTCGGCGAAGACGACCTTCGTGCTGCCCTTCTTCTCGAGCGCGGCGGTCAGCGCCTTGATCGCGCCGCGCCCGTAGTCGTCGTTGGGCGCCAGCATGGCGATCGTCTTGTTGCCCGGGATCCCGCTCATCACGTCGCCGAGCGCGCCCGCGAGGAGATCGACGTTGGTGCACGTCCGGAAGTGGTAGGGGTTGTTCTGCTCGACCACGCCCGTGGCGAAGCCGTAGCCGGTGATCTGCGCGATCCGGGCCTGCCTGGTCACGGCCTGCACGGCGATGGGCACCGTGCTCGGGAGGTCGAGGTCCACGATGTCGACGCGATCCTGCTCGATGAAGCGCTTGGCGACGGCGACCGCCTCGGACGGGATCCCCTTGTGGTCCCGCTCGATCAGCTCGAGCTTGCGCCCGCCGCCGACGCCCCCCTCGGCGTTGGCCTCCGCGACGGCGGCCCGCAGGCCCCTGAGGTACTGCTGGCTCAGGAAGGCGAGCGGCCCGGTGAGCCCGAGCCCGATGCCGAGCTTCGCGGGCGCCGGATCGGCGGCGAGCGCGGGGCCGGCGCCGAGCGCCAGAACGACGACCAGAACGACCGTGGCGAGCATCCGCATCATCATGATGGTCTCCTCTCCGTTGAGGCGTCCCGGACCGTCCGCGCGGCGAGACGCTGGGCCTTGAAGGCGCGAGTGTGGGCGACGACGGCGGCCTCGGTCGCGAGCCGCTCGACGCTCGAGGCGGCCACGAACCCGACGGCGCCCGTCTCGCGGTAGAGCGCCGCCGTCTCGCGCGGCGTGGCGAGCGGGCCGCCGTGGGCGAAGCAGAGGACCCGGGGCGCGGCGCGGCGGGCCGCGGCGAAGATCGCGCGAACCGTCCGAAACGCCGACGCGAGGCCGGCGGTGCGCCGGAGCCCCACGAGGCCGCCGGCGGTGGTCTTGAGATGGGCGACGACCACGTCGGCGCCGCTCCGCGCCATCGTCGCCGCCTCGGCCGGGGTGAAGCAGTAGGCGAGCGTGAAGAGCCCGAGGCGGCTTGCCTGGGCGATCATCGCGGCCTCGCGCCGGTAGCCGAGCCCGACCTGCTCGAGGGCGCGGCGGAAGGCGCCGTCCATCCGGCCCACCGTGGGGAAGTTGATGACGCCCGCGAACCCGGCGGCGCGGACCTCCTCGAGCAGCACGGGGATCTCGCGCGTGGGATCCACGCCGAGCACGCCCGCGATGACCGGCGTGTCGCCGGCCACCGGAAAGATCTGCCGGCGTCCCATCTCGAGCACCTCGGCGTTGGCGTCGCCCACCGGCAGGTAGCCGACGAGGGACGGCAGGCCGGCCATGCGGTGGCGGCCCGAGTTGTACACGACCAGCAGGTCGGCCCCGCCGAGCGCCGCGCACTTCGCGGTGAGGCCGGAGCCGGCGCCCGCCGCGACGATCGCGCGGCCGGCCGCGATCTGCCGGACGAGCCGGGCCCGCACCTGGGCGGCGGTGTAGCGGGGCCGGGAGGTCACCGGGCCAGCTCCCGGTACAGCGTCACCGCCGCCTCGGCGAACGCGGGGTCGTTCAGGTGGGCGTCGACCGCGCGCAGCGGGATGCCGGGCCTGAGCGCGGCCTTGAGCCCCGTCACGAACGCGGCGTCCGCCACCGGATCGAAGAAGGGGCCGCCGGCGACGTCGTAGGCGGAGAATCCGCGCGTCGGCACGACGACGCCGGTCGGCCCGGTGGCCCGGTTCAGCTTCTCGGCCATCCACTCGCCGAGCCGCGCGTTCTCGGGCGGCGTCGTCCGCATGAGCGTCGTGCCGGCGTTGTGGCGGTGCAGGCATCGGCCCGCGTACGCGACGGGGACGGTGTCCGGTGGGCCGAAGTTCACCATGTCGAGCGCGCCGGGCGCGATCACCTGGGGCAGGCCGCGCCGGCCGGCCGCCTCCAGGCGGCCGGGCCCCGCCGAGCGGTGGCCCCCCGCCAGCTCGTCGGCGAGCTCCGTCGTGGTGAGGTCGAGGACGCCGCCGAACTCCCCGCGGTCGATCCACGTCTCCAGCGCCTGACCGCCCGTGCCGTTGGCGTGGAACACGACCGGATCGAAGCCGGCGTCGCGCAGCCGGGCCGCCGCCGCCATCACGCACGGGGTGGTGGCGCCGAACGCGGTCAGCGCCACTTCCGCGGCGTCGGCCGGGGGCGTCGGCCGCCACGCGCTCGCCATCCCGGCGATCGCGGCGGCGGCGTTCTCGAGGCTCCGCCGGCAGAACCGGTTGAGGCCGAGCAGGTCCACGACCGGGAACAGCATGGCGATGTCCGCGCTGCCGACGTACGGCCGCGTGTTGCCCGACGCCATCGTCGACACCATGAGCTTGGGCACGCCGAACGGGAGCGCGGCCATGACGCGGGTGGCGGCGACGGTGCCCTGCGACCCGCCGATCGCGACCAGGCCGGCCAGGCGGCCCTCGTCCAGCAGGTGCCGGGCGTGGACGATCGCGCCGCGCGCCATGTCCGCCAGGGCGTCCGCGCGGTCGCCGAGGCTCCGGAGCGCCTCCACGCTCGTCCCGGCCGCCCGCGCCACCGCCTCCCGCGCGACGTCGGCTTCGGCGCCGGGGGGGCCGAACACGCTCAGGTCCAGCACGCGCGGCGAGACGCCCCGGCGCCGGATCGCCTCCGCGAGGAACGCGACCTCGGGCCCCTTGGTGTCCAGGGTGCCGAGGACGAGGACGACCCGGTCGGTCACGCCGGCTTCTCGAGTGGGCCCGGCGCCCACGGCTCGAAGAAGTTGCGCGGGTAGGAATACCAGACCGAGCGGTACCCCTCGATCTCGAGGCTCACGTCCACGTCGATCACGTGGGGCGCCCGGCCCTCGAGCGCGCGCCGGAGCGCCGGCGCGAACGCCGCCGCCGTCTGGACCTTGGTGGCGCGCGCGCCCATCGCCTCGGCCCACTTGCCGAGGTCCGGGTTCCACAACTCGCCGGTCTTCGACAGCCGGTAGTCGCAGAAGGCCGTGCGGCCGTAGAGCCGCTGCATCAGCTCCCGCTCGATCTGGAGCGAGCGGTTGTTGAGCACCACCCACACCAGCGGCAGGTCCTGCTCGACGGCGGTCGCGACGGCGGTGCCGCCCATCAGGAACGAGCCGTCGCCGATGAGGGCCAGCGCCGGGCCGCCGCCGCGCGCGAGGCTGGCGCCGATGATGGCCGAAGCGCTCCAGCCCATGCGGTGATAGAAGCCGCAGTGCGCGATGTTGCGGGAGGCGGCGCCGAGGAACGGCGGC
>JACPCH010000062.1 GCA_016179875.1 Candidatus Rokuibacteriota bacterium | reverse complement strand
GGACTTTCAACCTTGGCTTCAAGGGCCTATCTTTGAGCCGCTCCGTGAGGTGGCTTACTTTCGTGAATTCTTTGTGGCCGGCTCGACCGTCTGCTGGCCGAATGGCGCGGATATTGCGCCCGAGACGCTCTACGCGGCTACCGATATTCGCCAGGTGGCATAACAGCACGTTCGACCGGACCGCTGGCTCGCATTCGCTCGCCCGCGGCTGCTCACCGCGGCGTTAGACCGCAGCGGCAGTGCGGGACGCCCTCGAACGGCACTTGCGACACGAGCCGACCCGGGCAAGCAAGAGCCGGATCAAACGCCTCCGTGGCTTGAGTCAGCCGCAGTATCGCCTCCGGGTTGGGGAAGTGTGGGTGTTCTATGACGTCACGCGCGAAGCTGTCGAAGTCCTCGCGATCGTCACGAAAGCAGAAGCAGCGCGCTGGCTTGCCGAACACGGGACGCCGAGTGCGCCAAGCGGCACTGGCTGAGGTCAAAGACGATCTGTCGCGCTTCTTGCGCCTGGCCGAGTCCGAGGAAGTCCTCATCACTCGGCACGGGAAACCGGCTGGTGTACTGATCGGGTTCGAAAGCGAGGACGACTGGCTCGACTATAGGCTGGAGCACCATCCCGAGTTCTTGCGGCGAGTAGCGAAGGCGCGCGAGGAGCTCCGGAGCGGGCGCGGTGTGCGACTCGAGGATCTGCCATCCTAGCGGGAAAGCGCATGCTTCACAGCGAGTGCTGGCAGCGCCGGCCGCTCAGCCTGGGCGTTGGGCTGCCGATGAGAAATCTCGTGGCCAACGGTAAAGGGAGCGTTCGATGACAGCGCATGACATGGCGCCGCGGAACCTCCCTCGAAAAAGTAGACACTGTTGACTAACGCTCAGGAGGGTCGGCCGCAAACCAACGCGAGACGACTTCCTCCCCAACTGTCTGGCCTGGATCGAGCCAGATCCCGGCCTTTGGCCGCCGGCCAAGCTGGCCGCTAGGCAGACTTGAATGATCTCAGCGTGGCCGCCTTTGATCGGGGTCGCGCTCTTTCTGGGGGTCCTTTGCTGGCGGTCGTGGTGGCAACGACGCCGGTATGGCAGTTCAGGGGTGCTGTTGTTCCGGTCTCGGCGCTGGCAGGAGAAGCTACGAGACGCCTTGGGCGTAGTACTTGTGCTCTTGCTGGCCGGTCAGGCCGTCATGGCGCTGGCATGGCCCAAATCGCTTGCTCGCCTCGATTCGACCTATCACCAGTCGGCGGAGATCTGGCACGCGACCGGGACGTTGTTGCTGTTCGGAGGCATCGTCCTCCTGGTGATCGCTCAACTCGACCTCGGGGCTTCGTGGCGGATCGGAATCGACGAGGGCAGCAGTCCAGGCTTGGTGACGAACGGGTTCTATCGCTTCTGCCGCAATCCGATCTTCTTCGCCATTCTCATCGTGCTCACCGGCTACACGGTGCTCTTGCCGACCCGGCTTTCGCTCGCCCTTCTGCTCGGCGGCTTCATCGGGATTCGGCAGCAAGTCCTGGCGGCGGAGGCGTACCTTCTCCGCACATACGGAGATGTCTATCGCGCATATGCACGGCGCGTGGGACGCTTCGTGCCTGCGATGGGGAGGCTTCGATGACCGCCTCGTGGCGCAGCCGTTCGGCTTGGGCAGGAGAAAAGTTGATGTATCCTGTCGCTGCGCCGCCGGCTGGCCTGGTGATGACGCGGCAGAGTCGTGCGCCGGCGCTATCGGCGCACGGAGGAGGGAGAGTCATGGCGATCGCATTACCGCAGCCCGTGAAGCGTATTCTTCAAGATAAGGCGTACGGGCACGTCATCACGTTCGACGCGGCCGGGAAGGCTCAAGTGACGATGGTCTGGATCGATGTCGAAGGCGACGAGGTGCTGTTCAACACCGCTGAAGGGCGGCTCAAGCCGAGGAACCTGCGGCGCGACCCCCGCACCATCATCTCCGTGCAGGACCGCAACGATCCTCAGTCGCACATGGTCTTCCACGGAACGGCGAGCGTGACGGAGCTCGGGGCCGACGAGCACATCGACAAGCTCGCGAAGCGCTTCCTGGGCGCCGACAAGTACCCGTTCCGGCGCCCCGGGGAGAAGCGCTTGATCGTGCGGGTCAAGGTCGATCGAATCGGCGGCTACGGCCCCAAGATGCAGCCCTGGACGTAGACGACAGAGGCGGGCGCCGCGTCGTGGCTGACGCCCGCGTCGAGGCCGCGATCGCCCACTGGGCGCCGCGCTTCACGGCCCAGGGCGTGGACCCGAACGACTTCGCGTCCACGACCCGGGGCCTCGAGCGCTGGGACCAGTGGCTCGACGCCTGGTGCGCCACCGGCGCCGTGCACGCCGGCCTCGCCCGCGAGGCCGAGGCGCGCGGGCGCCGCCTCAGCGCGGGCGAGGCGTGGGTGCGGGCCGCCCTCTGTTACCACTTCGCCAAGTTCGTCTGGATCGTGGACCCCGCGCGGCACCGCGCGGCCGCCGACCAGGCGGTGCGGAGCCTCTACGCCGCCCACCGCCTGCTCGATCCCACGGCCGAGCGGGTGGAAGTTCCCTTCGAGGGCGTCACCATGGTGGGGAACCTCCGGCGGCCGCCGGCGGCGGCGCGGCCGCCGCTGGTGCTGCTCGTGCCGGGCCTCGACTCCGCGAAGGAGGAGTTCTTCCACTGGGAGAACGTGTTCCTCGCCCGCGGGCTGGCCACGCTCTCGCTCGACGGGCCGGGGCAGGGGGAGACGGGCTACGTCACCCGCATCCGCCCCGACTACGAGGTGGCGGTGGCGGCCATGCTCGACGCGCTCGGCCGTCGCGGGGACCTCGACCTCGCGCGCGTCGGCGCCGCCGGCGTGAGCCTCGGCGGCTACTACGCGCCGCGGGCCGCCGCCTTCGAGCCGCGGCTCTCCGCGGTCGCGGCCATCGGCGGGCCCTACAACTTCGGCCGCCTCTGGGCCGGGCTCCCGCCGCTCACCCGCGAGACGTTCGCGCACCACGCGGGCGCCCAGAGCGACGACGAAGCCCGCGCGCGCGCGCTGGCGCTGGACCTCGCCGGCGTGCTCGCCCGCGTGAGGCAGCCGCTCCTGGTGGTCTTCGGCAAGCTCGACCGGCTCATCCCCTGGCAGGACGCGGAGCGCGTGGCGGCCGAAGCGCCGAACGCCGAGCTGGTCATGTACGCGGAGGGCAACCACGTCTGCAACAACATCCCCTACAAGTGGCGGCCGCTCGTCGCCGACTGGATGCGGGAGCGCCTCGGCTGATCCCGCGACTCAGGCCAGCCCGAGCCGCGCGCGCTCCTGCTCGCGGAGGACGCGCCGGAGGATCTTGCCCGACGCGGTCCGTGGGATGGCGTCGACGAACTCCACCGCGTGCAGGGTCTTGTAGCCGGCGAGTCGGCCGCGCGCCCAGCCGAGCAGGGCGTCGGCGGTGAGCGCCGCGTCCTTGCGGACCACGAACGCCTTCGGCACCTCGCCGGCCTCGGGATCCGGCGTGCCGATCACACCCACGTCGGCCACGCCCGGGTGCTCGAACAGCAGCGCCTCGATCTCGGCCGGCGCGATTCCGAAGCCCTTGTACTTGATCATCTCCTTCTTGCGGTCGGTGATGGTGACGTAGCCGCGCGCGTCGATCCGGCCGATGTCGCCGGTGTGGAGCCAGCCGTCGCGGAGGGCGGCGGCCGTCGCCTCCGGCGCGTTCCAGTACCCGCGCATGAGCTGCGGCCCGCGCACGCACACCTCGCCGATCTCGCCGGCCGGGAGCGCGCGCTCGCCCGTCTCGAGATCGACGACCTTCTGCCCGGTGTCGTTCACCGGCGGGCCGGCCGTGTCGAGGGTGAGCCGCGCGTCGTCGTGCACCGGATTCAGGTGCGTGATGGGGCCGGCCTCGGTCAGCCCGTAGCCCTGGACGACCTTCACGCCGGTGACGTCCCGGAAGCGGCGCGCGAGCTCGGGCGGCACCGGGGCCGCGCCGACCATCGCGTAGCGCACGCTGCGCCAGTCCACGCGGCCGACGTCGGGATGCTGGAGGAGGGCGAGGAGCACCGGCGGCACCGCGAACAGGATCGTGATGCGCTCGGCCTCGACGAGGCGGCAGCACCGGCCCGGATCGAACCGCTCCATCAGCACCAGCCGGACGCCGGCGTGGACGCCGCCGCCCATGAGCATCAGCCCGTAGATGTGGTAGAGCGGCAGGAAGATCAGGTAGCGGTCGTCGGCGGTGGTCCGCGTCGCCGACACGAACTGGAGGTTGTTGCAGACGAAGGCCCGGTGGCTCAGCAGCACGCCCTTGGGCAGGCCGGTCGTCCCGCTCGAGTACGGCAGGACCAGCAGGTCGTCCCCGGCCAGGTCCGGCGGCGGCGGCGGCGTGGCGGGCGCGCCGGCGACGAGGTCGGCGAAGCGCAGCTCCCCGCGGGCGGCCGGCGCGCCGGGCCCCACGGTGATCACGTGCGCGAGCCGCGGCACCTCGGCGCGCACCGCCCGCACCAGCGGCGCGAGGTCGTGCTGCGCGACGACCGCCACCGCCTGCGCGTCGTCGAGCTGGTAGGCGACCTCCCGCTCCCGGTACGACGGGTTCATCGGGGTGGCCACGGCGCCGAGGCGCGCCAGCGCGAAGAAGGCGATCACGTACTCGGGACGGTTGGTCATGAACAGCGCCACGCGGTCGCCCCGCTCGATGCCGACGCCGCGCAGCGCGTGGGCGAAGGCGTTCACGCAGCCGTCCAGCTCGCGGAAGGTGAGGCTCGTGTCGTCGAAGACGATGGCCTCGCGCTCGGGGTGGAGGAGCGTCGGGCGCGCCAGCATCTCGCCGTAGAGGATCCGCGGGTAGGCGAGGGGCGGGCGGAAGAACTCGGGCTGCGCGGGCGCCGACACGCGCCGTTCACCCCACCTGGTAGCGCTTGATCGCGGCCTGATCGAACGCGAGTCCGAGGCCCGGCTTCGCCGGCACCACGAGCTGGCCGCCCTCGAGCGCCGGCGTCTCCTCGAAGAGCCGGAGCGTCCACGGCATGTATTCCACGGTGAGGCCGTTGGGGATGGCGGCGATCAGGTGGACGTGGATCTCCGGGACGAGGTGGCTCACCACCGGCAGGTTGAAGGCCTCGGCCATGCCGGCGACCTTCAGCCACTGCGTGATGCCGCCGACGCGCACGAGGTCGATCATCACGACGTCGATCGCGCGCGCCTCCAGCAGGTGGCGGAAGGGCGCGATGCCGTAGACGTACTCGCCGGCGGCGATGGGCGTGGTCAGCGCGTCCGCGACGCGCGCGAGCCCCGGGTAGTCGTCGTGGGCGGTGGGGTCCTCGAGCCAGTACAAATGGTAGGGCTCGATGCGCCGCCCGACCTCGATGGCGTGGTGGACGCTCCAGAGCTGGTTGATGTCGCACATCAGGTCCACGTCGGGGCCGATGGCCTCGCGCAGGACGCGGACGCGCTCGATGGACGCCGCCACTGTGGGCTCGCTCCCGCACTGCATCTTCATCTGCGTGAAGCCCAGGTCGCGCAACCGCGGCCCCGCCGTGGCCAGGTAATCCACCGGATGCGCGCGCATCAGCGCGCCGCTCGCGTACGTCGGCACGCGCGCGCGCAGGCCCCCGAGCAGCGCGCACACCGACCGGCCCGCGGCCTTGCCCGTGAGATCCCAGCACGCGAGGTCCACGGCCGAGAGCGCCAGCGTGAAGATCCCGCCGGGGCCCGAGGTGCCGGCGGCGCGCCGGAGCTTGGCCGCGACGGCCTCCACCTGGGTGGGGTCGTCGCCCACGACGAGCCGGGCCAGCGCGTCCACCGCCACCTTGAGCGCCGGCGTGAGCGCGGCGCCGAAGAAGGTCAGGCCGAGGCCGACGAGGCCCTGGTCGGTGCCCAGCTCGAGGGTCACGAACTCGCGCGTGTCGGTGGGCGCGGGCAGGCCGACGACCAGCGGGTTGTCGGCCGGGGTGCGGAGCACGCGCGTGGTGACGTGGGTGATCTTCATGTCCCGGGATCGGGCGTCAGGCTATCTCGCGGCGCGCGGATTGACAAGCTGCTTCCGGGCGAGGATCCGCCACACCGCCGCGGGCGCGATTGGCATGTCGAGGTGGGTCACGCCGAACTCCCGCAGCGCGTCGACCACCGCGGCGATGACGGCGGGCGGCGCGCCGACCGCCCCGCTCTCGCCGGCGCCCTTGGCGCCGAGCGCGTTCGTCGTGGCGGGGATCTTCTGGTCGCACAGGACGGTCGGCGCGGGCAGATCCGAGGCGCGGGGCACCGCGTATTCCATGAACGACGCCGCGAGGAGCTGCCCCGAGGCGGTGTCGTACCGGGCGTGCTCCCACAGGGCCTGGGCGATGCCCTGGGCGACGCCGCCGTGCACCTGTCCCTCGACGATCGGCGGGTTCACGACGATCCCGGCGTCGTCCACGGCGACGAACCGGACGACGTCGATCACGCCCGTCTCCGGGTCGATCTCCACCTCGCAGACGTACGCGCCGTTGGGGTAGCAGAAGGGCGACGTCGCCGTCGCGGCGCAGTCGATCCGCCCGTCGGGACTGCCGGCGGCGAGCTCCTCGAGCGTCACCGCGACCTCTGTGCCCACCACGCGACAGCGCCCGCCGCGAACCTCCACGTCGGACGGCGCGGCCTCCAGGCGCGCCGCCGCCATCGTCTTCACGCGCTCGAGCACCGCCTCCGCGGCCGCCACCACCGCGGAGCCGCCGACGTGGAGCGACCGGGAGCCGTAGGTGCCGCCCCCGTCCACCACGCGATCAGTGTCGCCCTGGACGACGTGCACACGGTCGGGCTCCACCCCCAGGCGCGCGGCCACGAGCCGGGCGTACGTCGCCTGGATGCCCTGGCCGATCTCCTGGGTCCCCGAGAACACCTCGATCGCGCCGTCCGCGGTGAGGACCGCCCGGGCGCATTCGGTCGGCGTCAGCCCGCTGGTGGAGTCGATGTGGCACGCGACGCCACGGCCGCGCAGCCGGCCGCGGGCCCGGGCGGCGGCGCGTCGCGCGGGGAAGCCGTCCCAGTCGGCGGCCGCGAGCGCGCGCGCGAGGATCAGCGGGAAGTCCCCGCTGTCGTAGCGCTGGCCGGCGGGGTTCGTGTACGGGATGGCGCCGGCGGGGATCAGGTTGCGGCGGCGCAGCTCGACGGGGTCGAGCCCCAGCTCGAGCGCGGCCAGGTCGAGGACGCGTTCGAGCCGGTGGATCACCTCCGGGCGGCCGGCGCCTCGATAGGGTCCGGTCGGCGGCGTGTGCGTGAGCACGGCCCGGAGCCGGACGTGCACGCACGGCACGTGATAGACGCCGTTGACGATGCGGTGGCCGGTGCCGGTCGCGATCGGCAGGCCGAAGTGGGAGGGAAACGCGCCGACGTTGAGCAGCACTTCGGCGCGCAGCGCGAGGATCCGCCCGTCGGCGTCCAGGGCGAGCGTCACCTCGGCGTCCTGGTCCCGGCCGCGGTGGTCGCCGAGGAAGGCCTCGGTCCGGGTCGCGCACCACCGGATGGGGCGTCCGAGGCGACGCGCCGCGAAGAGGACCAGCACGTCCTCGCGGTAGGGCGTCACCTTGCCGCCGAAGCCGCCGCCCACGTCCCCGACGACGACGCGCACGCGATCCGGCCCGACCGCGAGCGCCTCGGCGAGGATGCGCCGTGCCAGGTGCGGCGCCTGGAGCCCGGCGTGCAGCGTGTAGCGGCCGGTCTCGGGGTCCCAGAGGCCGACCGCCGCGCGCGGCTCGAGCGGCGCCGGCGCGACCGCGTTGTTGGTGACCCGCAGGCGCACGACGTGACGGGCCGCGCGGGCGGCGGCGTCGCAGGCGGCGG
>JACPCH010000061.1 GCA_016179875.1 Candidatus Rokuibacteriota bacterium | reverse complement strand
GCGTACAGGCCGTCGCTCGGGACGTACTGGGACATGCGCGAGGCCGCGTTGCCGTAGACGCCGGTGATGCAGAGGCACACGCCGCGGAGCTTCTTGGCGCTCCAGGTCGAGATGAACGCGGCGCGCTCCATCGTCCGCATCTTCGTCCGGATCCCGACGGCCTGGAGGTAGGCGGCGACCGCCTCGCCCATGGAGAAGTACGGCGGGAACGGGTGGAGCTCCCCGGCGTCGAAGCCGTTGGGAAAACCGGCCTCGGCCAGGAGCTGCCGGGCCTTCGCGGGGTCGTAGGCGTGCGGCTCGATGGCGAGCGCGAACTCGAGCTTGCGGGGCACGAAGCCGCCGGTGGGCCGTGAGGCGCCCAGCGTCTCCGCGTCGTTCAGCGTGCGGCGGTCGATGGCGTGGCTGGCGGCCAGCCGCACGCGCCGGTCGTGCCAGGGCGATTTCGGATCCCACATGTCGAAGAAGTCCAGGTAGAAGGTCGCGATGCCGCCCGAGAACGCCAATTTCAGATTGGGATCGCGCTTGACCTCCTGCGCCTGCGGGACCTCGAGCAGGTAGGCCAGGTCCACCTCGCCCCGCTTCAGCATCGCCGCCCGCGTGCTGGCCTCCGGCACGCTCTTGAAGACCAGGCGCTTCACCGTGGGCACCTTGCGCCAGTAGCCCTCGAAGGCCTCCAGCACCACCTCCACGCCCGGCGTGTGGCTCACGAACTTGTAGGGGCCCAGCCCGACCGGATGCTTCTTGAAGCCGTCGTCGCCGACCCGCTCCACGTACTTCCGGGGGACGATCCACCCGTGGCCCGCCACCATCGTGCCGTAGAAGGTCATGAAGTCCGGCCACGGCTCGTGCAGGTGGATGCGCACGCGGTGGGGGCCGGCCACCTCGACGTCGCGGACCTTCTCCTTGAGGATCTTGTAGCCCTTGGCGCGGTGGAAGCTGAACTTCACGTCCTCGGCGGTGAAGGGGTCGCCGTTGTGGAACGTGAGCCCCTCGCGCAGCTTGAAGTCGTAGACCCGCTGGTCCGCGCTCACCGTCCACGACTCGGCGAGGCTCGGCGCCATGGGCTTGCCGGGCATCGTCTTGACGAGCGCGTCGTGGAGCGCCCAGAGCGTCCAGAACGGCGTGATGAAGCCCGTCACCTCGCCCGGGTCGAGCCAGGCGGGCGAGATCGTCACGTAGAACGCGAAGCGCATCTCCCCTTCCGGCTTCGCCTGGGCCGCCGCCGGCGCGGCGGTGCCGAGCAGCAGCACGAGAGTGAGAGCCGCGATGAACCCGCCCGCAACGCTTCGCCTGCCGTTCATCGTCAGTCCTCCTCTGAGGGCATCACGAGCGGATCATGGTCAGCATCATCTTGAACCGGGCGACCGCCCGCACCGCGTGCGGCCGGTTCGCCGGCATGACGATCAGGTCGCCGCCGCGGAGGCGGTGCGGCTCGCCGGCGATGGTGATCTCGGCCTCGCCGTCGAGCACCTGCACCAGCGCGTCGTAGGGCGCGGTGTGCTCGCTCAGCTCCTGCCCCGCGTCGAAGGCGAACAGCGTGACGTTGCCGGTCGCGCCCTTGAGCACCGAGCGGCTGACCACGGCGCCGTCCTGATAGGCGACCATGTCGGCCGTGCGGCTCGCGCGCGCCGTGCCTTCCTCCATCATGGGTGCGACTCCCCCTCCAGCGCGGTGGTGTATCGGCCGGTCGCCGCGGCGCTGTTGCACTTCGCCCGGTGATACAACGCCGTCTGCGCGGCGGCGGCTCTCGCCGCGTCGCCCTTCCAGGTCTCGAGCGGCGCCTCTTGCAGCGCGCGCGAGTACGAGAAGCTCAGCGTCCACGGCCGCGGCCCCGGCAGGGTGTTCATGGCGTTGAGATGCGCGGTGGCGGCCTGCGCGGGCTGCCCACCGGAAAGAAACAGGATGCCCGGCACCGCCGCCGGCACCGTGCGGCGAAGACAGCGCAGCGTCGCCGTGGCCACCTCCGTGACGCCGGCCTGCTGCGCGCATCGGTTCCCGGACAGGACCATGCTCGGCTTCACCAGCGTCGCTTCGAGCTCGACGTGGTGACGGTAGAGCGCGGCGAACACGGCGTGCTGCACCGCCTCGGTGACCTCGAAGCAGCGCTCGATCGTGTGATCGCCGTCGATCAGCACCTCGGGCTCCACGATCGGCACGAGGCCGTTTTCCTGGCAGAGCGCCGCGTAGCGTGCGAGCGCCTCGGCGTTGGCCAGAACGCACGCCGGGGTGGGCAGCCCGGGGGCGATCTGGATCACCGCCCGCCACTTCGCGAATCGCGCGCCGAGCTGCCGGTAGGCGACGAGCCGGGTCCGGAGCCCGTCGAGTCCTTCGGTGACGAGCTCGCCGGGTGATCCGGCCAGGGGCTTGGCGCCCTCGTCCACCTTGATGCCGACGATCATGCCCGCGCCCTCGACCAGACGCGCGAGCGGCGTGCCGTCGGCGGCGTTCTGGCGGATCGTCTCGTCGTGCAGGATGACGCCGCTGATGAACGCGGCGATCCCCTTCGTGGTGAGGAGCATCTGGCGGTAGGCGCGCCGATGCTCTTCGGTGTTCTCGACGCCGACCGACGCGAAGCGCCTGCCGATGGTCGCCGGGCTCTCATCCGCGGCCAGCAGCCCCTTGCCCGGGGCGACGAGACTGCTGGCGGTGGCGACCAACTCCCTCATCGGGACGTCTCCTTGCCTTGCGCGACGCGCTGGAACCGTTCGACGAACGCGGCCTCGCCGAGATTGCCCGCCGCCGCGAGGGCGCGGAGCCTGGCCGGATCGGAGAGATCTTGAGGTATCAGGCGGATCATGTAGGCGGCGAGCGTCTGGTACATCTCGGACTTCACGTCCACGTAGCGCACGCGCACGCGCCCGGTGGCCGGGTCGATGATCTCGTCGAAGGGGATGGGGACCAGCCGGCCGCCCTGAACGGTGACGATCGCGTCCGTGCCGCCGTCCAGGAGAAAGCGCGTGGCGCCGTAGCCGAGGCTCCGACAGTACTGGATGTCGAAGCCGCCGGGGGGCGCGCACCGGAGCTCGTAGCCGAGATCCTTCGCCACGATCGACACCTCGATGCCCCGGGCGCGGAGGCTCGCGGTCACGCGGTCTTTCAGGTACCGTCCGAGCTGCAGCTCCGACAGGCGCACGTTGCCGTAGCTGTCGTGCTCCACCGGACCGAGCTCCGAGAGATCGAGTCGCTCGAGGAGTCCCTCGGCGAGCAGCACCACGCCGTGCTCGCGGCCCTGGACCAGGCGCTTGATGATCGCCCCTTCGAGGAGATCGACGAGCTCGTCCGGCGAGATCTGCCCCTCGGGAAACTCCTCGACCGTCACGGCGAGCGTCGCCCCGGCCGCGCCCGCGATGCCGACGGTGAGGTGGCTCGCGTGCCGCCCCATCACCGTCACGAAGAACCACTTCGCGGTCGTGGCGGAGTCGAGCATGAGGTGGTGGACCACGTCCTTGCCGTGGTTGACGGCGGTCGTGTACCCGAACGTCGGAACGTCGGCCGGGAGCGGCAGATCGTTGTCGATCGTCTTCGGGACGTGGGCGACGCCGAGGCGGCCGCCCATGGCGCGCGTCACCCGGGAGGAGGCGAAGGCCGTATCGTCGCCCCCGATCGTGACGAGGTAGGAGAGATCGAGCCTCCGGAACGCGTCCACCACCCGGGCGAGGGCCTCGGGCCCCGTGGGATTGACGCGCGCCGTTCCGAGGATCGAGCCGCCTTCGAAGTGGATCCGTGAGACATCCTCGATCTCGAGCTCGCGCACGCGCTCGAGATCCCCCTGGACGAGCCATCGGAAGCCGTCCCGACAGCCGAGGACGCGGAGACCGTGATTCCGCGCTTCGATGGTCACCGCCGCGATCACCGCATTGATCCCTGGCGCGGGACCGCCGCTCACGAGCACTGCCAGTGTCTTCATGCCGCCCCCAAGTCCTCCGTCAGGCTCTATATCGTCCATCATACCGTCCCGCGCTCGGGGTCACCCGTGGCGTCGCGTCGCCCCCGCCCGCCGCGAGCGCGATCCTTGCTCTCGCCAGGGGCAAGCGGGAACGGTTGGTGACTCATTGAAAGAATGGCGGAGGGCGAGGGATTCGAACCCCCAAGGGCCTCGCGGCCCGGTGGATTTCAAGTCCACTGCCTTGCCAGTTGAGGCTAGCCCTCCGTGATCTGTATCGACAGGAGCTTACGATACACCAGCCGTTGCCGCATTCGTCGGCGTCGTTTCAGTTTTCCGGCTGCCCTCGGGTTCGCCCGGCGTCAGGCGCGCTTTTCCGTTGCCGCGCGCCGGCTCTCCTCGCGAATCAGCGCGAGGACCTCGCGCTTCAGCTCGTTGAAGAGGGGTGAGGTCGTCAGCTCGACGCTGCGCGGTCGAGGGAACTCCACCGCGAGGCGCTCCTTGATCCGGCCGGGACGGGCGGTCATGACCGAGACGGAGTCGGCCAGGAGCAGTGCCTCCTCGATGTCGTGCGTGATGAACAGGACGGTCTGGTGGTGGCGTTCCCACACCGAGAGCAGGAGCTCGTGCATCAGCGACCGCGTCTGAGCGTCGAGCGAGCCGAACGGCTCATCCATCAGAAGGACGCGAGGCTCCATGACCAGCACGCGAGCGATCCCGACGCGCTGCTTCATGCCACCGGATAGTTCGGCGGGATAGTGACCCTCGAAGCCCTGGAGCCCGACCTGCTCGAGGAGCGTCTCGACCTTGGGGCGGTACACGGACGGGCTCTGGCCGAGGGTCTTCGGGCCAAAGGTGATGTTGTCGAGGACGGTGTACCACGGGAAGAGCGCGGGCTCCTGGAAGACGACGCCGCGCCTGGGATCGGGCGCCTCCACGGGCTCGCCGGCGACGAGGACGCGCCCGCGCGTCGGACGGTCGAAGCCCGCCACCATGTTGAGCAGCGTGGACTTGCCGCAGCCCGAGGGGCCGAGGATCGCGGCGAACTCGTTGGGCTCAACGACGAAGTCGATCGCCTGGAGCGCCTCGACCCGGCCCCCGCGCTTGACGAACTCCTTCCAGACGTCGTGCAGCCGTATCGTCGCGTGGTCCGCGTGTCCGGAATCCACCGTGGGTGGCCTGAGAGAGACGCGACCCGGCTCCGTCCGCTCAGGCATGGGCTTCGAGCGTCCGCCAACGGAGGACGAGACGGGAGAACACATAGATGACACGGTCGGAGAGAAAGCCGAGCATGCCGACGGAGAACATCGTCGCCACGCAGATATCCATCCGGCTCACGTAGTAGGCGTCCCAGAGGACGTAGCCGAGTCCCGACTTCACCGCGATCATCTCGGCGACGATCACCGCGGTCCACGCCACACCGATGCCGAGGCGCAGGCCCGTCAAGATCGACGGCAGCGCCGAGGGGAACACCACTTTGCGCAGGATCGTCGCCTGGCCCGCGCCGAGCATCCGCGCCGCCCGCAGCAGGAGAAGATTCGTGTCACGCACGCCGTGCGTGGTGTTGAGGACGATCGGATAGAAGGCGCCGAGGCCGATGAGGAAGAGCGCGCTCGCGTCGTAGATGCCGAAGACGGCGATTGAGAATGGCAGCCACGCCGTGATCGGCACCGGCCTGAAGAGCTGGATCGAGGGGTCCACGAGGTTCGCCACGAGGCGGTTCCAGCCGATGAAGAGGCCGAGGGGGATGCCGATGGCGGCCGCGATGAGGAACCCCTGGAGCACGCGGCGCGTCGAATAGAGCACGTTCGAGACCCAGGTGCCGGAGTACGGGGACAAGGATTTGCCCGGGGCGCCGAAGATCCACGTGTACCAGGACTCGGCGACCTGGGCCGGCGATGGAATGATCCCCGGCGGCGTCCACTGCTGCGTGACCGCGACGTGCCAGAGGGCCAGGAGGCCCAGCGGCAGGACCGCGAACCAGGGGACGCGCTGGGAGATCACGCTCACATGTTCAGACCGAGCTCCGCCGGCGACTTGCCGGTCGCCTTCGAGAGGAACTCGTAGTTGTAGTGCTGGTCCAGCTCGGCTGAGACGTCCCTGGCGATCACACCGTTGTCGGAGCGGCACTTGGAGATCCGCTTGATCGAAGCCAGCGCCAGCGTGGCGTCGAGCCTGGTGATGCGGATCGACTCGCGCGCCACCGCCTCCGAGAGGCCGGCCTTCTCGGCGTAGATCTTCGCCCAGCGGTCCGGATTGCCCGTCGCGAACTTGAGGATGTCGACGTAGGCGACGACGAGCCGCTGCACCGCGTCGCGATTCTTCTCCATGAAGCTCCGGTTCACAGCCAGGACGGCGATGTGACCGCCGACCGTCCTGGACTTGTTGTGGTCAATGGTGGGGTACTGGCCGAAGCCCTCGGTGATGGCCTGGGCGCAGAACGGCTGCCAGACCACCGCCATGTCGATCTCCTTGCCCTGGATGGCCTTGAGGTAGTTCGCCCCGCCGCCGACGATGTTGATGACCTTGACCTTGCCGTACTCGATGCCGCCTTCCTGGAGCGAGGCGGCGAACTTCACCCAGGAGATCGAGCCGGCACCCACGCCGACCCGCTTGGTGGCGACCTCCCTCCAGCCCTTGATGTCCTCGCCCTTTCGGACGATCAGGCAGTCGTTGCCCGAGCCCAAGCCGGCGACGCCGACGAGCGACCTGGCGCCCTGAGCGACGGCCAACGTGATGTCCTGGGGACCGAAGGCGGCAAGATCGATATCGCCGGAGGCGAGCGCCGTGCGCGCGTCGGCGAAGCGCTGGAACATCACGTTCTCGATCGTGACGTTGTACTTCCCCGCGTAGTCGCCGAGGAGCCACAGGGGCGAGAGCGCGGGCACGTTGAGCATGCCCACCTTCGCCTTCACCGGGGCGGCAAGGGGCTTCCGGATGGCGTCGTCCTGCGCGAGCGACGTGGAGACGGCCAGCACCAGGATGAGCACGGCGAGCATCGAACGCTTCATGGAAGGCCCCTTTCGATGATCCGGTGCGCGTCGGTGCGCCCCGCCCATCAGGATCTGGTGGCGATCTCACTCCTGCGCGGCCGTGGCCCGCGCGCGGTGGAAACACGCATAACACACGCAGGGCGGCCGGGCAACCCTTGACACCCCCCACCCGCGCGCCTACACTCCGCCCGAGTTCGAGCAGCGCCCGTCCGACCGCTCAGGGAGCGCGGCAATGTCCCTGGACCGGGCCGTCGGACAGCTTTTCGAGGCCCTCGTTGGCCACGGCCGTGGCCGGCGGGGGCCTTTGTGCGTCCGCACGGGAGGTGTCCCATGAGCATCGTCGCCATTTCCGAGACCCTCGGCAGCCTCGGCACGGAGATCGGCCGGCGGGTCGCCGCGGCGCGGGGCTTCGAGCTGGCCGACCGCGAGATCATCGCGAAGGCCGCCGAGCGCTTCCACGAGGGCATCGGCGAGCTCACGCACGTGACGGAGGAGCGCCCGACCCTCTGGGAGCGCTTCACCGACACCCAGCGCCGTTACATGACCTACGTCGAGGCGATCCTGCTGGAGCTGGCCGCGCGCGACAACGTGGTGCTCGTCGGCCGCGCCGCGACGCTCCTGCTCCGCGGCGTGGGCCACGCGATGCGCGTGCGCGTGAGCGCGCCGGAGGACGTCCGGGCCGCGCGCCTCCAGCACGAGCAGGGGCTCACGCTCGAGGCCGCGCGCGACCTCGTCCACCAGACCGACCGCGAGCGCGCCGCCCGGGTGCGGTTCCTCTACCACGTCCGCTGCTCTACGACCTCGTGCTCAGCACCGACCGGCTCGGCGCCGACCGGGGGGCGCGGCTCGTCGGCGAGGCGCTCGACGACGCGAGCGTCCAGCCAACGCCGGCCTCGCGGCGCCAGGTCGCGGACCTCTCCCTCGCGGCCCAGGCGCGGGCCGCGCTGCTCGCGCACCCGCTGACGCGCGACCGGCAGCTCTACGTCTCGTGCCGGCACGGGTGCGTGACGCTGAGCGGGGCCGTCCGCGACGGCGCGGCGCGGCGGGCGGCCGCCGAGACGGTGTCGGCCATCGCCGGCGTCAGCAGCCTGGAGAACGAGCTCGTCACACTCGACGCGCGCCGGACGCTGGCCAGCCGGCTCTGAGCGGCACGGGGAGAAGGGCGGCGCGCATCAGCGCGCGGGCGTCAGGCGCTCGAGCCCGTCCATGTACGGGCGCAGCGCCGCGGGGATGGTCACCGTGCCGTCGGCGTTCTGGTGGTTCTCGAGCACGGCGATGAGCGTGCGGCCGACGGCGAGGCCCGAGCCGTTGAGCGTGTGGAGGTAGTCGGCCTTGCCGCCGCTGGCCGGGCGGTAGCGCAGCGCCGCGCGGCGCGCCTGGAAGGTCTCGCAGTTCGAGCACGACGAGATCTCGCGGTACGTGTCCTGTCCCGGCAGCCAGGCCTCGAGGTCGTAGGTCTTCGCCGCGGCGAAGCCCATGTCGCCGGCGCACAGGAGCACCACGCGGTACGGGATCTCCAAACGCTTCAGCACCTCCTCGGCGTTCGCCACCATGGACTCCAGCTCGTCGTAGGACTGCGCCGGCGTCGTGAGCTTCACCAGCTCGACCTTGTCGAACTGGTGCTGGCGGAGCATGCCCCGCGTGTCCTGACCGTAGGTGCCCGCCTCGCGCCGGTAGCAGGGGGTGAAGCAGACGTAGCGGCGCGGCAGCGTCGCCTCGGGCAGGAACTCGCCGCCGTGGAGCGCCGTCACCGGCACCTCGGCGGTGGGGATCAGGTAGAGGGTGCGGTTGTCGTCGGGCTCGGCGGTCTTGAAGAGCTGCTCCTCGAATTTTGGGAGCTGCCCCGTCCCTTGCATGGTGGCGGCGCTCACCAGGTGCGGCACCCAGACCTCGGTATAGCCGTGCTCGCGCGTGTGCAGGTCGAGCATGAACTGCGTGAGCGCCCGCTCGAGGCGCGCCGCGGCGCCCCACAGCACGGTGAAGCGCGACTTCGCGATCTTCGCCGCGCGCTCGAAGTCGAGCAGGCCGAGCCCCTCGCCCACCTCGTCGTGCGGCTTCGGGGTGAACGCGAACGCGCGCGGCGCGCCCCAGCGGCGCACCTCGACGTTGGCCTCGGCGGAGGCGCCGGCCGGCACGGTCGGGTGGGGCAGGTTCGGGAGCTGGAGAAGCAGCCGCTCGATCTCCCCGTCGACGCCCTTCACCTCGTCGTCGAGGGCCGTGATCCGGTCGCCCACCTCGCGCATCCGCGCCTGCTCCGCCGAGGCGTCCTCGCCGCGCTTCCTCGCCTGGCCGATCGCCTCGGAGGCGCGGTTGCGCAGCGCCTTGAGCTCTTCGGCGTCCTTGACGAGGCGGCGGCGGGTGGCGTCGGCGGCCAGCAGCGGCGTGACGAGCCCCGTCCCGCCGCGGGCCGCGAGCGCCCGCTCGACCGCGTCGGGGCGCTCGCGGACGACTCGGAGGTCGAGCACGCTACGAGGCTTCGGCGGGGGCCTGCTCGGCGTCGACGCGCGCGATCGAGCCGACGTGGTCGTCGGCGTCGAGATCGATCATGCGCACGCCCATCGTGTTCCGGCCCTGCGAGGACACCGCGTCCGCGTGGAAGCGGATCAGCTCGCCCTTGCTGGTGACGACCAGCACGTCGTCGCCCTCGCGGATCTGGAGCATGCCGACGACGGTGCCGTTGCGGCCGCCGGTCTTGATGTCGATGATCCCCTTGCCGGCGCGGCCCTGCAGCCGATACTCCTCGAGCGGCGTCCGCTTGCCGAACCCGCGCTCGGTGACCGTGAGGATCTGGGCGCCCTCCTGCACGACGTCGGCGGCGATGACCTCGTCGCCCTCCTCGACCTCGATGCCCCGGACGCCGGCGGCGCTGCGCCCCATCGGCCGCACCTCGTCCTCGGAGAAGCGGATGATCATGCCCTGCTTGGTCGCGATCATCACCTCGCGCTGGCCGTCGGTGCGGCGCGCCGTGATGACGGTGTCGCCGTCCTCGAGGCCGATGGCCTGGATGCCGCCCGCGCGCGGGTGCGAGTACGCCTCGAGCTCGGTCTTCTTGACCTTCCCCTGCCGGGTCGCGAAGAGGATGTAGCCGCCGATCGCGAAGTCGCGCACCGGGACGCACGTCGCGACGCCCTCGCCCTCGCCGAGCGAGAGGAGATTCACCATGGCCTTGCCCTTGGCCTGGCGCCCGCCCTCGGGGATCTCGTGCACCTTGAGCCAGTGGACCTTGCCGAGGGTGGTGAAGAACAGGAGGTAGGCGTGCGTCGAGGCGATGAAGAGGTCCTCGACGATGTCCTCCTCCTTCGTCTCCATGCCGGTCACGCCCTTGCCGCCGCGCCGCTGGCTGCGGTAGGCCTCCACGTGCGTGCGCTTGATGTAGCCCGAGCGCGTGATGGTGACGACCATCTCCTCGTCGGCCAGAAGATCTTCGATCGTCAGCTCGGTGGTCTCGGTCAGGATCTCGGTCCGCCGCGCGTCGCCGTACTCCTCCTTGATGGCCAGCAGCTCCTGCTTGATGATGCCCATCAGCTTCGCGTCGGAGGCGAGAATGCCCTTCAGCTCCTCGATGAGGGCCAGCGTTTGCTCATGCTCCTCCACGAGCTTGTGGCGCTCGAGCTGGGTGAGGCGCTGCAGCCGCATGTCGAGGATGGCCTTGGACTGGATCTCGGAGAGGTCGAGGCGCGCCATCAGGGCGGCCTTCGCCGCGTCCGGGCTCTCGGCCTGGCGGATCAGGCGGATCACGACGTCGAGGTGCTCGACCGCCTTGCGCAGGCCCGCCAGGATGTGCGCCCGCTCCTCGGCGCGCGCCAGGTCGAAGCGCGTGCGGCGCGTGACGATCTCGCGGCGGAAGCGGACGAACGCCGCCAGCATCTCCTGGAGGTTCACCACCTGGGGCCGGCGGTCCACCAGCGCGAGCATGATGATGCCGAAGCTCGTCTGCATCTGGGTGTGCTTGTAGAGCTGGTTCATCACGATCTGGGGGATCTCGCCCCGCGCCAGCTCGAGCACGACCCGGATGCCCTCGCGGCTCGACTCGTCGCGGCTCTCGGAGATGCCCTCGACCTTCTTCTCGTTCCGCAGCTCCGAGATCTTCTCGATCAGGCTCGCCTTGTTCACCTGGTACGGCAGCTCGGTGATGATGATCGCCTCGCGGCCGCCCCGCATCTTCTCGGCGTGGGCCTTCGCGCGCAGCGTGATCGAGCCGCGGCCCGTCGTGTACGCCTCGCGGATCCCGGCCGCCCCGTAGATGTAGCCGCGCGTCGGGAAGTCGGGCCCGGTGATGACCGTCATGAGCTGCTCGGTCGTCGTGTCGGGCCGGTCGATCAGCATCACGAGGCCGTCCACGACCTCGGAGAGGTTGTGCGGCGGGATGTTCGTCGCCATCCCCACGGCGATGCCGGTCGAGCCGTTGACGATGAGGTTCGGGATCCGGGTCGGCAGGACCGTCGGCTCCTGCAGCGACTCGTCGAAGTTCGGCGTGAAGTCGACGGTCTCCTTGTCGATGTCCGCGAGCATCTCGTGGGCGATCTTGGCGAGCCGCGTCTCGGTGTAGCGCATGGCCGCGGGCGGGTCGCCGTCGATCGAGCCGAAGTTCCCCTGCCCGTCCACGAGCGGGTAGCGGAGGGAGAACTCCTGCACCATCCGCACGAGGGCTTCGTAGACGGGCGAGTCGCCGTGCGGATGATACTTGCCGAGCACTTCGCCGACCACGCGGGCGGACTTCTTGTAGGCCCGGTTCCAGGTCAGCCCGAGATCCTGCATGGCGAAGAGCACGCGGCGGTGGACCGGCTTGAGGCCGTCGCGGATGTCCGGCAGCGCGCGGCCGACGATGACGGACATCGCGTAGTCCAGGTAGGACTTCCGCATCTCCTCGTCGATCGGGACCGGAATCTGTCGCTCGTTGGGCACGGGGGTCGTCGTCCTCGGGGTCAGATGTCCAGGTTGGCGACGTCGAGCGCGTACTTCTCGATGAACTCGCGCCGCGGCTCGACGGCGTCGCCCATGAGCACGGTGAACATCTCGTCGGCGCCCACCGCGTCCTCCTGGGTCACCTTGAGGAGGGTGCGCGTCTCCGGGTTCATCGTGGTCTCCCAGAGCTGCTCGGGGTTCATCTCGCCGAGGCCCTTGTAGCGCTGGAAGGACGCCCCCTCGCGGGAGCGCTCGAGCGCCACGTGCCACAGCGCGTCGAGACTCTTCACCGGGGTCTCGCGGCCGGCCTCGTCGCTGACCGTCGTCGGCCCCTTCGCGGCCGCCCCGACCTTCTCCCACGTCTCGAGGAGGGTGGCGTAGTCCGCCGACTTGAAGAGGTCGGTGCTGAACGCGACCGCCGGCGGCCCCGCGATCGTGACCGTGTGGGCGTCGCCGTTGTCGCCGGGCGCGACCTGGATGCTGTAGCCGTTGACGGCGGCGGCGGCGGTGACGATGGCCTCGCCGATCTCGGCGTGGCCCACCCCCCGCTTGGTCCCGCGGAACTTCGCGCGCAGCAGCTCGGCCAGGATCGGCGCCGGCACCCCGCGCCGGACGAGCTTGCCGAAGAGCTGGCGGTACTCGGAGACGGCGCGCAGCAGCAGGAGGAGCGGCTCGCCGGTGAGCGGCGCCTTGGTGCCGGGCACCTTCACCCGCACCGTCTCCACCCACGCGGCGAGGAAGAAGTCCTCGAACTCGCGCTCGGACATCAGGTACTTCTCGACCTTGCCCTTCTTCACCTTGAAGAGCGGCGGCTGGGCGATGAAGAGGTGCCCCCCCTCGATGATCGCGTTCATGTGGCGGAAGAAGAACGTGAGCAGCAGCGTCCGGATGTGGGCGCCGTCCACGTCGGCGTAGCAGCCGGATTTCGTTGTGGGACAGGACCTTGTCGTAGCGCGCCTTCTCGGAGTTGATGATCTTGCCCCGGAGCGGCAGGACGGCCTGGGTGCGCCGGTCGCGCCCCTGCTTGGCCGAGCCGCCGGCCGAGTCGCCCTCGACCAGGAACAGCTCGCGGAACTGGGGCTCGCGCTCCGAGCAGTCGGCGAGCTTCGCCGCCAGGCCCTCGTCGTCCACGCCCTTCTTCCGGGTCAGCTCGCGCGCCTTGCGGGCGGCCTCCCGCGCCTGGGCCGCGCGCACGCACTTGTCGGCGATCTTGCGCGCCGTCGCCGGGTCCTCCTCGAAGGCCTCGGCGAGCTTGTCGTTCACGATCTGCTGGACCAGGCCCTTGATGTCGGTGTTGCCGAGCTTGGCCTTGGTCTGGCCCTCGAACTGCGGGTCGGGCATGCGCACCGAGACGACCGCGCACAGCCCCTCGCGCACGTCGTCGCCGCTGACGCCCCCCTTGAAGCTCTTGAGGAAGCCGTTGGCCTCGGCGTAGGCGGCGATCCGGCTGGTCACCGCCGCCCGGAATCCGGTGAGGTGCGTGCCGCCCTCGCGCGTGTTGATGTTGTTGGCGAAGGAGAAGACGTTCTCCTGGTAGCCGTCGTTGTACTGCAGCGCCACCTCGACCTCGATGTCGCCCTTCTTGCCCTCGAAGAAGAGCACCTTCGGGTGGATCGGCGTCTTGTTCTGGTTGAGATGCTTCACGAACTCGATGATGCCGCCCTTGTAGAGGAAGGTGTGGGTCCGCCCGTCGCGCTCGTCCTCGATGACGATCTTGAGGCCGCGGTTCAGGAACGCCAGCTCGCGCAGCCGGTTCGAGAGCGTGTCGAACGAAAACGCCGTCTCCTCGAAGATCTTGGCGTCGGGCTTGAACTTGATGATGGTGCCGGTCTTCTTCGTGGCGCCGGTCGCCGTGAGCGGGGCGGTCGCCACGCCGTACTCGTAGCGCTGCGTCCACTCCTTGCCGCCACGGCGGATCTCCACCTCGAGCCACTCGCTGAGCGCGTTGACGACCGAGATGCCGACGCCGTGCAGGCCGCCCGACACCTTGTAGGCCGAGTGCTCGAACTTCCCGCCCGCGTGCAGCACGGTGAGCACGACCTCCGCCGCCGACTTGCCGCTCTCCTTGTGGATGTCCACGGGGATGCCGCGGCCGTTGTCGCCGACGGAGCAGGACCCGTCCGAGTGGAGGACGACCTTGACGTGGTCGCAGAAGCCGCCGAGCGCCTCGTCGACGGCGTTGTCGACCGCCTCGTACACGAGGTGGTGGAGCCCGTAGGCGCTCGTGTCCCCGATGTACATCGCGGGGCGCTTGCGGACAGCCTCGAGCCCCTCGAGGACCTTGATGTCGCTCGCGGTGTAGGTCTCGGCGCTCATGCGGCCGTGATGCCTCCTCCGTTGACGTGGTAGACGGCGGCGCCCGGCACCGCCAGCGGCTCCGGGGTCGTCAGGAACACCTGCTCGGCGCCGGCCAGCTCGCGCAGGACGTGCCCCCGGATGCGCGGGTCGAGCTCCGAGAGCGCGTCGTCGAGCAGCAGGACCGGCGGGGTGCCCACCGCCTCGGTCACCGGCAGCACCTCGGCCAGGCGCAGCGCGAGCGCGACCAGCCGCTGCTGGCCCCGCGAGCCGAACGTGCGGGCGTCGGCGCCGTCGATCTCGATCGCGAGGTCGTCCCGGTGCGGGCCGACGAGCGTCTGGCCCCGCCGGCGCTCCTCGCGGTGCGACCGCTCGAGCGCCCCCAGCAGCGCGGCCGGCTCGGCGGCTTCGCCGAGCACCGTCCGGTAGCGGATCTCGACCTTCGAGCGCGTCTCGGCGAGCGACGCGTACACGCGCGCCAGCTCGGTCTGGAGCGACGCCACGCCCTTGCGCCGGCGGTCGATCAGCTCCATGCCGACCGCCGCGAGCTGCTCGTTCCACGGCTCGAGCCGCGCGGCGAGCGCGGGGTCGGCCCGGTGCGCCTGGAGCACGCGGTTGCGCCGCGCGAGGATCTGGCGGAAGCGAACGAGGGTCGCGAGGTGCGTCGGGAACAGCCGCCCGGCGGAGCCGTCGATGAAGTTGCGGCGGGCCCCGGGCGCGCCGTTGACGATCTCGAGATCCTGCCAGCCGAAGGCGATCGCGCGGGCCCACGGCGGGGCGCCCTCACCGCCCAGGGACCAGGCGCCGTCGCCGCCCCGCACGATCGAGCGGCGGACCGTGCGCCGCGTCTCGGAGCCTCCCTCGGCCCGTACCAGCTCCCCGGACAGCGTCGCGGTCTCGGCTCCCCAGCGGGGCACTTCGGCGACCCGCGCGGTGCGAAACGAGCGGCCCGTCACGAGCATGCCGAGGGCCTCCAGCAGATTCGTCTTGCCCTGGGCGTTCGGCCCGGAGAGGAGATTCAGCCGCGCTGCCGGGTCCACCTGGAGGGTGCGATAACTGCGGAAATCGACCAGCTGCACCCCACCGATCTGCACCCAGCTAAACTCCCGTTTTTAAAGGCGAAACAAGCTTCTATATCCGCATGGGCATTATAACACAGCAGTATCCCTCGTCCTCGACACTTTTAATCACTCCGGGGCTCAGCGCGTCCTTCAATTCGAGCACGATCCGGTCGCGTTCCACCGCGCTGATCGCGTCGAGCACGTAGCGCGAGTTGAAGCCGATCACGAGCTCCTCGCCCGCATACTCGACCTCCAGCACCTCCTCGGCTTCGCCGAGCTCCTGGCTCGACGCGGTGAGCCGGAGCGCCGCCGGGCTCAGCGCGAACTTCACCGGCTTGTTGCGCTCGTCGGCCATCACGGCCACGCGCCGGAGCGCCGCCGCGAGCACGCCGCGGTCCACGACGAGCTTGCTCGGGTGGGCCTTCGGGATCACCGCGTCGTAGTTCGGGAACTGCCCCTCGATGAGCCGCGCCGTCATCACGAAGTTCGGCATCTGGAGCACGAACTGGTTCTCGGTGATCGCGACCTGGACGTCCTCGGAGGCCCCCAGCACACGCTCGATCTCGCTGACCGCCTTGCGCGGCACGATGCCGGTGGCCCCGCCCACGCCCATGCCGAGGCTCCGCATCGAGATCGCCAGCCGATGGCCGTCCGTCGCGACGAGCCGCACGTCCTTGCCCTGGAACATGAACAGCACGCCGTTCAGCGCATACCGCGTCTCGTCGTGCGAGATCGCGAACTTCGTCTGGGCGAGCATGTCCCGGAGGGTCCTGGCCTCGAGCGTCACCCACGCCGCCGGCGTCGCCGGCACCACCGCGGGAAAATCGTCGGGCCCGAGGCCCACCAGCTTGTAGGTGGCCCCGCCGCAGCGCAGGCTCACGCTCGCGTTGTCACCCACCTTGAGGGCCACGGCGGCCGCCGGCAGCTCCTTGGCGATCTCGGCCAGCTTCCGCGCCGAGACGGTGACCGCGCCCTTCGCGGCGACCTTGGCCGGCACCGACACCCGGGCGCCCACCTCGAGATCCGTCGCGGTCAGGCGGACGACCTCGCCCTCGGCCTCGAGCAGCACGTTGGCCAGAATCGGAAGCGTCTGGCGCGGCTCGACG
>JACPCH010000060.1 GCA_016179875.1 Candidatus Rokuibacteriota bacterium | reverse complement strand
GCGCTCCTGCGCGCGGGCCAGGAGCGTCGCCGCCCGCGCCTTCGGCAGGACCACGATCCCCTCCTCGTCGGCGATCACGACGTCGCCGGGGGCCACGGTGACGCCGCCGCACACCACGGGCACGTCGATGAGCCCGGCCGTCTTGCGGACGCCGGGGATCGGGATGACGCCGCGCGCGAAGACGGGGAAGCGCCGCTCGCGCGTCTCGGCAAGGTCGCGGATGACGCCGTCCACCACGAAGCCGGCGATGCCCCGCTGCTGGGCGTACGCGCACACGTTGCCGCCCGCCATCGCCCAATTGGAGTCGCCGGCCGCGCACACGATCACGCTGCCGGCCGGCGCCCGGTGGATCGCGACGTGCAACATGAGATTATCGCCGGCGGGGCACGCGACCGGATAGGCGGGCCCGGCGACGCGCGGCATCGGCGCCCAGAGCGGGTGGATGGCCGGGTCGAGCACCCGGTCGCGCGTCAGCACGTCGGAAAAGGTCGTGGTCGCGAGCCCGGCGAAGGCGCTGAAGTCCATGGGGTCAGTCACTCCGACATCTTGAGGAGGAGGCCGGTGCGGCGCGCCCGGCGGACGGCCGCGAGGAACGCGAGATGCGCGAGCACCGCGTAGAGCGCCGACAGGGCGAGCCCGGTGGCGACCGGCGCGGCGAACTCGGACGGAAAGCCGTAGTGCGTCCGGTAGGCGTCGAGGAAGTACGTGAGCGGGATCGCCCGGGCGAGCGCGGCCACCGGCTCGGGCAGGACGGAGACGGGATAGTAGATCCCCGCCAGCACCAGCACGAGGTTCACGCTCGCCCACGCGAAGGCCTCGGCGCGGTTGCCGAAGAGCGTGATGAGCGCGCACACCGCCACGCCCACCACCCACGAGGTCAGGAAGCAGCCGAACAGGAAGGCGCCGAGCGCCGCCCAGCCCGGGTGGAGCACGTCGAAGTCGAAGGCCCAGCCGCCGAGCAGGGCCAGCAGGACGAAGATCGCGAGGCCGCGCGCCATGCCGACGAGCCACGAGCCGGCCGTGAGGTGGCGGATCCCGATCGGCGCCAGGAACTGATGCTTCATGGACTTCGACCACACGTCGAGCAGGACCGCGTAGGCGACCTCGAGCTGGCAGACGTTGACCACCGACAGCGCGATGGTCCCGATCAGCACGAACGAGGCCTGCTCGGGCGTGAGCCGCAGGAACCGCGTCATGAGGCCGATCGAGAGCACGCCCACGATCGGCCAGAACAGCAGCTCGAAGAAGAAGAACACGTTGCGCGAGGCCATGAGCGCGTTGCGCACGACGATCGCCCACACCGCGAGGAGCTCACTTCGCCAGCTCAACGAAGACCTCCTCGAGCTCGGGCTCGCTCACCCGGACGTTCCGCACGATCACGCCCTCGGCGTGCAGCGCGCGCAGGAGCTCCGGCAGGCGCTTCTCGGCGTCGTCCACCGTGCACTCGACCCAGCCGTCGGCCTCCGCGCAGCGGAGCACGCCCGGGGCCTCGCCGAGCCAGGCGACCCGCGGCGGGTCGAGCTTGAGGGCGACGACCTCCCCCAGGCCGATCTGGCGCTTCAGCTCGCCCGACGTGCCGCGCGCCAGGATCCGGCCGCCCTTGATGAACTCGATCTCGTCGCACAGCTCCTCGGCCTCGCGCATGTAGTGGGTGGTCAGCACGATCGTGATCCCCTGCTCGCGGCGGAGCCGGGCGATGTGCTCGCGCATCCGTCCGGCGACGTCGGGGTCGAGGCCGAGCGTCGGCTCGTCGAGGAACAGGAGCTCCGGGTCGTTCACGAGCGACTTGGCGAGCGCCACGCGCTGCTTGAGGCCCGTGGACAGCTCGCTGTAGGGGGCCCGCCGGTAGGGGCCGAGCTCGCACAGCTCGATCAGCGCGTCCACCCGGCGGCGCAGCGTCGAGCCGGACAGGCCGTACAGGCGGCCGTAGAACGCGATGATCTCGCCGACGCGCAGGCTCCACAGGAACGACGGCCGGCCGCTCGCCATGTTGAGCCGCCGGCGGAGGGCCCCCGCCTCGCGCGTCACGTCGTGGCCGAGCACCGTCACGCGGCCGCTGTCGGGCGTGAGGAGGGTCGCCAGGATCGAGAGCAGCGTCGTCTTGCCGGCGCCGTTCGGGCCGAGGAGCCCGACGATCGCGCCCCGCGGCACCGCCAGCGAGACACCCTGCAGGGCCCGGGTCTCGCGCGGGCGGAACCAGCCGGAGCGGAAGGTCTTGACCACGTCGCGCGCGTCGATCGCGAGCATGCCCGACGATGGTACCATGCGGCGCATGACGGCCTCGGGCGAGTGGCGCTGCGCCGCGGCGAGCGTGCCTCCCGGGAGCACCGCGACGTTCCGGCTCGAGTGCGGCGGCCGCGCGCTGGCGGGCTTCGTCGTGAACGACGCGGGGCGGTACCGGGCGTACGTCAACCGCTGCCCCCACGTCGGCACGCCGCTCGACCTCTGGCCCAACGAGTTCCTCACCGAGGACGGCGGCGCCTTCGTGTGCTCGACGCACGGCGCGCTCTTCGAGCCGGACACCGGGTTCTGCACCGCGGGCCCCTGCGCCGGCGACCGCCTGGCGCCGCTGCCGCTCACGCTCGACGGCGACGCCCTCGTCGTCCGGTGCGCCCGACGGCCGACGCCATGAGCGACCTCGAAGACGTCGAGGAGGCCAACGCCCGCTTCTACCGGGCGATCGAGGCGCTCGACATCGTCCAGATGGACGCGGCGTGGTCCCACGGCGAGCACGTCAAGTGCGTGCACCCGGGCTGGCCGCTGCTCACGGGCTGGGAGGCGGTGCGCGGCGCCTGGGAGACGATCTTCGCCAACACGGCGGAGATCCGCGTCACGCTCACCGACGTGCGAGTGGTCGCCGCCGACGAGCTGGCCTGGGTCACCTGCACCGAGAACGTCCTGTCGGAGGCCGGCGGCCGGCTGTCCGTCACCGCGGTCCTGGCCACGAACGTCTTCGAGCGCGCCCCCGACACCTGGCGACTCTGCCACCACCACGCCTCGCACGTCCTCGGCGGCGCGCCCGATGAGTCGGCGCCGGAGACCGCGCCTTGACCCGCGGAGAGCCGGGCTCGACAATGGGCGCGTGACGGCGGACAAGCGCATCGCGCTCGGCGACGTCCCGCGCTACGTGCGGACCGGGATGACGCTCGGTCTCGGCGGCGGCCCCGTGATGATCACGCCGATGGCGTTGATTCGCGAGGTCCTCCGGAGCGGCGCGCGCGACCTCCACCTCGTCGCCGCGTCCACCGGCGGCCTCGGGCTCGACGTGCTGATCGGCGCCGGCGCCGCGGCATCGGTCGAGTTCGCCCAGGTCATTCTCAACGAGTTCGGCCAGGCGCCGAACTTCCGGCGCTGGGCGGAGAGCGGCCGCCTCGCCTGCCGCGACCACTCCTGACCCGGCCTGCTGGCGGGGCTCCAGGCCGGAGCCCAGGGCATCCCGTTCCTGCCGGTGGCGGGCCACGTCGGCTCCGACTACGAGCGCCTGCGCCCGGACTTCCGCGTGATCCCGAACCCGTACGCGCCGGGCGAGCGCGTGCTGCTCGTGCCGCCGATCCGGCCCGACCTGGCGCTGATCCACGCGATCGCGGCGACGGCCGACGGCACGCTCCTGCTCGACCACATGGAGGACGACGCGCTGCTCGCCCAGGCCTCGCGGGTCGTCGTGGCGTCGGCCGAGCGCGTGGTGACGCCGGCCGAGCTCCCGGCGGCCGGCGAGGGCGTGGTGCTCCAGGGCATCCACGTCACCGCCGTGGCCGAGGCGCCGGGCGGGGCGCGGCCCACGTTCGTCCGCGGCGTCTACCCGGTGGATGCCGACGCGATCCGCGAGTACGTGGCGGCCGCGCGCGACGACGCGTCGTTCAAGGCCTGGCTTGACCGCTTCGTCTACGGCTGAGCCCGCGCGCTACACCCCGGAGGAGCTGATGGCGTGCGCCATCGCGCGCGAGGTGCGCGACGGCGAGACGGTGGCCGTCGGCACGCTGGCGCCGGTCCCGGCCTCGGGCGTCCTGCTCGCCCACTTCACCCACGCCCCGCGCGCGACCGTCGTCATCCTCAACCATCCGGACTACTGGCCCTTTCGCGGCGGCTCCAGGGAGTTCTACGACTTCGCCCAGCGCGGGCGGTTCGATCTCTTCTTCCTCTCGGGCGGCCAGCTCGACCGCCACGGCAACCTGAACCTGATCGCCGTGGGCGATCCGGCGCGCCCCTCGGTGCGCCTGCCCGGCGGCGCCGGTGCCGCGATGCTCTACTACCTGCCCCGCCGCGTGATCGTGTTCCGCACCGAGCACTCGCCACGGATCTTCGTGGAGCGCGTGGACGTGGTGACGAGCCCGGGCTCGACACCCCCGGACGTGGTGCGGCCGGGCGGCCCGTGGAAGACGGTGACGCCCCTGTGCGTCTTCCGCTTCGATCCGGGGCGCCGGGCGCTCGTGGTGGAGTCGGTCCATCCCGGGGTGACGCGGGAGGCGCTGCAGGCGCGGACCGGCTTCGCGCTCGACTACGACCCGGCGGCGGGCACGACACCCGCGCCCACCGCGGAGGAGCTGGGCGTCCTCCGCACGCGCGTGCGCGAGGCCGTCGCCAGGACCTACCCGCGCTTCGCCGCCGCCGCCTTCGGCGCCCAGCGCTGACGAAGCAAGAGCTTCTTCTTCGTCTCGGCCCCGAGCGTGTCCTCGGCAAACTTGGTGATCCGCGAGATGATTCGGTCGGACACCAGCCCGGTCGAGAACGCCATGAGCACCAGGACCGGCTCCGCCGTGTTCGTGGCGATGACCTGGAGGAGGTAGTAGACGGCGATGGCGAGGAACGGCGCCGACAGCAGGTACATGTAGTTGCCGATCAGCTCGCGCCGGATACCGAACTTGATCTCCCCTTGTCCCGGAGTCTGAGGCCGCCCGCCCGAAAAGATCGCCATCGGCGCCTGCAGCGTCGCGGCGATCAACGACGTTGTGGCCGCCGGGAGCTCGGCGATATCGTACCGGTTCTGAATCTTGGGGACCTGGATCGTCATGTTGATGCCGGCGCCGAGCATGGCCAGGAAAACGACGTAGAAGGGCACCGCGAGGCCGCCGACGACATGCGCCGCGTCGGGCACGGTCGGCGTCGCGCGCGATTCGCTGTCCGCCCCACCAGCGGTGGGCGGCGGACTCGCAGGAGCGGGATCCGTCACACCGGAAGCCCGCCTGGGCGCGGTGACCGCGCCGCCGATATTCAGGAGCCACTGAGCGGTATTCACCCCCTTCGCGGTGCCCTTGACCAGGCCGATAGGCGCGGCGCCCATGATCTCCACCAGGTACACGTTCTGGGAGACCAGGACCGTCAGCGCGATGGGCGCGGCGAGAGAGAAGAACGTCATGAAATACGTCATGCCAAACAGCACGCGGGCCTTGCGCCGCGTCAGCTCACCCGTGAAGAGCATGATGAGCGCCAACGCCAGGACGCTCGCGCCCCCGAGCGAGCCCCACATCGTCAGCCGGCCCAGCGGAGGCGAGAAGTTGATGTAGACGACCGATTCACCCGGCACCGACTTGCCCTTGTTCGACTGCCCGAGGAAGCGGGCGCTCACCCGCAGCGGCTTGTCGCGGACCTCGTCGGGGAGCAGACCCGGCCCCGCCGCCCTGAACGTCCCATCCTTGCCGTCGACGGGGATGACGAGGCTCCCGAGGTAGCGATTGTCCTTCGCGCTGTTGATGACCAGGTGGACCTGGCCGTTGGTGACCTTCGCCCCGTCGAACATCACCGATCCCTTGACGGTGAACGGTGCGCCGGTCGACACTTCGAGAAGGACGTCGGCGGTGTCCGAGCGGAAGTAGACGACCGCCGCGATCGCGAGGATGACGACCCAGAATATCCCCGCCGCGATCGTCCCCGACCTGTCGGATCGCCCCTCGATCCCCACCGCCGCGGACGCCAAGTCCTTGGGATCTCCCTCGTCGGCCATGGGTGTCCTCTCCTGTGTCACCTACGCTTCGGACACGAAGTCGAGCCGCACGATCTCTTTCGCATCGCGGGTGATGGGCCCGCCCACCGTCCCGACGGTCACATTCGTGACGAGCTGGACATTGGTCAGCGAGGTCTGGTCGGAGAGATCGAGGGTGCCATAGCCGAATTCGTCGTGGCGGATCCTGAGGTTCGTGTAATAGCGGATCGAGGCCAGGGGTGGGCGATGTCTCTCGCCGCTCTGCCCATTCTGGAAGGTCAGGTGGTCGTTCACGAGGTCCCCGTGCAGCCGCTCCAGCTCACGCTTCGTGTCCACGATCACACGCATCGGCACCCTCCCCCTGACACCCGGCTCGAGCCATAGTGCGCCACTTCGGTGCACTTGCACCAGCCTGGTGCAATCCGAGCGTGCCCGAGTATCGAGGAGGGATCCGCTAGCGCTGGTAGAGTACCCAGCCGCCCTCGCGCCCCGCCAGCCGGTAGCCCTCCGGGGCCGCCGGCAGAGTCTCGATCCGGTTCAGCACGTACTCGCTCCGGCCGATGTTCACCGGGTGCAGGTAGATCTCCCGGCGCGTGGAGAGGTGCGGCACCACGCGGTCGTTCGCCGTCACCGAGGCCTCGGCCGGCACCCGTGCGATGAGCGCCCAGGCGGCGAGGGGCTCGGGACCCAGGCGCCACTTGGTGATCGTGAGGTCGTTGAGCGTCCGCGAAGTCAGCGCGAGGCTCGCGAGCAGCGCGAAGGCCAGGACGTGGACGGCGCGCCGGCCCTGCCAGCGCTTGAGCCGCGGGAAGCCCTCGACCGCCGCCAGCACCAGGAACGGCAGCACGTAGGCCTGGTACTGCGCGCGCCGGTTGATCAGGATCGGGTCGAGGCTCAGGAGGTTCATCGCGAGCGCGGGCACGGCGGCGGCGAGCGCCCGGGGCGCCAGCAGCGGCAGGAAGCCGAGCGGCGCCAGCAGCGCGAGCAGGTACACGAGCTTCGGCCACGTCGCCACCACCGCGATCCAGCGCCAGGGGCGGAACACCAGGCTCGCCAGGATGTCCGGCAGGGAGTCGCCGAGGTGGCGCCAGCGGTGCAGGTGCGAGTACGGCTCGCCGCGATAGGGCGGCATCACGAGGGCGAGGTCCACCCAAAGGACGAGGACGGACACGGCCGCGACCGCGGCGCCGAGGGCCCACCGCCCGCGCGCCAGGGCGAGCCAGACGCCGAAGCCGACCACCGCGACGGCCGCGTCCTCGCGGCACGCGAGGGTGAGCACGAGCGCCGCCGCGCACCAGCCCCACCGCCCGGCCTCGTACGCCCACGCCGCCGCCACCAGCAGCGTGATCGCGAAGGCGGCCGGATGGATGTCGCGCAGGTTGATCCCGTGCAGCGACGGATTGAGCAGGAACACCGTGGCCAGCGTCGCGGCGGCGCGCGGCCCCACCACGCGCTCGCCGAACTTGAACACCGCGATACCGCCCGCGCCCAGGACCAGCGTCTGGACCACCAGCAGCACCGCCGCGCCCGGCCACACCCACTGGAGCGGCGCCAGCAGGTAGAAGACCGGCGAGAAGTGCTCGCCCCAGAAGTTGATCGGCCGCCCGAGCGTCGGCATCGTGGACCACGGGCCGTGGCCCATCGCGATGTTCCAGATGACTTGCACGTACTGGCCGAGGTCGAGGGCGTGGGTGCGGAGCGCGTAGTGGCGCGTGACCGTGATGAAGGTCATGACGGCGACGTAGAGCGCCACGCCCACCGCCACCACCCGCGGCGGCGCGAGCGGCGGGAGCCGCCAGGACCGCAGAATCCAGCGCGCCCCCAAGACCACGACGAGCGCGACGATCAGGTCCTCCGCCCGGTCCACCCCGGCGCGCCCGACCCCGATGGCGCCGGCCGCCCAGATCCAGAGCACGCCGAGGACGAGCGCCGCGGCGAGGGCGTCGAGCAGCCGGACGAGCGCCGTCACGGCAGCCGCGTGTAGCGCGCCCGCAGGCTGTCGAAGCGGCGCGAGCGGCGGAACCCGCGGCGGTGGAGGGTGTACCAGAAGAGCACCGCGAGGATGCGGAGGCCGTACCCGACCGACGCCCAGAAGTTCGCCGAGGAGGCCTCGGGGAAGTAGCGCGTCGGCACCGCGATCTCGGCGATGCGGAACCGCGCGGCGACGACCTGGGCGACGATCTCCTGGTCGAAGACGAAGCCGTCCGAGTTGGCGCCGAAGTTGATGGTCTCGAGGACGTCGCGCCGGAACGCCCGGTAGCCGGTGTGGAACTCGGAGAGCGCGAGGCCGAAGACGCGGTTCTCGATCCCCGTGAGGAAGCGGTTCGAGACGTACTTCCACCACGGCATCCCCTGCGCCAGCGCCGAGCCCTCCTTCAGCCGGGAGCCCAGCACGACGTCGGCCTCGCCGCGGACGATGGGCTCGATGAGCCGCGGCACCAGCCGCGGGTCGTACTGGTAGTCGGGGTGCACCATCACGACGATCTCGGCGCCGGCGCGCAGCGCCTCGGCGTAGCAGGTCTTCTGGTTCGCGCCGTAGCCGTAGTTGCGGTTGTGGACGAAGATCTCGAGCCCGAGCTGGCGCGCCACGTCGAGCGTCGCGTCGGTGGAGCCGTCGTCCACGAGAATCACGAGGCTGACCGTGTCCTTCGGCAGCTCCTCGTAGGTCATGCGGAGCGTCCGGCCCGCGTTGTAGGCCGGCATGACCACGACCACCTTGGGCTGCGCCGCGCCGCCCCCCGCGCCTCCGCCGGCCTCAGTCGGCACGGTTCGAGTAGAGCCGGCGGCCGCCGGCGTGGAGGAGCAGGTGCACGCTCGCGGGCGGGAGCGCCCGCACCACGCTGCGCTCCGGGCTGACGCCCGAGACCAGGAAGCGCCGCCCCGGCTCGGCCCACGCGGCCTCGAGCCGCGGCGTGTCCCAGAAGGTGTCGCGCGCCTCCGGGAACGTCGCGCCGAAGGCGAGGTTCGACTGGAGCCCGTTCACGATCCGCACCGGGGCGGGCAGCCGGAGCAGGAGCGACCCGCTGTTCTCGATGGCGCCCTCGTGCGCGACCACGTCGCCCGGGCGCAGGCGCGCCGCCAGCGCGTCGGCGACGGGCCGGAGCGAGCGCGTCCGGACGAACTGCGCCATGCCTTCGCCCGCCACCGCCGGCAGGAAGGCGATCATCGCCGCCAGCGCGACGCCGACGCCGAGCGCCGCGGCGCGCCGCCGGACGGCGACGGCCAGCGCCACGGTGGCGACGCCGAAGATGGCGCCGCCGCGCAGGAGGATGGGCAGCCACGGGTCGAGGGGCGACTCGACGGCGCGCTGCCCGCGCGCCGCCAGGTTGCGCGTCGCGACGTCGAGGCTCGCCAGCGCGCTCGACGGAACCGGCACGAGGCCGCCCCACACCGCGAGGAACGCGGCGGTGACGAGCGCGAAGAGCACGAGGAGCGGCACCATGAGCGCCCGCGCCGACGGCGCGCCCGGCGCGCCGTCGATCGTCTCGTCCCACACGCGCGCGGCCAGCAGCGCCAGCGCCGGAAACGCCGGCAGCCCGTAGTGCGGCAGCTTGAAGGGCGACAGCGTGAAGAAGCCGACCACGACGACCGCCCAGAGGCCGAACAGGAGCCAGAGCCGGGCCCGCGCGTCCTCCCACGGCCGCCGGAACGCGCGCGCGAAGCCCCAGGGCAGCGCGAGCGACCACGGCAGGAAGGCGAGGATCGTGACGACGAGGAACTCGAGCGCGCCGAGCGGCACGTCCTCGTCGGGGAACACCCGCTGGCGCGTGAAGTTGAGCAGGTGGTTGTCCACGATCGTGTACCAGAGGAAGCCGCGGTTCCGCGTCTCGACGAGCAGGTACCACGGCAGCGCGAGGCCGGCCGCCAGGAACACGCCCCACCACGGCGCCCACGGCCCCAGCGGGCGCTCGCGCGTCAGCCAGAAGAAGAGCGCCACGACCGCGAGCGGGCCGACGGCGCCGAGGATGTCCTTGCTGAGCGTGGCCAGGCCGAGGCCCGCGTAGAACAGCGCGAGGCCGGCGCGCCCGCGCCCCCGGTAGGCGAGGACGAAGCCCGCGTAGGCGAGCACGATGCAGAGGATGAAGACCATGTCGGGCTTGACGAGGCGTCCGTAGAGGTACATGCCGAGGTTCGCCGCGACCATGAGCCCGGCCAGCAGGCCGACCCGGGCGCCGCCGAGCACCTGGCCGAGGCGGGCGGTGACGGCGGCGATGCCGACCGCCGCCAGCGCGGACCAGAAGCGGGCGGCCAGCGGCGTGGGGCCGCCGGCGGCGAAGGAGCCCGCCATCAGCCAGTACAGCACGGGCGGCTTGTCGAAGTAGCGGACACCGTTCACCCGCAGCGTGACGCCGTCGCCCGTCAGCAGCATCTGCCGGGCGACCTCGGCGTGGAAGCCTTCGGGCGGATCGATGAACGGCGCCCCGCCGAGCCCGACGAAGTAGAGGCCCAGCACGACGACGGCGACGCCGAGGACGACACCGCGCACCGGACCGGGCTACCCGCGCGCCCCGCCCATCACGCCACCTTCACGAGCGCCCCGGCCGGCAGCCGCCGGAGGAACTCCGCCAGCGCGTCCTCGAGGCGCGCGCGGTCCCGTGACTCGAGCGTCACCTTCACCTTGTACTCGGGATTGGAGAACTCCGGGTAGGAGCCGAGCAGGAGCGAGGGAAAGTCCGCCAGGAGCTTGTTGAGGTAATCGGCCAGCGTCCCCTCGCCGATCCGCACGAACACGTTCTTCAAATGGATCGGCTGGTCGCGGAACCGCTCGCGGATCGCCTCGAACTTCTGGCGGAAGATCTCCGGCACGCCCGGCAGGACGTAGACGTTTCGCACGAGGATCGTCGGGAACCGGACGGGCTCGCCCCCCACCAGCTCGGCCCCCTCCGGCGTCTCGGCCATCTTCAGGTGGGCGTCGTTCAGGCGGTCGCCGTACCAGTCCTCGAGGAGGCCGGCGAGCGTCGGGTGCCGCACGACCGGCACCGCCATGGCGCGGGCCACGCCCTCGATCGTCACGTCGTCGTGCGTCGGCCCGACGCCGCCCGACGTGAAGACGACGTCGTAGTCGCGGCTCTGGGCCGCCACCTCGCGGGCGATCAGGTCCACCTCGTCGGGGATGACGCTGATGCGGCGCACCTCCACGCCGAGCCCGCGCAGCTCGCGGCAGAGGTACGCGGCGTTGGCGTCGGCGATCTTGCCCGAGAGGATCTCGTTGCCGATCAGGAGGATGCCCGCGGTCTTCGGCATGTCTCCCGCGATTCTACGATGCTAGAATGCGCTCGTCTACGGGGAGGGCGCGCCATGGCGTCGGAAGGGATCCGGTTGAGCGGCTGGGCGCTCGTGCTCGGCGCGTCGTCGGGCTTCGGCGAGGCGACGAGCCTCGCGCTGGCGCGCGCGGGCCTGAACGTCTTCGGCGTGCACCTCGACCGCAAGGCCACGCTGCCGAACGCCGAGCGCATCACCGGGCAGATCCGCGCGCTCGGCCGCGAGGCCCGGTTCTTCAACGTCAACGCCGCCGACCACGAGCGGCGCGCCGAGACCGCGGCCGAGATGCAGCGCGTGCTCGAAGAGCGCGGCGAGGCCGGGGCGCTCCGCGTGCTCCTCCACTCGCTCGCGTTCGGCACCCTCAAGCTCTACGTCGCCGATCCGATGAAGGACGCCGTGACGCCGGCCCAGATGGACATGACGCTCGACGTCATGGCCCACAGCCTCGTCTACTGGACGCAGGAGGTCGTGGCCCGCGGGCTCATGACCCGCGGCGGGCGCGTCTACGCGATGACCTCGTCGGGCGGCGCGCGGGTGCTGCCCCACTACGGCCCGGTGTCGGCGGCCAAGGCCGCGCTCGAGTCGCACATCCGCCAGCTCGCCGCCGAGCTCGCGCCCCGCGGGATCACCGCGAACTCGATCCGCGCCGGCGTGACCCACACGCCCGCGCTCCAGAAGATCCCGGGGCACGAGGCGATCATCGCCCAGGCCGCGCGGCGCAACCCGAGCGGCCGCATGACGACGCCCGAGGACGTCGCGCGCGCGATCGTGCTCCTCTCGCATCCCGACGCCTACTGGATCACCGGCAACGTGATCGGCGTGGACGGCGGCGAAGAAATCGTCGGGTGACCTACCTCCAGGGGATGGCCCTCGGCCTCGTCCAGGGCCTGACCGAGTTCCTCCCCGTCTCGTCCTCCGGCCACCTGATCCTCCTCCCCCGCCTGTTCGGCTGGCCCGACCAGGGCCTCGCCGTGGACGCGGCGCTCCACCTCGGCACCCTCGCGGCGCTCCTCGCCTACTTCCGCCGCGAGCTGCGGGCGCTCGTGTCGGGCGCGCTCCCGCGCCGGCTCGCGGCGATCGTCGTCCTCGCGACCGTGCCGGGCGCCGCGGCCGGGCTCGTCTTCGGCCGGCTGATCGAGACGCACCTGCGCTGGCCGCTCCTCATCGCGGCCTCGACCGCCGGCTGGGCGCTCGTCATGTGGGCCGCCGACCTGCGAGCGGCGCGGGCCGCGCCGACGCACGG
>JACPCH010000059.1 GCA_016179875.1 Candidatus Rokuibacteriota bacterium | reverse complement strand
CGCCGCGCGTGACGAGAAAGGCGTCGGCCGCTCGCCACAGCGTCGTCACCAACGGGTCGCGTACGCTGAGGCCTCGGGTCAGTTGCCGCCTCCGCTTGGCTTCAACGTTCATCACGCGCTCGATGTCCGGCGGAGGCGGTGGGACCCCACACCGCGCTGGTGAATGTTCAAAAGGATGCGGATGGCGTCCTGAGATCCTATCCCCTCCGGCAAGCGGCCGGCTGTCTCAAGCCGGGCGGGCACGTCACGGTCTTCGTCTACCGCCCGTGGTCCCTGCCGTGGGTCGTCTGGCCGCTCCGCCGGCTCACGCGGCGGATGGACCCCGCCCGGGTGCTCCGCCTCTGCGACGCGCTCGGGTTCGGCTACGACGCGGCGCGGCCGGCGACGGTGCCGCTGGGCCGCCTGCTGCGGCGGCTCGGGCGCCTCGACGTGCTCGGCGTGGGACGGATCACCTTCGAGGGCCTGACGACGCCCGACCTGCGCGAGCACTCGCTGGCGGAAGTCCTGGACTGGTTCAGCGACGCCGGCGTCGAGCTGGTCTCGAGCACGCCGATGGTCTCGGCCTCGGGGCGCCTGCCGGATGTCTGAGACGCACGGCGCGCGGTTCGGCTGGCGGCTCGACGTCGCGGTCCTGCTCGGCGCGTGGGCCTGGCTCTTCGCCTTCCACCCGCCGGTCGGGTTCCTGTGGGCGGAGTATCCGCGGATCGTCTACACCTATCTGCCGCTGCCCTGGAGCCTCGAGGGGATGAGGGCCGCGATCGAGTGGCAGGCGACGGTCCACACCCCGGGCCTCGTGCGGCCGGTGCGCGCGATCCAGTGGTGGCTGGCCGCCAAGGCGCTCGGGTGTTCGCCGCTCGCCTACTTCGTCGCCATGGTGCTGGCGCTCGGCGCGGCGATCTGGGCGGTCGTGCGGATCGCCTGGCACGTCACCGGGAGGCGGGCGGCCGCGCTGTTCGTGGGCGCCTGCCTGGCGGTCAGCTACGCCAACGCCTACTCGCTGCTCTTCTTCGGCTTCGGCCTGACGGCGGCCTGCGCCTTCGGCGGTCTCGTCGCGTACTTTCGCGCCGAGGAGCTCGAGGGCCGGGCGCGCGCGTGGCGGCTCCTGCTCGGGGTCCTGCTGCTGCTCCTGGCGGGCCTCGCGCACGAGACGTTCCTCGCGCTCGCGCTCGTGCCGGTCGCCCACGCCGTCATCGTGCCGCGCCGGCGGGCGGTCGTGGCGCGGGCGCTCGTCTTCGTCGCGGTCCTGCCGTGCTACGTGCTCGTGGGTCGCCTCATGGGCGGCGTGTACGGCACCGGGGTGCTGACGATCGCGCCCGGCACGCTCGCCTGGGGCTACCCGTGGGACGTGCTCGTCGAGATCGCCGCGCGGGGGGGCTTCTCGGTGCTGAGCGGCGGGCTGCCGTTCGACACCCTGCGCGCGCTGCCGTGGGTGCCCGAGTTCTCGCGCCTGCGCGAGTTCGCCCTGACGCCCGCCGGCCTCGCGACCGCCGCCGTGGTCGTGGCGCCCTGCCTGGTGCTCACCGCCACGGCGTTCACCGCGCGCGGCGGCGACGCGACGGCCGGACGCCGGCTCGTGGTGTACCTCGCGTGGCTCGCGTTCGGCAGCCTGCCGCTCCTGTTCCCGGCGGCCTCGCCCATCAGGACGCCCGCCGCCGCGCCCGAGGCGTTCCACCTCACGGGGGCCCTGCCGGCCCTGTTCCTCGTCTGGTGGGAGGCGCTCGGCGTGCGTGGCCGGCGCGGCCTCGGCCTCGTGGTCGTCGCCGTCGGCCTCTGGTTCGGCATCCACGGCGCCGCCCGCTGGGTGCTGTTCCACCGCGATCTTCCGCAGATGGCCCGGTCCGTCCACGCGCTGGAGGCCGTGCTCGCGGAGGCGGACGCGCGGGGCGAGGAGGCGCGCGTGCTCTTCTTCCCGATCCAGATCGGCGCGCACTACGGCTTCATCCCGACGATCCAGCCCCTGTACCCGACCGTGGCGCGTCGCGCGTGCGCCATCGGCGAGCGCGTGCCCGGCTGCCTCGTCGAGCCCACCTGGATCTGGAGCGCGCTGGGGCCGCCCCCGCCGCTGCCACCCGCCTGCCACACGGCCGACGGAGTCCGGGTCGGGCCGCTGCCGCCGCCGACGCGCGCGGAGCTGGAAGGCTCGCGCCGGATCCTCGTCGGCTCCGGCGCCGAGTGGGCGACGCGGCATTCCGTCGAGCGCGCCCGGGGGCAGCGGCTCATCAGCGGGTGCCCGCTGGCGGGCGTCGAGCCGGTCCGGCGCGGCGCCGGCGTCTACTGGCTCTACCGCGCGGCGGGCGGGCCGAACGTGCGCTGGTACCGGTTCGCCCTGGAGCCGCGGCCCGCCGTGGTGCCGGTCCCGCCGTGCGGCGAGGGGACATGAGCGCGCCGGGCGGGCGGTTCGGCCGGCGCCTGGACCTGGCGGTCTTGGCGGGGGCGTGGGCATACCTCTTCCTCCTCCATCCGCCGCCCGGCTATCTCTGGGAGGAGTTTCCCTGGATCGTCTACAACCTGCTGCCGCTCCCGCTGAGCCTCGAGGGCCTGAAGGCGGCGGTCCGGTGGCAGGCGACCGTCCACACGGCGAACCACGTGCGGCCGGTCCGCGCCATCGAGTGGTGGCTCGCGGCCAAGACGCTCGGCTGCTCGCCGCTCGCGTACTTCGTGGCCAACGCGCTGGCGTTCGGCGCCGCGGTGTGGGCGGCGACGCGGGTGGCCTGGCACGTCACCGGACGCCGGGCGCTCGCGGTGTTCGTGGGGGCGTGTCTCGCGGTGAGCTACGCCACCGCCCACTCGCTGCTCTTCTTCGGCTTCGGCCTGACCACCGCGGTCGCGCTCGGCGGCCTCGCCGCGTACTTCCGCGGCGAGGAGCTCGAGGGCCGGGGGCGGCACGCCCGGTGGGTGCTGGCGTTCGTGCTGCTGCTCCTGGGTGGGCTCGCCCACGAGATCTTTCTGGCGTTCGCGCTGGTGCCGCTCGCCCACGCCGTCATCGTCCGGCGCCGGCGCGCGGCCGTCGTCGGGGCGTGGCCCTTCGCGGCCATCGTGCCCCTCTACGTGCTCACCGGGCTCGTGATGGACCGCGTGTTCCAGGCGGGCGTGAGCATCATCCCGCCCGAGACGGCGGCGATCCGCTTCCCGCTGAAGGTGCTGGTCGAGGTCAGCGCGCGGGTGGGGTTCACGGTCGCCAGTGGCGGGCTCCCGTTCGACTCCCTGCGCGTGGTGCCGTGGGTGCCGGAGTTCGCGCGCCTGCGCGAGATCGCCATCACACCGGGCGGCCTGGCGACGGCGGCGGCGGTGATGGCGCCGAGCCTCGCGCTGGCCGGCCTGGCGCTGGCCGCGGGCGCCGCGGACCCGCCGGCCCGGCGGCGGCTCGGGTTCGCCGCCGCGTGGCTCGCGTTCAGCAGCCTGCCGCTGCTCCTGCCGGTCACCGCGCCCGACGCGTTTCACCTCACGGGCGCGCTGCCGCCCCTGTTCCTGATCTGGACCGAAGCGCTCCGCGCGCGCCGCGGCCGCGCGCTGGCGGCGGGTCTGGTCGCCGTCGTCGCCTGGCTCGGCATCCACGGCGCGGCGCGCTGGGTGCTCTTCCATCGCGACCTCCCGCAGATGTCCCGGTCCGTGCGCGCGCTGGAGTCCGTGCTGGCCGCGGCGGAGCGCCGGGGCGAAGAGGCCCACGTCCTGTTCTTCCCGGTCCAGATCGGCGCGCACCACGGGTTCATGCCGACGATCCAGGCGCTCTATCCGACGGTGGCGGGCCGCGCGTGCGCGATCGGGGCGCGGGTGCCGGGATGCCTCGTCGAGCCCGTGTGGATCTGGAGCGCTCTCGCGCCCGCGCCGCCCCTGCCGGGCGCCTGCCGGGTGGCCGACGGGATCCGGGTCGGACCGCTGACGCCCGCGGTCCTTCGCGAGCTCGACGGATCGCGCCGGATGCTGACGAGCCCGACGGCCGGCGTCGGCTGGAGCACCGACCCGGCGGCGGTGCGCGCGGCGGGCTCGCAGCTCATCACCGGCTGCCCGCTCCGGGGCGTCGAGCGCGTGACGATCGGGCCGGACGCCTACCGGCTCTATCGCACGGAGTCGGCGCCGAACGCGCGCTGGTACCGGTTCGCCTTCGCGCCGGGGCCCGCGCTGCTGCCGGTCCGGGACTGCGAAGATGGGAAGCCGGCCGGGAAATCCTGATAAAATCAGCGGCGTCCCATGATCACCCTCATCAACCCCCCGGGCCTCAAGACGTTTTCGGGGCTGCAGATGCACACCCCGAACCCGCCGCTCGGGCTCGCCTACATCGCCGCCGCGCTCCGTGACGCGGGCTTCCGCTATCGCGTGATCGACGGCACCGGCGAGGCGCTGGACGCCGTCAGCCCGTACCCGGACCGTGGCGACTTCATGGTGCAGGGCCTCTCGTTCGACCAGATCGCCGAGCGGATCCCCGCCGACACCGACGTGATCGGGATCAGCTGCATGTTCTCGACGCTCTGGCCGCTCACCCGCACGCTGGCCGAGCGCGTGCGCGCGCGCTGTCCGGGCGCGCTCCTGGTCCTGGGCGGCGAGCACGGCACCGCGGTGCCCGAGCACGTGCTGGCCGCGAGCCCCTTCGACGTCGTCGTGCTCGGCGAGGGCGAGGAGACGATCGTCAGCCTGCTCCGGGCGCGCGCGGCGGGCGCGCCGCTGCGCGGGGTCGCCGGGATCGCCTTCCGGGAGGGCGGCGAGATCGTCAAGACCGGCCTCTCGCCGCGCCAGCGCGACGTGGACGCGATCCCGCCGCCCGACTGGGAGTCGTTCCCGATCGCCGAGTACGTGATACGGCACCAGATCAACGGCATCAACCTCGGGCGGTCGATGCCGATCCTCGGCACCCGCGGCTGCCCGTTCCAGTGCACGTTCTGCTCGAGCCCCGCCATGTGGACCCAGCGCTGGATCCCGCGCGACCCGAAGCTCCTGGCCGACGAGATCGAGCGGTACCTGACGAAGTACCGGGCGACCAACTTCGATTTCCAGGACCTGACCGCGATCGTCAAGCGGCAGTGGATCGTGGACTTCTGCCGCGAGCTGATCGACCGCGACCTGAACGTCACCTGGCAGATGCCGAGCGGCACGCGCTCGGAGGTCTTCGACGCGGAGGTCGCCGACCTGCTCTACCGCTCCGGCTGCCGCGCGCTCGCGTTCGCGCCGGAGAGCGGCTCGCCCGAGATCCTCAAGATCGTCAAGAAGCAGGTGGACCTCGGCCACATGCTCGCCGCCATGCGGGCGGCGGTCCGGCGGGGGCTCAAGCTCTCGTGCTTCATCGTCATCGGCTTCCCCGACGACACGCCGGCGACGCTCCGGCAGACGCTCCGGCTCATCCGGAAGATGGCGATGCTCGGCGTGCACGACGTCGCCGTCTCGAAGTTCGTCCCGTACCCGGGCTCGGAGCTGTTCCGGCGGCTCCAGCGTGCCGGCAAGCTCCAGCTCGACGACGAGTTCTTCGTCTCGCCGATGGACTTCTACACGAAGAAGGCGCCGTCGTACGCCGACCGGGTCTCGACGACGCGGCTGTACTGGACGATGCTCTGGATGTTCGTGAACTTCTACGTGCTCTCCTTCGTGTGCCGTCCGGGGCGCACGCTCCGCGCCCTCGCCAAGGCCGTCTTCCGTGGCACCGAGGAGACGCGCTACGCCAAGTGGTTCGTCGACTTCTTCTACACCCGCCGCCGCTGGCGCAAGCTCGCGGGCGGCGCCGCCCACTGAGCGGTCCCGCGTCGGGGAGCCCATGACCGATTCGCGCCACGCGATCGCCGTGCAGATCCACGCGCTCGTCGAGCGGTACTTCGCGCTCGGGGAGGTGCCGGGCGCCCGCGGCACCGCCCGGATCCCGCTGCACGTGCCCTCCTATGGCGCCGAGGAGGTCAACGAGGCGATCGCGTCGCTCCTCACCACGCGCGTGACGATGGGGGAGAAGGTCGCGCGCTTCGAGGCGCTGTGGGCCCAATACATCGGCGCCGGCCAGGCCGTGATGGTCAACTCGGGCTCTTCGGCGAATCTCATCGCGGCCGAGGTCCTGCGCAGCCCCTTCGTGCCGCGCCCGCTGCGGCCAGGCGACGAGGTGATCGTCCCCGCCGTCGCCTGGTCCACGACCTACTTTCCGCTGGTCACGATCGGCGCCGTGCCGGTGCTGGTGGACGTGGACCCCGACACCTTCACGCTCGACCCGCCGGCGGTCGAGGCCGCGATCGGGCCGCGGACCCGCGCGATCATGGCCGTGCACCTCCTCGGCAACGCGTGCGACATGGCCGCGCTCGGCGAGCTGGCGCGCCGCCATGATCTGTACGTCATCGAGGACGCCTGCGAGGCCCACGGCGCGCAGTTCCGGGGCGTGAAGGTCGGCAACTTCGGGCAGATGGGCGCGTTCAGCTTCTACTTCTCGCATCACATCAGCACCATCGAGGGCGGCATGGTGGTGACCTCGGACGAGAAGCTCGCCGATCTGGCCCGGACGCTCCGCGCCCACGGCTGGCAGCGTGACGTGCGGAAGAAGCTCGACGTGCCGAACCCGGGGATCGACGAGCGGTACTTCTTCGTCAACTTCGGCTACAACCTCCGGCCCACCGAGCTGCAGGGCGGGTTCGGCGTCCACCAGGTGGACAAGCTCGAGGAGTTCATCCGCATCCGGCGCGAGAACGCCGACTACTGGCGGCGGGCCTTCGCGCGGTACGCCGACCGGCTCCGGCTCTCGCCGGGCCGCGAGGGCGGGGGCTCGCGCTCGGTCTGGTTCGGTTACCCGCTGACGGTGCAGCCGGGCGCGCCCTTCACGCGGGAGGACCTCACGCGCTTCCTGGAGGGCAAGGGGATCGAGACGCGCCCGATCATGGCCGGCAACTTCCGCGACCAGCCGGCGATCCGCCTGTTCCCGCACCGCATCGCGGGCGCCCTGCCGAACGCCGAGCTGATCATGCGCCAGGCGTTCTTCTTCGGGAACCATCACGCCATCGGCGAGACCGAGCGCGCGTACGTGCGCGAGTGCGTGGACGAGTTCATGCGGCGGTTCGCGTGACCGGGCTCGCCGGCCAGACCGTCCTCGTCACCGGCGCCGGCGGCTTCCTGGGGCGGCACCTGGTCCGGCGGCTCCACGCCGCCGGCGCCGGGAAGATCCTCGAGCCCCGGCGGCGCGACTTCGACCTGACCGTCGAGCGCGACGTCGAGCGGCTCTTCGCGGCCGGGCCGGTGGACCTGGTGATCCACGCCGCCGCCCGCGTCGGCGGCATCGAGTTCAACCGGACGTTCCCGGGCGAGATCTTCTACCGCAACGTGATGATGAACGCGCTCGTCATGGAGCACGCGCGGCGCGCCGGGGCCGGGAAGTTCGTCGGCATCGGCTCGGTGTGCGCCTACCCGGAGCACACGCCGGTGCCGTTCCGCGAGGAGGAGCTGTGGAACGGCTACCCGGAGCCCACCAACGGGCCCTACGGTCTCGCCAAGCGCTCGATGCTGGCTCAGGGCCAGGCCTACCGCGCCCAGTACGGCTTCAACGCCGTGCACCTCCTGATGATGAACCTCTACGGCCCGGGCGATAACTTCGATCCCGTCTCGTCGCACGTGATTCCGGCGCTGATCCGGCGGTTCGACGCGGCGGCGCGGACCGGCGAGCCCGAGGTCTCCGTGTGGGGCGACGGCCGGGCGACGCGCGAGTTCCTCTACGTGGACGACGCGGCGCGCGGCGTGCTGCTGGCCGCCGAGTGCTACGACGGCGGCGACCCCGTCAACCTCGGCGCCGGCTTCGAGATCTCCGTGAAGGATCTCGCGCTCCTGATCGCGGAGCTCACGGGCTACCGGGGAGGCGTGACCTTCGACGCCTCCAAGCCCGCGGGCCAGCGCCGGCGCATGGCCGACGTGTC
>JACPCH010000058.1 GCA_016179875.1 Candidatus Rokuibacteriota bacterium | reverse complement strand
GTGCCGGGGCTCCTTCTGGCTGTGATCGAGCGGGGAGTCGAGCGCGCTCGAAATGTCCTGGCAGAGGCTGCCGCCGAGGGCGACGTTCAGCACCTGGAGGCCGCGGCAGATCGCGAGGAGCGGCCGGCGGCGCTCGAGCGCCCAGTGGGTGACGTCGATCTCGAGCCCGTCGCGCGCCGGCGAGATCTCCGCGGCGGTCGGGTGCGGCGCCTCGCCGAAGCGCGCGGGATCCACGTCGCCGCCGCCCGTCAGCAGCACGCCGTCGAGCCGGCCCCACAGCTCGGCGCGCGCCGCCCGGTCGAGCTGCGGCGGCAGGAGCACCGGCACGCCGCCCGCCCGCTGGACCGCGCGCAGGTAGGCCGCGTTCACGTACGCGCGCTCCGGCGACTTGTCCACGGTGACCGACGTCGTCACGCCAACGAGCGGGGGCGTCGCCATGCCCCGAGCGTAGCACAGCGCCGCCGAGCCGTATCCGATCCGAGGCATTTCGGCGACGCCGGCCACGGGCTAGTCTCGGAAATGATGCCCCGCCCGCCGCATCCGGTGCTCAAGGCGATGCTCGTGTGCGATCTCGTCATCCGCGAGGAAGGCACGCGCAAAGTGAGTCTTATCGGGGTCACGCACCGAATCAGCGCCTCGAGATTTCCGACGACGACCAGAACGCTCGGGGTGTATGCGGCGCTCACCGACGCCCTGGGGGCGTACCGCATGCGGTTGGACCTGACGCGCCTCGAGGATCCGACGGTCACCGAGCAGGTCGGGGATCTCACGGTTGTGTTCCACGACCGGAACTCGCTCGGCGAGGTCACCTTTGATCTCAGTGACCTGGTCCTGGAACGCCCGGGGACCTACCAGTTCAGACTTCGTTCCGACGAGCGGGTCGTTGGCATCGTGTCCCTCGACGTGGTACAAAGCCTGCAGGCAGGGGGTGGGCCGTGAGCAAGAGGATCGCCGACAGGAAGAAGCGGCGGAAGTCTCGGCGCATTGGAAGCAGGCCCCCGCTGCCGACGAGCTATGCCGTGACGTTGGGCCCCGCCGTCCTGGTCACGGCCCATGCGAAGATGATCAGGTTGGCGAAGCCCCGCCCCGCGAAGCGCGTCGTGCGTGTCGCCGATTCACTGTACGACGAGGTGCCGTGAGCCTCGACTCCGCGTCCTCGCAGCAGAAGGTGCCCGCCCACGCGCCGACGGCGACGGTGCAGGTGATCGGCGCGCGCTGGGCGGTGGCGGCGGGCCACCCGCTGGCCGCGGAGGCGGCGGCGCGCGTGCTGGCCGCGGGCGGCAACGCGATCGACGCGGGCTGCGCCGCGGGCCTCGCGCTCGGCGTCGTGCACCCCGACATGGTGAGCGTCGCGGGGGTGGCGCCGATCCTCGTGCACCTGGCGCGCGCGGGCGAGACGTTCGAGGTCTCCGGCGTCGGCCCCTATCCGCGCGCGACGACGGCCGCGTACTTCCGCGAGCGGCACCAGGGCCAGATCCCGCCGGGCCTGCCGCGCACGGTCGTGCCGGCCTCCCCCGACGCCTGGTGCGCGGCGCTCGCGCGCTGGGGCACGATGTCGTTCGCCGACGTCGCGACGGCGGCGATCGAGCACGCCGAGCGGGGCTTCCCCGTGTCCCAGTTCTCGGCCTACCAGATGGGCGCCAACGCCGACAAGTACCACCGCTGGCCGACCTCCACCGCGCTCTACCTGCGCGACGGCCGCGCGTACCGTCTCGGCGAGATCCTCGTGCAGCGCGAGCTGGGCGAGACACTCCGGCGCATGGTGCGGGCGGAGGCGCGGGCGGGCGGCGATCGGGCCGCCGGCGTGAGCGCGGCGCGCGACGAGTTCTACCGCGGCGAGACCGCGAGGCGCATCGCCGAGTTCCACCGCGCCGAGGACGGCCCGCTCGTGTACGACGACCTCGCCGGATTCAGCGTGGAGGTCGCGCCCGCGCTCCGGGCGCGCTTCGGCGCCTACGAGGTCGCGGCGTGCGGGTTCTGGTGTCAGGGGCCGGTGCTCCTCCAGATGCTGAACCTGCTCGACGGCGTGGACCTCGCGGCGCTCGGCCACAACTCGCCCGCGTACCTCCACCGCCTGGTCGAGACGGTCAAGATCGCGTTCGCCGACCGCGACGCCTGGTACGGCGACCCGCACTTCGTGAAGGTCCCGGCCGATGGGCTGCTCTCGAAGGCCTACGCCGCGGCGCGGCGCGCGCTGTTCGACGCCGGGCGCGCGCTGCCCGACATGCCGGCCGCGGGCGATCCGTATCGCCTGGCCGCGGCGAAGAGCCGCGAGTCGGCGCTGCCGCTCGCCGGCGGCTCGGCCGCCGCGCCGGCCTCGCTCGACACGAGCTACGTTGCGGTGGTGGACGCCGAGGGCAACGGCTTCTCGGCCACGCCGAGCGATCCGAACGTGGACTCGCCGGTCGTGGCGGGCGTGGGCTGCGTCGTCTCGCCGCGCGGCTCCCAGGGCTGGCTCGACCCGGCCCACGCGAGCGTCGTCGCGCCGGGCAAGCGCCCGCGGCTCACGCCGGCGCCCGCGATGGCCTTCAAGGACGGCCGCCTCTTCATGCCGTTCGGCACGCCGGGCGGCGACGTCCAGCAGCAGGCGATGCTCCAGGTCTTCCTGAACGTGACGGTCTTCGGGATGGAGCCGCAGCGCGCGGTCGAGGCCCCGCGCGTCGCCTCGCGCAGCTTCCCCGACTCGTTCTGGCCGCACGTCCACGCCCCCGGCAAGCTCGAGTGCGAGCGCCGGATCCCGCGCGAGACCCGCGACGGCCTCCAGGCACTCGGCCACGACGTCGCCGAGTGGCCCGACTGGGAGTGGCGCGCCGGCGCCGTCTGCGGCGTGCAGGTCGGGCCCGACGGCACGCGCTGGGCCGGCGCCGACCCGCGCCGCGGCGCCCACGCCATCGCCCGCTGACGCGGGCGTCCCGCCACGACGAGCCGTGCCGCCGGTTCGGGTATCTTCAGGGGGACAGCCATGCGTATGGCCGCTCGCCTCCTTTGCGCCCTGCTGCTGGCGCTGCCGGCGGCGGCGGCGGCCCAGTGGTGGACGGAGCCGCCGCCGCTGCAGGTCCGGCTCTGGACCGACAAGCCGGCTTACCGCGTCGGCGACACGATCCGGTTCAGCCTCGCGGTGAGCCGTGACGCGTACGTCGCGCTGGTGAACGTCGGGACCAGCGGCGGGACCACGGTGATCTTTCCGAACCGCTTCCACCCCAGCCCCCGCGTCGAGGCCGGGCGGGAGGTGACCATTCCGGCGCCGGAGTCGGGCTTCGCGCTCACTCTCCGGGGCCCGGCGGGCGTCGAGCGCGTGCGGGCGATCGCGAGCGAGGCGCCGATCGCGATCGGTGAGGCTGCCGACCTCGCCGCGGCGGTCGAGGCGGCGCGGCGGCGCGCGGCGCCGGGCCAGTGGGCCGAGGCGACGATGGCGGTCGAGGTCCGGCCCTGAGCCGGCTGCGCCGGCGCCTGGCGGCGTGGTGGCGCGGGCACCGGCGCCGGCTGCTCCAGTTCTGGGCGGTGGGCGTCGTCGCGAGCGTGCTGGTGACCGCGGCGTCGGCCGCGGGGTGGCTCGAGGTGACGCAGTCGCGCACGCTCGACTTCCTGATGCGGCTGCGCGGCGACCAGTTCGTCACCGACGTCGTCGTGGTCGCGATCGACGACGCGGCCTTCAACGCGTTCGGCCAGCGCCAGCCGCTCCCGCGCGATTACCTGGCGAAGGTCGTGCGCGGCCTCCAGCGCGCGGACGCGGCGGTCGTCGGGCTCGACGTGACCTTTGCGGCCGCGACGGCGCCGGCCGAGGACGCCGCGCTCGCCCGCGCCGTCGCCGAGTTCAGCGACGGGGGGCTCTCCCGCGTCGTGCTGACCGCGCCCGACACGCCGCGAGCGGGGCCGCTCGCCGATCCCGCGTTCCTGGCCGCCGTCGTCCGCGGCTCGCCCGAGATGCCGGAGGACGGCGACGGGCTGATCCGCCGCGCGGCTCTGCTGATCCCCGGCGGCGACGCCGGGCGCCACGGGCCGGCCCTCGCGCTGGCGGTCGCGGCGCGCCTCGGCGGGATGAGCCAGAACGCCCTCGAGCGCGTGCTCGCCGACGCGGACGGCACGGTGCCGCTGCCTCGGCTCATCGGCGGCCGGCTCGAGCCGGCGGGCGCGCCGGTCGCCGTGCGTCCGGGCGAGCTTGTGCGCATCAACTTCGTCGGCCGCGCGCGGAGCTTCCTCACGATCCCGAGCGCCGCCGTCGCGGCGCTCGGCGAGCCGGGGGCGGAGGTGGCGTCCGACAACCCGCTGCGCGGGCGCCCCGTCCTGGTGGGCGCGACGTTCGCCGAGGCGCGCGAGGAGGTCTTCACGCCGCACGGCCCGCTCGCCGGCGTCGAGGTGCACGCGAACCTCCTGCACATGCTGCTGGCCCGGAGCTTCATCCGCCCGGCCGAGTGGGGCTGGAGCCTCGCCCTTCAGGTCCTGGTCGTGCTCGCCGCCGGCGTGGTGCTCGTCGTGCGCAAGCCCGTCGCCGCGACGGCCGCGAGCGTGACGGCCCTCGTGCTCGTCGGCCTGCCCGCGAGCTACCTCGTGTTCCAGCGCGCGAGTTACTGGGTGGACTTCGCGCTGCCGATCGTCGCCACCTCGCTCACGGGGTTCGGCGCCGACCGGCTCGAGCGCCGCCGGCTCCGCGCGGCGTTCAGTCGCTACGTGAGCAAGGAGGTGGCCGCCCAGGTGCTCGCCGAGGCGCCCGGCCTCCGGGGCGAGCGGCGGGACGTCTCGATCCTCTTCTCGGACCTGCGCGGCTTCACGACGCTGTCGGAGACCATGGCGCCCGACGCGGTCGCCGCGCGGCTCAACGAGTACTTCGAGGCGATGAGCGCGGCGATCTTCCGCCACCGCGGCATGATCAACGACTTCATCGGCGACGCGATCATGGCGATCTTCGGCGCCCCGCTGGCGGACCGCGAGCACGCGCTGCACGCGGCGCGGGCGGCGCTCGCCATGGACGAGGCGCTCCACCAGCTCAACGTGCGGTGGAAGGAGGACGGCCTGCCGCTGCTCCGCATGGGGATCGGGATCCACACCGGGGAGGTGTTCGCCGGCAACATCGGCGGGCGGGCGCGGGTGAAGTACACCATCGTCGGCGACGCCGTCAACGTCGCCTCGCGGGTGGAGGGTCTCAACAAGGACCTCGGCACGACCATCCTGGTCACCGAGGCGACCCGCGCGGTCCTCGGCGCGCGGGCGGAGGCGCGGGACCGCGGCGCGCGCGACGTCAAGGGACGCCGCGAGCTCGTCCGCGTGTTCGAGCTGATCGGGCTCGCCGGCGACGGGGCCGGGCGCCCGGAGGAGACGACGGCATGACGCGATGGCGCGCGTGGCTCGTGGCGCTCGGAGCGCTGGCGGTGGGTGGCCTCGTGTGGGCGGCCGCCCCGGTGGCCTACCTCACGGAGATTCATCGGCCGGGACCCGGCGAGGTGCGGGTGAAGGCGACGGGCGAGAGCGACTGGAGACCGGCGAAGCCGCTGATGGCGCTCGCGGCCGGCGACCAGATCCGCGTGCGGGGGGCCGCGCGCGTGGTGGTGCTGTTCCACCAGAGCGGCGCCACCCAGACGATCACGGCCGCCACCTCGCCGTTCACGGTGCCCGAGGTGGTCCCGCCGGCGGGCGGGTCGAATCAGCTCCGCGTGCTGGCGTCGACCGCCGGCCGGTTCCTCACGGGCAAGCAGGATCCGCCCGTCTACCGGCGGCTCTCGGTGCGCAGCCTGAGCGTGCCGCCCCTCATCCTGTCGCCGCGCCACACGCGCGTGCCGCCGGCCGGCCTCGTGTTCGAGTGGGAGGGCGGCGCCGGCGCCCGCTACGCGGTGCGGGTGGCGGGCCCGGCCGGCGTCGTGTGGGAGCAGGCGGGCCTGCCGCTCGCGCCGCTCGTCTATCCGGCGACGGCGCCGCCGCTCGCCCCCGGCGTGCGCTACCGGTGGCAGCTCGAGACGCCCGGCCACGCCGTCGAGGAGACCCAGTTCGAGCTGCTCGCCGAGAGCGAGTGGGCGCTGATCCGCGAGCGGCTCACGGCCCTCGACCGGGAGGGGAGCCTCCCCCCCGGCACGCGCGCGGTCATGCGGACCGCGGTGCTCGTGGAGGCGGGACTCCACGCCGAGGCCCGGCGCGAGCTCCTGGCGGCGATCCGGAGCGCGCCCGAGGACCCGACGCCACGCCTCCTGCTCGGCCACCTCTACCAGCGCATCGGGCTCGCGGCGAAGGCCGCCGACCTCTTCGACCAGGCGCAGGAGCCGGCGCGCTGACGAGACGCGCGCGTCAGGACGCGGCGGGGACGGGGACGGGTACGGGCCGCGAGCCGATCGGCTCCTCCCGGATCGCGAGGGCGAGCCCGGCGGCGACGATGCCCATGAAGGCCGCCGAGACGAACGCGATCGTGTAGGCGCCCGTCAGCTCGTAGATCCAGCCGGCGAGCGCGGCGCCGAGGGCGGCGCCGACCTGGTGCGAGAAGAAGATCCAGCCCGAGAGCTCGCCGACCGAATAGCGCCCGAAGATGTTCGCCGTGAGCGTGGTGGTCGGCGGCACCGTCGAGATGTAGTTGAGCCCGAAGACGGCGGCCCAGAGGTGGAGCGAGGGCGCGTTCCACACGTACAGCAGGAACAGGAGCGACAGGCCGCGCACGAAGTAGTAGAAGGCGAGGGGCCCGCGCCGCCCGAACCGGTCGCAGATCCAGCCCGAGCCGATCGTGCCCAGCACGTTCATGGCGCCCATCACGCCGAGCGCCGTCGAGGCCTGCAGCTCGCTGAAGTCGTGCTCGAGCGCGTGGGGCATGAAGTGCGTGAGCACCATGCCGTTGGACGTGTAGCCGCACACGAAGAACGTCGCCATCAGGAGCCAGAACGACGGCACGCGCATCGCCTCGAGCACCCCGACGCGCTGCGCCTCCTGGTGGACCGCCTCCTGCGCCGCGGTGCGCACGGGGCCGGTGGCGCCGTAGGGGCGCACGCCGCGCTCGGCGGGCTCGTTGCGGACGAGCCAGAGCGCGACCGGCAGGACGAGCACGAGCAGGCCCACGCCGAGCCAGAGGAAGCTCGCGCGCCAGCCGAGCCAGAGGGTCAGCGCGGTGGCGAGCGGGACCACGACGAGCTGGCCCGCCGACATGCCGCCGGCGGCGATGCCCATCGCGACGCCCCGGCGCGCCTCGAACCAGCGCGCCGTCACGGTCGTGCCCGTGGTCATCGCGACGCCGCCCGCGCCGAGCGCCATGAAGAGGCCCGTCGCGACGTAGACGTGCCAGAGTTGCTGCACGTAGGACGCGCCGATGGATCCTCCGCCCAGCAGGAGGAGCGAGACGAGGATCACGCGCCTGGGGCCCCAGCGGTCGGCGAGCCGGCCGACGAGCGGCCCCGCGGCGCCGAGCAGGAGCAGGGAGAGGGCGGCGGCTCCGGAGAGGGCCCCGCGGCCCCAGCCGAACTCCGCCTCCATGGGCTTGATGTAGACGCCGAAGACCGAGCGCAGGCCGGAGCCGGCCAGCATGCAGAGGGTGACCGCGCCGAGGACGATCCACGCGGGGTGCAGCCGGCGGGACGAGGTCACGCGCTTATGATGCTAGCACCTCGCGGCGTGGATTCAGGCGCCGAAACGCGCGTCACCGGCGCGCGCGGTCGGGCAGAACCGCCGGCCGCTCTTGTCGCGTGTTGCCCGCGGCGCTATCCTTGCCGCGCCCTCAGGTGGCCGCTCGCGAGGCGAAGGAGGACCGAGCATGCAGGCGCAGAGCCGCATCGTTCGCAACGAGTTTCCCTGGGGCGTGATCGAGTGGCTGGCCGGGGGCGAGGTCGGCAACAGCACGGAGCTGTCGCTTGCCCGGGTGTCGTTGCCGCCCGGCAAGGCCACCGACACCCACGTTCACGGCAAC
>JACPCH010000057.1 GCA_016179875.1 Candidatus Rokuibacteriota bacterium | reverse complement strand
AGGCACCACGAGTATGCGTCCATGGCCCGGAGGAGGAGGACCTCGTCCGCCGTGAAGTCGAGCGCGATGAGGACCAGCAAGCCCTGGCTGTCGAGGCTGACCAGATCGATCGCGGCCTGGCCCAGGACCAGGCGCGTGTCGATGACCTTGAGGCCCGCCTCGATGCCCTCGACGTTTTCCGCGACGAGCTTTTCGAGATCGCCGAGGTCCTTGACCTCCAGCTTCTTGAACGTCGGTCTCATTCTCTTCTCCCCCGACCTGGCAGGCTCACGCTTTGTGACCGACCGTCCATTGAGCAAACCCGGGGCCAACGGGAATATCGCATCGTAACATGGTGACATTCATGAGTATTTCCTGATTCCTGGATCGAGTGTCATCTCGCCACCCGTTGGTCTGTTCCTTACCAATGGCCACGTGGTAGCAGGCTCAGGGTATCCGGAAATCGTGGATTTCAAGGGGTTTTGGGAAACGTCAGCGTCCACGTCACGGGTGGCAAGGATGCGACCGGTGGTGACAAACTGGTCGCGTCTTGTCACTCCTCCATGAGCTTTTTCCGGAGCGTCTGGCGGGAGATCCCGAGGATCTTCGCGGCCTTGCTCTTGTTCATCTCGACCCGCTGCATGACCTGGTTGATGTGCGCGCGCTCGACCTCCGCGAGCGTCCGAGGCGCCTGTGAGGCCTCGGGGAGCGTCACCTCGGCGGCCGGGGCGGCGAACGGCAGCGGGAGCTCCTTGGGCTCGATGAACTCCGAGGCGCCGAGGATCACGAGCCGCTCGATCAGGTTGCGGAGCTCGCGGACGTTGCCGGGCCACCCGTAGACCACGAGCAGGCGCTCGGCCTCCGGCGTGAAGCCCTTGATGGCCTTGTGCGACCGGAAGTTCGACTCGCGCAGGAAGTGCCGGGCGAGGGGCAGGATGTCGTCCTTGCGCTCCCGCAGCGACGGGATGTAGATCGGGATGACGTTGAGCCGGTAGAAGAGGTCCTCGCGGAACAGCCCCTCCTTCACCCGCGCCTCGAGGGGCCGGTTGCTCGCGGCGATGATGCGGAGGTCCACCCGGATGTCGCGCGTGCCGCCCACGCGGCGCAACACGCGCTCCTGGAGACACCGGAGGAACTTCGCCTGGCTGTTCAGCGACATCTCGCTGACCTCGTCGAGGAACAGCGTGCCGCGATCGGCGAGCTCCATGAGCCCCTTCTTGGCCGTCTTGGCGTCGGTGAACGCGCCCCGCTCGTGCCCGAACAGCTCGCTCTCGAACAGCGTGTCGGTGATGGCGGCGCAGTTGACCTCCATGAACGGGAAGTCGCGCCGCGAGCTCTGATAGTGCAGGCCGCGCGCGACCAGCTCCTTGCCCGTTCCGCTCTCGCCGTGGATCAGGATCGTCTGGGCCTCGCTGCGGGCGAGCTTGCCGATCAGCTCGCGCAGGACGCGCGTGGACTCGGAGTCGCCGACGAGCTCGTCCACGCGGTTCTGCTTCTCCTGGAGCTGGTGCAGCCGCTGGATCTCACGGCGAGCCCGCACCTCCTCGAGCGCGCGGACCACGGCGAGCTTGAGCTTGTCGAGGTGCTCGAACGGCTTCTCGAGGTAGTCCGCCGCGCCGGCCTTCATCGCCTCGACGGCGCTCTGGACCTGGCCGTAGCCGGTGATGATGATGACCGCGATCTCCGGATGGCGCCCCTTGAGGACCTTGAGGACGTCGATCCCGTCCGTGTCGGGGAGGCGGAGGTCGAGCAGGACCACGTCCGGGCCCACCTCCTCCGCCATCTGGAGACCTTCCTTGCCCGTCTCCGCGCCGTGGACCTCGACGAGTCCGTCCTGGGCGAGCACACGAGCGCAGAGGGCCCGGATGTTCCGCTCATCGTCGATGACGAGGATGTTGTCCATGAGACCTAAAATAGCTGATTCTTGGAACGGTTCGCTCAATTTCTTACCACCCGACGGGGCCCCCAAGCGTCGTACAACCAGCCGGTGGCGACCCCTACCCGCGCTACCCAGCGGTAGGAGGTGGCGAAGGACGCAAGCGTGGCAGGACGCGGCCGTGCAGCAGGCGGCGCTAGAGTCTCGGCGCCGTTCTATTCCTTGATCAGCTGCTCCCGGCGGCGGAGATAGCCGTGGCGGACGGCGCTGTACATGTCGATCACGCTCTCCTCGAAGCCCTGGAAGAGCTCCAGATTGAGCGAGCGGTCGTTCACCGTGTCCATGACCTTCATCGTGAGCCGTTCCCAGACGAACGGCAGGAGCCAGGACAGCGGGTCCATCACCCCGTCCACGCCCTTGCCGATGCCGTCACGCACCGTCATGGGCTCGAGGAACGGCAGGATGAGGTACGGGCCCGGGCCCGAGCCCCAGACCGCGAGCGTCTGGCCGAAGTCCTCGCGGCTCTTCTCGATGCCGGCGTGCTTGGCCGCGTCGAAGAGGCCGCCGACGCCGGCCGTGCTGTTCAGGACGAAGCGGGAGAACTCCCGCAGGGCACCGTGCCACTTGCCCTGGAGCAGGCTGTTGACCAGGCGCGGCACGAAGCGGATGTTGTCGAAGCCGTTCGCGATCATCACCTGGACGTTCTCGTTCACGACCTTGTTGTAGCCCTTCGCCACCGGCTTCAGGACGTACTGGTCGAGCTTGCGGTTGAACTCGAACATCGGCTCGTTGAAGGACTCCCAGGGGTCGTACTCCTCGTCCACGTCCGCCTTGCCGCCCGTCGGGACGCGTTCCTGGGGCTCACGCTGGGTCTGGGCGAGCAGCTGCGGGGCGCGCTCGGCGCCGTCCCCGGCCGACGCGTCGGGCGCCGTCGGCGCGGCGGGGGCCTGGGCGACGGCGGGCGCCGCCGCCTTCGGCTCGTCCGGCGCACGCGTCGCGGCGGCGCCGGCCGCGCCCTCGGGCGCGGCGGTCGTCGGCTGGTCGGCCAGCAGCGCGGAGTCCGCGCGCACCGAACCGGAGAGGCTGCCACACCCGGCCAGGGCCAGCGCCAGGAGGACGACCCCGAGGAATGCTGCGCTCCCGTGCACGTGAGTTACGGCAAGCCGACGCAAAGCGAGCCCTCCCTGAGCGAACGCGATGTCAACCCCCAGAGCACCGCCGACAATATATCCCAGGATTCTCGTCTCGTGTTGCACAGATTTTGGGTCCACCCGGAGCCCCCCCTGGCCCCGGCCGGCCCCGGCCCACGGCGTCACGCCGGCCCCCCGGGTCCCGTCCGGTTGTCGCGCCCCCGGCTCAGGCGTATCGTGATGCCGTGCGAAAGGAGCCATCGTGAGCCGGAGTCGAGCGCGCGAGTTCCGCTGCGAGGTCGTGTCCGAGACCGTCCGGATCCGGCTCCGCCGGGCGAACGGGTTCGGGCGCCCCCAGGGATACTTCGTCCAGTGCGACCAGACGGACTGCCAGTACGTCGAGGAGAACAAGCCCCCCTGCCCGCTCCACGTCGGCATGTTCGCCGACGAGATCCGCGCCGCCGACGAGGCGCGCGGCCGGCGCGGCGAGTAGCGCGCCGTCACCGCGGCCTGAGCACGAGCGTGGTCGGCGCGCCGAGCACCTGGCGCGCCACGCGCTGCACGTCGGCGGCGGTCACCGCCTCCACCGCCCGGCGGTAGCGTTCGGGAAACTCCTGGCCCACGCCCTGGACGTCGTAGAACGCGAGGTACCAGGCCTGGCGCTCGTTCGTCCGGCGGTCCATCGTGTAGCGCCCGAGCAGGTAGCCCTTCGCGCGCCGGAGCTCGTCGGCGCCGACCGGCTCCGTGCGGATGCGCTCCACCTCGCGCCGGAGCGCCTCCTCCGCGCGCGCGGCGTTCTCCGGCGCCGTGCCCAGGTAGAGCACGAGCGCGCCGGGCTCGCGCACCGGGTCGTAGTAGGCGGTCGCGGCGTAGGCGAGGCCGCGCTTGTCCCGGAGCTCGGCGAAGAGGCGCCCGGCCATCCCGCCCCCGAGCACCGTGGCCAGCACCTTCACCGCCGCGTGGTCGGGCTGCCCCAGGGCCGGGGCCACGCCGCCCACGAGGATCTGCGCCTGCTGCGCCGGCTGCTCGACCACGACGCGCCGCCCCGGGTTGGCTGGCGGGGGCAGCGGGGGATCCGGCGTGTCGGCGCCGCGCGGAAGGACCCCGAAGAGACGCCGCACCTCGGCGAGCACCTCGGCCGCCGCCACCTGCCCGCTCACGGCCAGCGTCATGCGCGCGGGCCGATAGAACGCGCGGTAGTGCGCGACGACCGCCGCGTGGTCGAGGCGCGCGAGCGACGCGGCGCCGCCGAGAGTCGGCAGCGCGTAGGGGTGCGGGCCGTAGAGCGCCGCGAAGAACTCGTCGAAGGCGCGCGCGGGCGCGTTGTCGCGCCGCTTCTGGACGCGGGAGAGGAGCCAGTCGCGCTCGGGCCCGACCTCCCCGGCGGCGAGCTTCGGCTCGAGCGCCAGCTCCGCCACCAGCCCGAAGAGCTCGCGCCAGAAGCGCGCGAGGGCCGAGGCGCGGATCTCCGCGTAGTCCGCCTCGCCGGTCGCGCTGATCTTGCCGCCGAGGGCCGCGACCGCCTCCGCCAGCTCGCCGCCGCCGCGCTTCGCGGTGCCCTTCACCATCACGGCGTGGACGAAGTTCGAGAGCCCGGCGGTGGCGGGCGTCTCCCAGCGCGTGCCCATGCGCACGAGGAGCGACACGGCCACGACGGGGGCCACCGGGTTCTCGCGCACGAGCACGGTGAGGCCGTTGTCGAGGCGCTCGCGCGTGACCTGCGCGGCGGCCCCGGCGGGCAGGACGAGCGCCGCCGCCAGGAGGCACGGGAGCCCGGCGCGCGCCAGCCGGCGGCTCATCGGGGCAGGAACCGCACGCGCGCGTAGCGGTCGTCGCCGAAGTACTTGCGGGCGACGGCCTGGATCTGCGCGGCGGTGATCTCGCGCAGGCGCCCGAGGTAGGCCAGCTCGTCCTCGAGCGTCCACGTCGTCTCGCCCTGGCCGTAGGACCGGGCGAGGCCCTCGGCCGTCTCGATGTCGAACGCGTAGGTCGACTCGGCCGTGATGATCGCGCGCCGCCGCTCGGCCTCGGTCACCCCCTCCTCGCGCACCCGGCCGACGACCTCGAGGATCGCCGCCTCGGCCCGCTCGAGGTTCTTGGCGTCGAGCCGCGCCGTCACCGTCACCAGCCCGGCCTGCGCCGAGGAGACGTAGCTGGCCTCGATCGCGGCGACGAGGCGGTCGCGCTCGCGCACGGCCTGGTTGAGGCGCGAGCTCGGCGAGTCGCCGAGGATGTAGGTCAGGAGGTCGACGGCGTAGATGTCCGGGTCGCCCGTCGGCGCCGCCCGCCAGGCCAGGCCGAGGTAGGCCTGCTGCTCGGCGCGGGGCACGTCGGCGCGGCGCGTGCGGTCCACCGCGGGCGGCGGGGGCGGCGCCGGGCGGGCGGGCGGGCCGCCGGCGAGCCGTCCGAACGTCGCCGCCGCCGCCGCGCGCGCCTCGGCCGGCGTGACGGCGCCGACGATCACGAGCACCATGTTCGCCGGCACGTAGTGCTTCCGGTAGTAGCGGGCCAGCCGCTCCCGCGTCAGCGCCTGGATCCGCTCGCGCGTGCCGAGGATCGGCCGCCCGTAGGGGTGCGGCGCGTACGCGAGCTCGGCCAGCCGGCGCCCGAGGAACTTCTCCGGGTCGTCCTGGACGAGGCTCATCTCCTCGAAGACGACCTTCTTCTCGCTCTCGAGCTCCTCGGGCACGAAGCTCGCGTTGACGGCGATGTCGGCGAGGAGCTCCGCGCCCGCCGTCAAGTGCTCGGCCGGCAGCACGACGTCGTAGTGCGTGTAGTCGTACGAGGTGAACGCGTTGCTCGTGCCGCCGAGCCCCTCGATGAGCGCGTCGATCGAGCCCGGCGGCCGGGTCGGCGTGCCCTTGAAGAGCATGTGCTCGAGGTAGTGCGAGAGGCCGAGCTCGTCGGGCGCCTCGTCGCGCCCGCCCGCCCGCAGCCAGAGCTGGAGCGCGACGACCTCGCTCGCCCGGTGCTCCTTCGCGATCAGCACGACGCCGTTCGGGAGCACCTCGCGCACCGGCCGGGCCGCCGCGGCCGGCCGCGGCCCGCCGCCCCCCGCCGTCGCGCACCCCGCCAGGAGCAGCGCGAGGAGCGGCAGGGCGCCCGCACGGACGGGGCGCGTCACGCCGCCACCCCGTTGAGGACGGCGTCGAACATGTCGAAGTTGCGCAGGTCGGCCTCCGCGCGCCGCGCCCACGCCGCGTCCAGCGGCCGGTTCAGGACGAACGGCACGGTCTGCTCGGAGACGCCCCCGTGGGACCGGAGCGGCTCCTCGAGGAGGCTCAGGTCGTGCTCGGCCGGCGACTTGCCGAGGACCGTGTGGGTGTCCCCGACCACGATCACGTCGCCGAGCCGGTCGGGCGGCAGCTCGAAGCGGGCGCAGCCGGCGGCGTTATCGTGGACCTCGGCGACGCCCGGCGTGGCGGTGAGCCGCGCGCGGACCGCGCCGAGCGCCGCGCGGTCCTCGAGGTACACCGTCGCGAACGAGCCGAGGGCGCCGTGGTGCGCGACGTACGGGTCGGTGATCGGCAGCACGACCCGCGCCCCGCCGGGGCCGACGAGGCGCTCGAGCAGCGGCGAGAGGTAGACGACGTTCGGCGACCCGTCGGCCCGGTGCTTGGCGTTCATCCCGTGGTCGGCGGTGATCCCGAGCACGACGCCGGCGCGGTCGAAGGCGTCGAAGTACCGGTCGAGCATCGCGTAGAAGGCCGTGGCCACCGCGTCGCCGGGCGGGTGCTTGTGCTGGACGTAGTCGGTCAGCGAGAGGTACATCACGTCCGGCCGCTCGCGCTCGAGGAGCGCGAGCCCGGCGGCCAGCACGTACTCGGAGAGCGCGGCGCTGTACACGTCCGGCACCGGCATCGCGACGAGGTCGGTGGCGCGCTCGATCCCGTGCCCGTCCTTGGTGGTCTCGGCGGCCTTCTCCGACGAGAAGCACACGCCGGCCAGGCCGTGGCCCAGCAGGCGCCGGAGCTTGTCCTTGGCGGTCACGACGGCCACGCGCGCGCCCTCGCCGGCGAGCGCCGCCAGGAGCGTGCCGCACCGGAGGAACCCCGGGTCGTTCATCATGACTTCCCGGCCGGCCGCGGCGTCGTAGAAGTAGTTGCCGGCGATCCCGTGGACGGCGGCGGGCGCGCCCGTCACGATCGAGAGGTTGTTCGGGTTGGTGAAGCTCGGCACGACCGACCGCGCCAGCCGATACGTGCCCTGCGCGCGGAAGCGGGCCACGGCGGGCGTCGTGCCGCCGGCCAGCCCGCGCTCGAAGTACTCGGGCTCGCTGCCGTCGATGCACACGACGACCACGGGCCGGCGCGGCGGGCGGTACGAGCGGCCGTTGACGGTGACCATATCGCCCGAGTCTCCACGGTTCCTCCGGACCCGTCAAGGCGTCCGGACGCCCGCCGCCGCCGGGGCGGCGGCCCGGCGCCGCCGGCGCACCCGCCGCACGAGCGCGTCCCCGAGGCGGACGCCGAGCAGCGCGGCGAGGGCGGCGGCGTGCCAGTACTGGTCCGTCCGCCCGACCTTGGCGAGCCAGAGAAAGTGCAGGCAGCCGAGCGCGCCCGCCGCGTACGCGAGCCGGTGCAGGCGCGTCCAGGTCCGCGCGCCGAGGCGCCGCACCATGCCGGCGGTCGAGGTGGCGGCGAGCGGGATCAGGCTCAGGAACGCCAGCATCCCGACCGGCCACGAGAGCCCGAACACGATCCGGAGCGGCGTCATCGCGAGCGAGGCCAGGAGGATCCGGAGCGTCCAGTCGCCGAGCGTGGTGGTGACGAAGCTGATCGGGTTGGCGGTGAGGTCGCCGGTGGCGAACCGGTACGCGAGCCACCCGAGCGGCGCCAGACACGCCGCCCACGCGGCCGACTTCAGCGCGAGCCGGATCCGGCGCGTCACGAGCGCCTAGTAGTGCTTTTTCAGGTCCATTCCCGCGTACAGCGACGCGACCTGGTCGGCGTAGCCGTTGAACGGCAGCGTCGCGCGCCGCCGGAACTCGCCGATGCGGCGCTCCGTCGCCTGGCTCCAGCGCGGGTGGCTCACCGCCGGGTTGACGTTGGAGTAGAAGCCGTACTCCTGCGGCGCCGCCTTCTCCCAGGCAACCTTGGGCTGCTCGGCGACGAGCCGGATGCGCACGATGGACTTGGCGCTCTTGAACCCGTACTTCCACGGCACCACGAGGCGGATCGGCGCGCCGTTCTGGTTGGGCAGCACCTGCCCGTACATGCCGACGGCGAGGAGCGTCAGCGGGTGCAGCGCCTCGTCGAGCCGGAGCCCCTCGACGTACGGCCACTCCAGCGACGAGAAGCCGAAGAAGCCCGGGCGCTGGGCGGGGAACTGGGCCGGGTCGAGCAGCGTCGTCAGCTCGACGAACTTCGCCCGGCCGGTGGGCTCGACGCGCTTGAGGAGCGCCGCCAGGGGGAAGCCGATCCACGGGATGACCATCGACCAGCCCTCGACACAGCGCAGCGCGTACACGCGCTCCTCGAGCGGGTGGAGCCGGATCAGGTCCTCCACGTCGTAGGTCTTCGGCTTGTGGACGAGGCCGTCCACCTGCACCGCCCACGGCCGCGGCTTGAGGGTGTGGGCGAGCCGCGCCGGGTCGTCCTTGTTCACGCCGAACTCGTAGAAGTTGTTGTACGTCGTCGCGCTCTCGAACTTGGTCGGCGCCTCGGCCAGGCTGAGGGCGGCGGTGCGGGCCGCCTTGAGCGGCGCGCCCGCGGGCGGCGCGGCCGCGCTCTCGCCCGGGAGCAGCGTCAGCGCCGCGGCGCCGGCCATCAGCTCGCGCCGCGTGAGGTAGAGTGCCGGGTCGGTGACGTCGTTCGCGGTGAAGCGCTCGGCGCGCCGGATCAGCATGTGGTCCTCCCTGGTGGTTTCATGTTACTCCGAAACGAACCGGTAGCCCTGGCCGTGGACCGTCTCGATGACGGCGGGGCGGTTGGGATCGGCCTCGAACTTCCGGCGCAATCGCAGGATGTGGGTGTCCACGGTCCGCGTGGTCGGGAAGCGCTCGTACCCCCACACCTCGTCGAGCAGGCGCTCGCGCGTGACCACCTCGCCCCGGTGCTCGACCAGGAAGACCAGGAGGTCGAACTCCTTGCGGGTGAGCCGCACTTCGCGCCCCGCCTTGAACACCTGGCGGCCGCGCAGCCGCACGCGCACGTCGCCGAACGCGAACTCCTCGAACTTCCGGCGCGGGCCCGGGCGCCGGAGCACCGCCCGCACCCGGGCCAGCAGCTCGCGCAGCGAGAAGGGCTTGGGCACGTAGTCGTCGGCGCCGAGCTCGAGGCCGAGCACCCGGTCGGCCTCCCCGCCGCGGGCCGTCAGCATGATCACCGGCACGTCCACGCCGCGGCGCCGGAGCTCCCGGCACACGTCCCAGCCGCTCATCGCCGGCAGCGTGATGTCCAGCAGCACGAGGTCGGGGGCATCGGAGAGGGCGAGCGCGAGCCCGTCGGCGCCGTTGGTCGCCGACACCGTCTGGTAGCCCTCGAACCGGAGGTTGTCCTCCAGGCCCTGCACGATCGCCGGCTCGTCGTCCACGATCAGGATTCTCGGCATGGGCCCGCCACCGGCAGCCGGAGCGTGAAGCGGCTGCCCTCCCCCGGACGGCTCTCGACCGCGACCGTCCCCCCGTGAGCCTCCGCGACGTGCTTCACCAGCGCGAGCCCGACGCCGCTTCCCCGCCGCCCCTCGGTCTCGCTCCGGCCGGCCCGATAGAACTTCTCGAAGATCCGCTCCTGCTCGGCGGCGGGGATGCCGATCCCGGCGTCGGCGACGGAGAGCGCGAGCCGCCCGTCGGCCACCCGGGCCTCGACCGTCAGCGCGCGCCGGCCGGCCGAGTACTTGATCGCGTTGTCGACGAGGTTCGCCAGCGCCTGGCCGACCGCGTCGGCGTCCAGCACGACCTCCGGCAGGTCCGGCGCGACGCGGACGTCCACCGTGAACCCCTGCTGGGCCAGCGGGTACGCGAACGCCTCGAGCGTGTCGCGGATCAGCGGCTCGACCGCCGTCGGCGCCGTCTCGTACACCCGCCGCCCGCCCTCGATCCGCGAGAAGTCGAGCACGTTGTCGATCAGGCGCGTGAGCCGCTCGCTCTCGCGGGTGATCATCCGGTAGTACTCCTGCCGCTTCGCCTCGTCCGTCACCCGCCCCATCTCGAGCGTCTCGCCGAACATGCGGATGACCGACAGCGGGGTCTTCAGGTCGTGGGACACGTTGGCGACGAAGTCCGATTTGAGGCGCGCCATCTCGGTCTCGCGGCGCATGAGCCGCCAGGTCGCCACGATCCCGGCCACGATCACGCCCAGCAGCGCCGCGAACGCCGCCGTGAAGACCGTCACCTGGCGGCGCACGGCCCGGCGCGGCGAGGCGCCCGCGGGCTGGTAGGCGGCCACGCGCCAGTTGGGCAGGCCCTCGCGGAACCCGACGGCGAGGAGCCGCGTGGCGTCCGCGAGCGGCGCCCGGCTGTAGACGGGCCGGCCCTCGTGGTCGAGCACCGCGAGGATCGTGGGCGACTCGAGCGCGCCGAGCGTCGCCGCCAGGATGTCGCGGCGGAGAATCTCGCGGTCGCGGGTATAAGCGGCGAGCGCCGGGCGGCCGTCGCGCGATTTCAGGATGACCGCCACGCACACCTGCCCGTCGGCGATCAGCTCGCGCTTGGCGCCCCGGTCCCAGCCGGCCCGGAGGATCTCCGCCTGAAGGCGCGCCAGCACTGCGGGATCGCCGGCGCGCGGCGCTGCCGGATAGAGCGCGCGGCCCTCCTGGTCGAAGAGGTAGAGCCGCCCGACGAGCGGCGTCTCGCGCAGCAGGCCGTCGAGCGCCCGCGCGTCGGCGCCGGTCCCCGACAGCAGGGCCTGCAGCCGGTCCAGGAAGGCGTCTTCGGCGTGGCGGAGCATCATCTCGACCTTCTCGACAGCCATCGCGGCCATGTCCCGGGCCTGCTCGCGGAAAAGCAGGTCGGCGGAGGCCTCCCACTGGCGGAGCGAAACCCAGCCCAGCACCGCCACGATGGCGGCCGGGGCCACGATGGCGGCCAGGGCGAGCACGGAGAACCGGGTGGTCGGGGAGCGAACGCCGATCGTCAGCCTCCCTCGGCGAGGAGCCGCCGGATCATCGCTTCGGTCGCCTCGTAGTCGCCTTCGCCGATGTGACGGTACCGGACGATCCCCCGCCTGTCCACGAGCACAAGCGTCGGCCAGGCCCGCACGCCGAAGCGCTTCCAGATCGCAAAGTCGTTGTCCTGGACGACGGGATAGCGCACGCCGAGCTTCTTCGTGGCCTCCACGACGCGGTCGTGGGACTTCTCCCAGAAGAATTCCGGGCTGTGCACGCCGACGATCGCGAGGCCCGCCGGCCCGTACTTCTCGTGCCACGCCCGCAACTGCGGGATCACGTTCTTGCAGTTGATTCAGCCGTAGGTCCAGAACTCGACCAGGACCACCCGGCCGCGCAGCGCGTGCGTCGTCAGCGGCGCGCTGTTGATCCAGGGCTCGCCGGCGATCTCCGGCGCGGGCTGCCCCGGCCCGAGACTCTGGCCCGCGGCCGGCGCCGTGGCGGCCAGCGCCAACGCGAAGGCGGCGGCCAGCCGCCGGCCGGTGAGGCGCTCGCTCCATCGCTCCATCGCGGTCCTCCTGTGCGAGCGCACTCCGGCTCGCGACGGATCGAGTGTGCCGGGCGCCGGCGCGGCGCTCGTCACAGCCGTGTCAAATCTTCGCGGTCCTGGGATCGCCGGGCCCGGCGGGCGTGTCGAACGGGGTGCGGGCGAACCACCGGCGCGGCCGGCGGCGTGGCGCGTGACAGGAGGCCGCGGGGAGGGCACCGATGACCACACCCGGTGTCTCGATCGTCATTCCGGCGCGCAACGACGCCGACGCGCTCGGGCGCACGCTCGACCATCTCGGGCGGCTGCCGGGCGTCGAGCGCTGCGAGGTGATCGTCGCCGCCTCGGGCGATCCGGAGGGGACCGTCCGGGCCGTGGCCGGCCGCGCCCGGCTTCTCCGGCCGGGGGGCTCGACGCGCGCCACGCTCATGAACGCGGGCGCCGCCGTCGCCCGCGGCGAGGTGCTGCTCTTCCTCCACGCCGACTCGTTCCCGCCGGCCGACGCGCTCGCGCTCATCGCGCGGGCGCTCGAGGACCCGCGCGCCGTGGGCGGCGCCTTCGAGCACCTGTTCGCCGAGCCCGGCTGGAGCCTGCGCGCCATCACCGGGATCAACCGGATCCGCTACCGGCTCACCCACAACTGGTATGGCGACCAGGGGATCTTCGTCCGCGCCGCGGTCTTCCGGGCGCTCGGCGGCTACCACGACCTCGGCGTTCTGGAGGACCTCGAGTTCAGCCAGCGGCTCAAGCGCCGGGGCCGGAGCGTGCTGGTCCCGGTGCCGCTCTCGACCTCGGGCCGGCGCT
>JACPCH010000056.1 GCA_016179875.1 Candidatus Rokuibacteriota bacterium | reverse complement strand
TACGCCCGGCGGTCGCGCGCGACCAGCGCGCCGACGGCGGGCACCACCCGGTGGAAGTAGAGGGCGAAGACGGCGCCCCACACCGGCACGTCGGGCCGCACGATGTCGAGCGCGAGCACGCGCCCGCCGGGCCGCGTGACCCGCCGCATCTCGGCGAGCCCGCGCGCGAGGTCCTCGAGGTTCCGCAGCAGGAACGCCGACATCACGCAGGCGAACGTCCCGTCGCGGAATGGGAGCGCGAGGGCGTCGGCGGCCAGCAGCGGCACACGCGGGGCGCCGCGCGCGGCGAGCTTGGCGCGCGCCACCCCGAGCATGCCCTCGGCGAAGTCGGCGCCGACGACCGTGCGCCCGGGCGCCACCGCGCGGAGCGCCAGGGCGAGGTCGGCGGTGCCGGTGGCCAGGTCGAGCGCGGGGCCCGGCGGCGCCTCGGCGGCGGCGCGCGCGACGGCGGCGCGCCAGGCGTGGTGGCGCCCGCCCGTCATGAGCGAGTTCATCAGGTCGTAGCGGCGGGCGATGCGCGTGAACATCGCCCGGATCTCTGAAGCGGGCACGGGCACCCGGCCTATCGCCACAGCCCCAGGACGACGGCCGCCAGGACGATCAGCGCGATGTAGCCGTTGACGTTGAAGAACGCGACGTCCAGGCGCGAGAGGTCGCGCGGGCTCACCAGCGAGTGCTCGTAGACGAGCAGCCCGACGGCCGCGACCCAGCCCGCCCAGTACCAGGGCCCGAGCGCCGCCAGCCCGCCGAGGAGCGCGAGCGCCGCCGCCGTGAGCGCGTGGCTCACGCGCGCGGTCGCCAGCGCCGCGGCCACCCCGAAGCGCGCCGGCACCGAGTGGAGCCCCTGGGCGCGGTCCACGTCCACGTCCTGGCAGGCGTAGATCAGGTCGAAGCCGGCGATCCACACCGTGAGCGCGAACCAGAGCACCAGCGCCGGCGCGTCGAACGTGCCCCGCACGGCGATCCAGCCGCCGGCGGCGGCGATGCCGTCGGTGAAGCCGAGGATCCAGTGCGAGAGCCAGGTGAAGCGCTTGGTGTAGGAGTAGCCCACGAGGAAGACGAGGGCGAGCGGCGCCAGGGCGAGGCAGAGCGCGTTCAGCATCCCCGCGGCGACGAACATCAGCGCGGCGCCCGCCGCCGCCAGCAGCCGCAGCTCGCCCACGGAGAGCGTGCCCGCCGGCAGGTGGCGGCCCGCGGTGCGCGGATTGCGCGCGTCGATGACACGGTCCACCACGCGGTTCGTGGCCATCGCGCAGGTGCGCGCGCCCGCCATCGCCGCCGTCACCCAGCCCACGGTCCACCAGCCGGGCCAGCCGCCGGCGGCGAGGACCATGGCGATGGAGGCGAAGGGGAGGGCGAAGACGGTGTGCTCGAACTTGATCGCGTCGAGGACGCGCCGGAGCCGGCTCAGAGCCCGTAGTCCTTCCAGCGCCGCGCGACGAGCGCGCGGATCTCCTCGCTCATCCGGATCTCCTCGGGCCACGGCTGCCCGACGTCGTCCAGCGGGCCCTTCTCGGTGGCGTCCACGCCGAGCTTGCCCCCGAAGCGGTGGCGGAGCGCGGCGTGGTCGAGGTCGTCCATCGGCCCTTCCAGGAGCACGAGGTCGCGCTTCGGGTCGATGTTGCCGGTGGCGCGCCAGGCGACCTCCGAGAGGTCGTGGACGTTCACGTGCTCGCTCACGACCACGATGGTCTTGGCGAGCATCATGAGCCCCAGGCCCCAGAGCGCCGACATCACCTTGCGGGCGTGGCCGGGGTAGCGCTTGCGGATCGAGACGATGACGAGGTTGTGGAAGATGCCCTCGGCCGGCATGTTCATGTCCACCACCTCGGGCAGCATCATGCGGATGATGGGCAGGAAGAGCCGCTCCGTCGCCTTGCCGAGCCAGTAGTCTTCTTGAGGCGGTCGGCCGACGATCGTCGTCGGGTAGATCGGCCGGGCGCGGCGGGTCACGGCGGTGAGGTGGAAGACGGGATACTCGCGCGCGAGCGAGTAGTAGCCGGTGTGATCGCCGAACGGACCCTCGAGCCGGCGCTCGCGCGGGTCCACCCAGCCCTCCAGGACGATCTCGGCCTGGGCGGGGACGTCCAGGTCGTTCGTCACACAGCGCACCAGCTCCACGCCCTGGCCGCGGAGCCAGCCCGCGAAGACGACCTCGTCCACGCCCGGCGGCAGCGGCGCCGACGCCGCGTAGATCATCGCGGGGTCGCCGCCGAGGGCGATCGCCACCGGCATGCGCTGGCCCGCGGCCTCGAGCGCCACGCGCTCGTGCTCGGCGCCGCCCTTGTGCGTCTGCCAGTGCATGCCGAGCGTGCGGTCGTCGAACACCTGCAGCCGGTACATCCCCACGTTGCGGGCGCCGGTGCGCGGATCGCGCGTGAAGACGCCCGGCAGCGTGATGTAGCGCCCGCCGTCGCCCGGCCAGCAGCGCAGGACCGGCAGCGCCGCCAGCGACGGGTGTTGCGTCTCGACGACCTCCTGGCAGGGCGCCTGGGTCACCCGCCGCGGCCCGGCCCGGACGACGTCGAACAGCGTGCCGAGCTTGGCGAGCTTCTCGGCGAACGTGCCCGGCATCCGGAGGTCGAGGAGCTTCGCGACGCGCTCGGCCAGCTCGTCGAGCCGCGTCACGCCGAGCGCCGCGGCCATGCGGTCGGCCGCGCCGAAGGCGTTCACCAGCACGGGCATGTCGAAGCCGTCCACCCGCTCGAACAGCAGCGCCACGTTCCGCTCGCCCGCGCTCTTCGAGACGCGGTCGGCGATCTCGGCGATCTCGAGGTCGCGCGAGACGGGGACGCCGACGCGCCGCAGGCGTCCGGCGCGCTCCAGGTGGGCGGCGAATTCGCGGAGGTCCCGCACGCTCAGTCCGCGTAGTAGACGTGCACGAGCCAGCCGGCGAGCACGGGGAAGGCGAGGCTCGGCACCACGCGCACGAGCACGAAGTGCCAGCCCATCAGCGGCGCCTCCCACGCGATGATCCGCTGCATGCCGAAGAGCGACCACGACGTCATGTAGGCCACGAGCGGCGCCATCGCCGCGCCCGAATGGGCGAGCGCCACCATGAACGGCACGCTCACCATGGGCCCGCCGGGCGTCAGCACGCCGGCGAGCGTCGCGATGAGGATCGCGCGCAGCCCGCCCTCGCGCCCGAAGTGGCGCGAGACGACCTCCTGCGGCACCAGCACCTGCACCAGCCCCGCCAGCACGAGGGCCGGGATGAGCCGGGGCAGGATGAACCAGAGCATCGAGAAGCCGCTCTTCGCGCCGAGCCAGGGCAGGCCCGGGTCCTTCACCCAGGCGACGACGGCGAGAACGACGGCGGCGCCGACCAGCAGGAACAGGGAGGGGTCGAGCACCGCCCGCATCACGGCTCATTATTGCATACGGCCCCGCGGGGGGAGGATACTCGGCGGGTGGACGCCCTCTCGCGGAGCCTCGTCGAAGGCATCGCCGACGCCCTCGTGGTCGTGGACGAGACCCGCACCGTGGTCGAGTGGAACGCGGCGATGGTGCGAACCACCGGCGTGCCGCGCGGGCGCGCCCTCGGCCAGCCCGCCGAGAAGGCGGCGCCGCTGCTGCGCGACCCCGAGGTGGCCGCGCGCCTGGGCGAGGCGCTGGCCGGCGACACGCCCGGCCCCGTCGAGCTGCCCCACGCCGACCCCGCGGGCGGCCGGCCGGTGTGGCTCGAGGCGCGCTGCGCGCCGTGGCGCGACGCCGCGGGCCGCGTGGCCGGCGCGCTCGTCTTTTTCACCGACATCACCGAGCGCCACGCGCGCGCCCTGTTCCTGCGCGCCATCGAGACCATCGGTCACTCGCTCACCGCCTCGCTCGACCTCGACGAGGTCCTCGACACGATCGTCGCCAAGGCGATGGAGGTGATGGGCGCCGAGAGCGCGCTCGTGGTGGCGTGGGACGGCGGCGCCACCGAGTTCACCGTGCTCCGCGCGGGCGGCCGGCTCAGCCAGCGCTACGCCGAGATCGGCGCGATCCCGGCGGGCGGCGGGCCCATCGCTCGCGCCATCCGGGAGGCCCGCCCGGTCGCCACGCGCAACATCCTGAGCGATCCCGACGTGTGGCTCCCGCCCGAGCGGCGGGCGCAGGTCGCCGCGGAGGGCTACACGGCGGCGGCGGCGGCGCCGCTCGCCTCCAAGGGCGGCGTGCACGGCGCGCTCGTCGTCCACTACTGGCAGGAGCGCACGTTCGGCGAGGAGGAGCTGGCGGCGCTGAAGCTGCTCGCCGAGCAGGCCTCGCTCGCCCTCGACAACGCGCGGCTCTACACCGAGGCCACGCACCGCGCGGCGCGGCTACGCGAGCTGGCCGGCGTGCAGCAGCTCGTGGCCGGCTCGCTCGAGCTGGACGAGGTGCTGGGCGTCATCTCCGAGGCGGCCGCCCAGATCACCGGCGCCCGGTTCGCCTCGTTCTGGCTCGCCGACGAGGAGCGCCGCGTCCTCACCTTCACGAGCGGCTCGGTGCCCGAGATGCTGGAGGAGTTCACGCCGCGCGTCGTCGATTACGAGACGGGCGGCGTCGGCTGGGTGGCCCGCCACCGCGCGCCCCTGATCGTGGACGATCTGCTCGGCGACCCGCGGCTCCTCAACCGCGCCTGGATGGAGCGCTGGGGCCTCCGGGCCTTCGCCGCCTATCCGGTCATGGGCGGCGGCGAGCTGCTGGCCGTGATGGCGCTCGGCCACGCCGAGCCGCTGCGCTTCTCGCCCGACACCCACGACCTCGTCGGCATGTTCATCGGCCAGGCGGCGATCGCGATCCAGAACGCGCGGCTCTACGGCGAGGCGCAGCGCCGGCGCGACGTGGCCGAGGTGCTGGCGCGGCTGGGGCGCGAGCTCACGGCGAGCCTCGAGGTGGAGCGCATCGCCGAGCTCCTGGCCAACGGCCTCGTCGAGCTGGTCCGCGCGCGGAACGCCGCGGTGTTCCGCTACGATCCCGACGACGGCACGCTCCGCGAGATCGCCGCCGCCGGGGTGGACCGCGAGGCCGTGCGCGGCCTCGTGCTACCGCCGGGCGTGGGGCTCACCGGCCGCGCCGTCGCCGAGCGGCGGACCATCACGACGCCGGACCTCCTGGAGGACCCGGCCCTCACCCTGCCGCCCGCCGTGCGCGAGCGGCTCGCCGCCTACCAGTCGCGCGGCGCCGTCGCCGTGCCGCTCCTCACCCCCGAGCGTGTCATCGGCGCCCTCGCGCTCGGGGTCGAGGCCGGGCGCGAGTTCTCGCCCGAGGAGCTGCAGGGGCTCGAGGCGCTCGCCGACCATGCGGCGCTCGCCTTCGAGAACGCGCGCCTCTACGCCGCCGCGCGCGACAGCCTGGTGCGCCTGCGCGACGCCCAGGCCCAGCTCGTGCAGGCGGCGAAGATGGGCGCGCTCGGCCAGCTCGTCTCGGGCGTCGCCCACGAGCTGAACAACCCGCTCAGCGTCATCATCGGCTACGGCCAGCTGCTGCTGTCGCGCGAGATCCCGGCGCCCCTCCAGCGCCCGGTGGAGCTGATGGTCGCGCAGGCCGACCGCATGGCGAAGATCGTCAAGAACCTCCTGTTCTTCTCGCGCCAGCGCACACCCGAGCGCGTGGCGGTGGACCTCACCCAGGTGCTCGAGCAGGCGCTCGCGCTCCGCCTGAACCAGCTGAACCTCTCGGGCATCGCCGTGGAGCGCGCGTACACGCCGGAGCTGCCGCCGATCGCCGGCGACCCGCACCAGCTCGAGCAGGTGCTGCTGAACCTCCTGCTGAACGCCGAGCAGGCGATCCTCGACGCCGGGCGCGAGGGGCGCATCACGCTCCGGACGCGCATCTCCGCCGAGGGGCGTGCCGTGAGCGCCGAGGTGGAGGACGACGGCCCCGGCATCCCGGCCGATGTGGTGGCGCACATCTTCGAGCCGTTCTTCACCACCAAGAGCGTCGGGAGCGGCACCGGCCTCGGGCTCTCGGTGTCGTACGGCATCGTGCAGGAGCACGGCGGGCTCCTGGCCGTCGCCAGCGAGCCCGGCCGCACCGTGTTCCGGCTCGAGCTGCCCGCGCTCCGCGAGGAGTCGCTCGGCGCCCGGGAGCCGGCGCCCGAGCCGCGCGCCATCGCCGGGAACGGGCGCGCGGCCCTCGTCGTCGAGGACGAGGAGAGCGTGCGGGATCTGGTCGTGACCCTGCTTGGCCAGACCGGCTGGCGCGTGGACGTGGCCGGGGGCGGGCGCGCCGGGCTCGAGCAGGTGCGCCAGCGCCGCTACGACCTCATCGTGTCGGACCTGCGGATGGCCGAGGGCGGCGGCGAGGAGTTCTACCGGACGGCCGTCGTGCAGGACCCGGCGCTGCGCCGCCGCTTCGTCTTCATCACCGGCGACACCGCGAACCGGGAGGCGTGGCGCTTCCTCGGCGACGCGCACGTGCCCGTCATCGAGAAGCCGTTCCAGCCGGCGCTGTTCCTCGACGCCGTTCGCCGCGTGACGACCGCGCTGCCGCCGGCCGCCTGACCGGGCCACGCCATCCGCCCGCGCCAGCCACGCCATGCGCCTGCGCCACCCACGCCATGCGCCTGAGCCATTGACACCGTCCGCCCGACGCGAGTAGAGAGGAAGGGGCGGTGGAGGCGCGCGCATGACCAAGGCCGAGCTCGTCGCGATCATGGCCAAGACGTCCGGCAGCTCCAAGACGGCGGCCGAGAAGGCCATGAACACGCTCCTGGCGAGCATCTTCGACTCGCTCCGCCGCGGCCGGCGTGTCACCATCTCCGGGTTCGGCACCTTCGTCGTCACCCGCCGCGCCGCCCGGAACGGCCGCGACCCGCGCACCGGCTCCGAGATCAAGATCCCGACGGCCAAGGTGCCGCGCTTCCGCCCGAGCCGGACCCTCAAGACCGCCGTGCGCTGACTTGTGGTAAGGTAAATGGGCGTTTGTGGGGTGGTGGGGGATCGTCTAGTGGTAGGACGCGTGGCTCTGGACCACGTAGCGGGGGTTCGAATCCTCCTCCCCCAGCCACACCCCCGGTAGTCGGTGCGCATGGCCGGCCCCATCGTCTAGAGGCCCAGGACACGGCCCTCTCAAGGCTGAAACACGGGTTCGAATCCCGTTGGGGCCACCAGCTCACGAAGCACGTCTTCCCCTTGCCGCGAGGACACCCTTCGTCCTACCGGAATCGCCCACGCGCCCCGCTCGCCGGGCCGCTGAGCAAGGCGCGCCGGAAAAACGGCGTGTTCGCCTCATTGCCGATCACGGCGATCTCAGCGATCTTTCCGCTCCGAGAGCTCAGAGCGATCAGAGGGACCAATCGGAGCCTTCGGAGCGCGATGACGCGGAGCGACCGCGGCCACGGAAAGACGGCCTGGATGTCCCGGGCCGAGGTCGCGCGTCTGCTCGAAGTGGCCCCCGTCACGATCGGCCGGTGGGCGTCGGAGGGCAAGCTGGCCTACGCGATGACGCTCGGCGGCCGCCGGCGCTTCCGTCGCCAGGACGTCCTCGACGTGGTCCGCGGACTGACGAGGGTCACGGTGCCGGCGCCCCGGCCGAAGCGCCGCCGCCGGCGCTGAGCGCCTGACGCCCTGCGGAGAAGATGCTGGAGGTGAGGGCCGTGGGAGGAGCGATGACCGCGTTGACGAAAGACCAGATCGTTGGGTTCTACCGGACGATGCGATTGATCCGGCGCTTCGAGCAGCGCGTCGTGGAGCTCGTGAACCGGGACGAGATCCCGGGCGTGACCCACGAGTACGTCGGCGAGGAGGCGGTGGCCACGGGCGTCTGCCACGCCCTCCGGGCCGACGACGTGATCACCTCCACGCACCGCGGTCACGGTCACATCCTGGCGAAGGGCGGGGAGCCGCGCCGGATGATGGCCGAGCTCATGGGGAAGATCACCGGGTACAACCGCGGCCGTGGGGGCTCGATGCACATCGCCGACATCGCCCTGGGCATCTACGGCGCGAACGGCATCGTCGGG
>JACPCH010000055.1 GCA_016179875.1 Candidatus Rokuibacteriota bacterium | reverse complement strand
GCGCCGCGCAGCACGGCGACGTACTCGCGCATCACCTCGAGGGGCGCGGCGAGCCGCAGGCCGAGCGCGTCCTCCATCATGGACCGGTGGCTCACGCCGAGACCGAGCCGGAACCGCCCGCCCGTCATCTCGCTGAGGGTCAGCGCCGCCTGCGCCATCACCGCCGGATGGCGCGGGTAGATCGGCACCACGCCGGTGCCGAGGCCGAGCCGGGTGGTGGCGGCGCCGTAGGCGGCCAGGACCAGGAACGAGTCGCGGCCGAGGCCGTGGGTGACCCAGACGCTGTCGTAGCCGAGCCCCTCGGCGCGCCGCACGAGGCCGACGGCCGCCGCGAGGTCGCGGCCCGGGATGAGGAAGGTCGCCCGGCGCGCCGTCATGAGCGGAGGATCGAGACTTCCATCGCGTCGTCGCCGAAGACGTGCTCGCGCGAGGCGTAGCGCCCGTGCGGGTCGCGCACGTACTCGAGGTAGGGCAGGACGTCGCGGCGGTAGATGCCGGTGTTGTCGGCGGCGACGACGGCGCCGGGCACGAGCTTCGGCTCGAGCTGCCGGAGGTAGTCGAGGTAATCCTCCTTGACGGCGTCGATGAGGACGAAGTCGAAGCGCCCCGGCAGGAGCGGCAGCAGGCGGAGGGCGTCGCCCACCACGATCTTCACGCGCCCGCCGACCCCGGCGGTCGCGCAGTTGCTCTTCACGAGCTTCGCGAGGTAGGCGTTCGACTCGAGGCAGGTGAGCCGCCCGCGCGGCCGCATCGCGCCCGAGATGAGGATGGCCGAGTAGCCGAAGAGCGACCCGATCTCGATCGCGCGCGTGCACCCGTGGCGCTCGATCAGCCGCCGGACCAGGCGGCCCTTGGCCCGCCCGATCACCGGGATGCGCCAGAGCGTGACGGCGCGGTCCATCAGCGCCAGCATCCGCTTCGCCGTCTTGGTCATGCGCCCGTCCCCGGAAGCCGCGCCGCGACGCCGTCGGGCAGCGGATAGCGCCGCGTGAATTTCCCGGCCTTGACGATCTGGCCCGGCAGCGGCCGCCCCACGATTTCCTGCACGCGCCGGGACGCCGCGATGAGCCTGTCGAGGTCGATGCCGGTCTCGACGCCCATGGCGCCGAGGCAGTGGACGAGGTCCTCGCTGCAGACGTTGCCCGAGGCTCCCGGGGCGAAGGGGCAGCCGCCGAGGCCGCCGATCGAGCTGTCGAAGTGCGTCACGCCGCACTCCATCGCCGCCAGGATGTTCGGGATCGCCATGGCGCGGGTGTCGTGCGTGTGGAGCGTCCACTCGAGGCCCGGGAAGCGCGCCATGAGGTGCTCGAGCGCGCGCCCGACCTGGCGCGGGTTGGCCATCCCGGTCGTGTCGGCGAGCCCGATCGCCCGGGCCCCGATGTCCACGAGCCGTCGCACGACGCTCTCGAGCCGGGCGATCGGCACCTCGCCCTCGAACGGGCAGCCGAACGACGTGGAGATGCCGCAGCCCACCGCGACCCGCGCGCGCTCGGCCACCCGCATCACCGCGCGGAGCTTCTCGATGGACGCGGCGATCGTCATGTTGACGTTCGCGAGGTTGTGGCTCTCGCTCGCCGAGAGGACGGTGTGGATGGCGTCCACGCCGGCGTCCACGGCGCGGACGGCGCCCTTGTCGTTCGGGACGAGCGCGGCGTAGCGCGTGCCCGGCCGCCGCCGGATGCCCGCCATGACCGCCTCGGCGTCGCGGAGCGCCGGCACGACCTTGGGGTGCACGAACGAGGTCACCTCGATCCGGGGCACCCCCGCGTCGGACAGGAGGTTCACGACCTCGATCTTCCGCTCGGTCGGGATGAAGTCGGGCTCGATCTGGAACCCGTCGCGGGTCCCGACCTCGCAGATCGTCACGTGCTCCGGCAGCTTCATGGCCCCTCCCCGGGTGGTCCAAGACTCTAGCACGGCGGAGAATGAAGCGATCCGCCTACGCGGCGAAGGTGAACGTGCTGCCCACCGAGCTGACCACGAGCTCGCCCGGCAGCCGCTGGCGGAGCGTCGCGATCGCCTCGATGCCCGTGCAGTGCTGCGGCACCACGTACTCCACGCCGAGCTGGTGGAAGGCGTCCACGACCCGCGTCACGCGCTCGTCGGACAGGCCGCTCAGGTGGAAGCCGCCCACGACGGCGTGAATCTTGGAAACGCCGGCGATGCGCGCCGCGTTCCGGCAGATCCCGATGACGCCGCGGTGGGAGCACGAGGTCACCACCACGAGGCCGCGGCCGCGGACGTTGGCGATCAGGGTCTGCTCGCCGATGAACGGGTCCGGCTCGAGGCGCCCGTCGCGCTCGACCTTGAGGTTGTCGGGGATGGTCTCGAAGTCCTCCCGGGCGTGCATCTCGCCGGAGAGCAGCACGCCGTCGGCGACCAGCGTCGGCGCCGTCACCAGCTCGACCCGGACGTCGTAGCGCTCGATCTCCTCGCGGTAGAGCCGGCCCATCGAGACGCGGTCGTCGCCCCGCTGGTTCCAGCGCGGCAGGAAGTGGTCCGCGCCGGCGTAGAAGACGAGGTCGCGCCGCATGCCGCGCCGGTAGGCCTGCAGGAACCCGCCGAGGCCGCCCCAGTGGTCCCAGTGGCCGTGGCTGAGCGCGAGCGCGTCCAGCCGCGCGGCGTCGAGGCCGAGAGCGCGGACGTTGTGGGTCATGCTCGCGGCGGTGGAGCCGAAGTCGAACACGATCCGCGTCGTCGCCGCGCCGCGCGCGATTTCGACCCAGTGCGCCAGGCCGTGCTCGGCGCGGAGGTCGGGCATCTGGCGGGCGACGAAGGCGCTGAAGCGCCGGGCGACCTTCTCGTCCTGGCGGAGCGTGTCGATGTAGTTATCGACCACGGTCGTGACGCTGACGCGGTCCACCTCGGCGAGGGGTGCCATCAGGTGCATCAGGCGGCCCTGGCCTGCTCCGAGGCCACGCGCCAGAGGGCGCTCACCGGAAGCGCGAAGAGGTTCTCGCCGAAGGGGACGGCTTGCGTGCCGGTGTAGAGCAGGATGCCGCGGTGGAAGCGCTTGCCGGCGACCTCGGCGAGCAGCGCGAGCGACTTGAAGTCGGCCGCGCCGGGCGTGGCGCTGGCGGTGACCTCGATGCCGACGAGGCGCCCGGTGCGCGCTTCGAGCACGATGTCCACCTCCCGACCCTCGGTCGTGCGGAAGTGGTGGAGCGCCGGACGAGTCCGGCTCCAGCCGGCCTGCTTGCGCAGCTCCGCGGCGACGAAGGTCTCGAGCAGCGGCCCGACGAGATCACGCCGGGTCAGGAGCGACTCGGCGGCGTGGCCGCGCAGGTGCGTCAGGAGGCCGGTGTCCGTGAGCAGGAGCTTGGGCGATTTGATGAGCCGCTGGCTGGTGTTGACGAGCCAGGCGGGGAGCGTCTCGACGATGAAGATGAGCCGTAAGAGCGCCATGTAGCGCTTGAGCGTGGTCTGCGGCAGCGTCGTGCTGCGCGAGAGTTCCGCGTAGTTGACGAGCCCGGTGGCGCGCGCCGCGAGGACCATGAGGAGGTCGGGCAGGGCGGTCAGCCCCGCGACCTCGGAGATCGAACGGATCTCGCGTTGCAGGATGGTGGTGACGTAGGCACGGAACCACTCCTCGCGGTCCAGCCCCTTCGGCCCGCCGACCACCTCGGGGTAGCCGCCGCGGACGATCCGCTCTACGAGCGAGGGCCATGGCTCCGGCTCGATGTCGAGCGGCAGGGCGCCTTCGCCGAAGACGGCGTCGATGAAGCCTTCGCGCACGCCCTCGATCTCCCCTTGCGAGAGCGGCCACAGGGTGTGGATCTCCACGCGGCCGGCGAGGGACTCGGACAGGTTCGGCAGCAAGAGGACATCGGCGGATCCCGTCAGGAGGAAGCGCCCGGGCCTCCGGTCCCGGTCCACGCGGAGCTTGATGGCGGGAAAGAGGTCCGTGACCTTCTGCACCTCGTCGAGGACGAGGTTCCCGGTCCTGGCGTCGAGGAAGCCCCCGGGGTCGTTCCGGGCTGCGGCCAGAGTCACCGCGTCGTCGAAGGTCACGTAGGTCGCCTGGTGAGGCCCCTCGGCGATCCAGCGCGCCAGAGTGCTCTTGCCCGCCTGCCTCGGCCCGTTGACGAGGACGACGGGTCGGGTGCGGAGCGCCGCCAGGAGCCGGGGGGTCGTGTGACGCTCAAACATCTGTGGGGGAGAGCGTATTCCTCTATTGGCTGAATATCAACCATCGAATGGCTGATTTACAGCCAGTTAGATCTCCACTGCGCTCTCCAGGCGGCGTGAGGAGCGGACGTGAGCCCGACGTCAGTACGAGCGCGGCATCCCGAGCACGTGCTCGCCGACGTAGGCGAGCACGAGGTTGTTGTTGATGGGCGCGGTCTTGTAGAGCCGGCACTCGCGGAACTTGCGCTCGACGTCGTACTCCTCGGCGTAGCCGTAGCCGCCGTGGCAGTCGATGCAGGCGTTGCCCGCGTCCCAGGCGGCCTCGGCGCCGAGGTACTTGGCCATGTTCGCCTCGCCGCCGCACGGCTCGCCGGCGTCGAACAGCGCCGCGGCCTTGTCGCGCATGAGCTGGGCGGCCTCGATCGCGATGTGCGCCTTGGCGATCGCGAACTGCACGCCCTGGTTGGCGCCGATCGGCCGGCCGAAGATGACGCGCTGGTTCGAGTAGGCCACGGCCTTCTCGACGAACCAGCGCGCGTCGCCGAGCGAGTCGGAGGCCACCAGGATGCGCTCGGCGTTCATGCCGTCGAGGATGTAGGCGAAGCCGCGGCCCTCCTCGCCGATGAGGCTCGAGGCCGGGATCTCGACGTTGTCGAAGAAGAGCGCGTTGGTCGAGTGGTTCATCATCATCCGGAGCGGCCGGACCTCGAACCCCTGGAGGCCGCGGATGTCGATGAGGAAGACGGAGAGGCCGTCCGTCTTGCGCTTCAGCTGGTCCACCGGGGTCGTGCGCGCCAGCAGCAGCATCAGGTCGGACTGGAGCACGCGCGAGATGAACATCTTCTGGCCGTTGACGACGTACCGGTCGCCCTTGCGCACCGCGGTGGTCTGGAGCTTCGTGGTGTCCGAGCCCGAGTTCGGCTCGGTCACGCCGAAGGCCTGCAGGCGCAGCTCGCCCGTCGCGATCTTCGGCAGGTACTGCCGCTTCTGGGCCTCCGAGCCGTGCCGGAGCACCGTGCCCATGATGTACATCTGGGCGTGGCAGGCCGCCGCGTTGCCGCCCGAGTAGTTGATCGTTTCGAGGATCAGGCCGCCCTCGCGGATGCCGAGGCCCGCGCCCCCGTAGTCTTGAGGGATGAGCGCCGCCAGGTAGCCGGCCTGGGTCAGCTCGGTGACGAACTTGTCCGGGTACTCGCGCCGGGCGTCGAGGTCGCGCCAGTACTCGCCGGGGTACCGCTTGCAGACGTCGAGCACGCCCGCCCGGAGGGCGCGCTGCTCGTCGGTGAGCGCGAGGTTGATGCTGGCCATCGTCATTTCCCTCTGAACTGCGGCTTGCGCTTCTCGTTGAAGGCGCGGACGCCCTCGAGCCGGTCCTCCGTCACCACGGTGGCATTGTACGCCTCGATCGCCAGGATCATCGCGGTGTCGAGGTCGGTCTCGAGCCCGTAGGCGATCGCCTTCTTCGCCTGCCGGACGGCGATCGGCCCGTTCCGCGCGATGGTCTGCGCGAGCTCGAGGGCCTTGGCGCGCGCCTGGCCCGCCGGCACCAGGTGGTTCACGAGCCCCGCGGCCTTGGCCTCGTCGGCCTTCATCCGGCGCCCGGTGAAGATCAGCTCCTTGGCGAGCGGCGCGCCCAGGATGCGCGGCAGGAGCTGGGTGCCGCCGATGCCCGGGAAAATCCCGAGCGTCGTCTCGGGCACCCCGAAGACCGCCGTCTCGCCGGCCACGATGAAATCCGACAGCACCGCCAGCTCGCACCCGCCGGCGAGCGCGAAGCCTTCGACCGCCGCGATCACCGGCACCGGACACCGGAGGATGGCGAACGCGCCCCGCTCGAAGATGACGTGCTGGGCCCGCCACACCTCGTCCGTCATCTCGTGACGCTCCTTGAGGTCGCCGCCCGCGCAGAAGGCCTTCTCGCCGGCGCCGGTGAAGACGACGGCGCGCGCGTCGCCGTCGCGGGCGAGCCCCTCGAAGCAGGCCAGGAGGTCCTCGCCCATCGCCGTGTTCATCGCGTTCATCTGCTCGGGGCGGTTCAGGACGACGGTCACCACGTGGCCGCCGGCCCCACGCTCGACCAGCAGGTGCCGGTAGGTCGCGGTCATTCGATCACTCCTTTGGCGCGGAGCGCGCGGATGTCGTCGAGCGTGTAGCCGAGCCAGGTGAGGACGTCGGCCGAGTGCTCGCCGAGCCGCGGCGGTACGCGGCGCACCTCGGGGCGCGCGCCGTCCCAGAGGATCGGCAGGCCGATGCTCCGGTAGTCGGGCAGGCGCGGGTGCGGCGCGGCGACGAGCATGCCGCTCGCCCGGGTCTGCGGCTCCTCGAGGACGGCGTCCACCGTCAGGATCGGCGCGCTCGGCACGCCGGCGGCCCGCAGCCGCTCCAGCAGCTCCACGGTCTTCAGCTCGCGCGTGCGGGCGGCGAGCGCCTCGACGAGCGCCGCGCGGTGGCGCACGCGCGAAGGGTTGTCGGCGAAGCGCGGGTCGTCGGCCAGGCCGGGCGCGCCCAGCGCGCGCGCGAGCCGCCCGTAGAGCGCGTCGGAGCCGGCGGCGATCATCGCGTAGCCGTCGGCCGTCGGGAACGCCTGGTAGGGTGCGATCATCGCGGTGCCCGAGCCCTGCGGCTGCGGGACCTCGCCCGAGCCGAGGTAGCCCATCGCGTGGTAGGACACCCACATCAGCGCCGTCTCGAAGAGCGCCGCCGTCACCTCCACGGCGCGGCCGGTCGCGTCGCGCTGGCGGAGGGCGGCGACGATGCCGAGCGCGGCCCACATGCCCGTGCCCATGTCGACGATGGACGTGCCCACGCGCGCCGGCTCCTGGCCGGGGTGGCCGTTCACCGACATGAGCCCCCCGTAGGCCTGCATGAGCGGATCGTACCCCGGCCGGTCGGCGAGCGGGCCGCGCGCGCCGTAGGCGGTGACCGAGCAGTAGACCAGGCGCGGGTTGAGGGCGGCGGCGGCCGCGAAGTCGAGCCCGAGCTCGGCGACGGCGCCCGCGCGCAGGCTCTGCACGAACACCTCGGCGCGCGCCACCAGCCGCTTCAGGACCTCGAGCCCGCCCTCGCGCTTGACGTCGAGCGCCAGGCTCTTCTTGTTGCGGTTCATGGCCATGAACGCCGCGCTCTCGGCGCCCCAGAAGGGCGGCGCCCAGGCCCGTGCGTCGTCGCCCCGTCCCGGGCGCTCGACCTTGATCACCGCGGCGCCCATGTCCCCCAGGATCTGGGTGCAGAACGGACCCGCGACGTTCTGGGTGAGGTCGGCGACGACGACGCCTTCGAGCGGGAGGGTCACGGCAGGGAGTCTAGCCGAGCGAAACGAAAGTTGCCACGGTGTGCGTAAATTGGCCGACGGCCGGGGACCTGCCATTCCGACAAATTGCGGAGTGCTTGTTTTACCGATGGTTAGAGCGCAATCAGCCCGGCATCACGGCTGGCATCCGGTTTGCGATTCAACCGCGCGGGTCACGACATGGCGACGGTCAAGCGATCCGAGATCACGCGGCTGTTCGAGACGGGGCGGACCGAGGTCCGCGAGACCAAGGCGTCCGTCACGCTGACCGGCCGCACGGGCCAGGGCCAGCAGGCCCCGGTCGGCCGGCGCTTCGGCGACCTCATCCTCGCCGAGGGCCTCGTCACCCAGGAGCAGTTCGACCGGGCGCTCGCCGAGCAGAAGCGCACGGGGGAAAAGCTCGGAGAGATCCTGATCCGACTCGGCCTCCTCACCGAGGAGCAGCTGGTCCACTTCCTGTCGCAGCAGTACGGGATCCCCGAGGTCACCTTCCCCGAGGCGATCGCGCCCGAGATCATCAAGCTGATCCCGA